>JBHLME010000124.1:0-13146 GCA_048938445.1 Promethearchaeota archaeon | reverse complement strand
AGTTTTTGGATACTGCATTCCCTGGTTGGAGAAATTCTCTGGAATTTATCTTATTCACCGTTGGAGATACATGTATACTGTGGAGGCACCCAGAGGACGAGTGGGTGGATGTAAAATGTCCAACTATCGAGGGACTATATTTTGCTGGAGATACATATGGAAAGCGCATTAATGAAGGAGGAATTGAAGCTGCTACCCATTCTGGGTTTATTTGTGCAAATGCTATAATGGGTAAAGACTATTTACAGCATTTACCACCGATCTTCCGCTAATCAGAAAAATTTTTTTATTGTTTTTTTAAAATTCAAATGTGATTTCTCTATACTTTCATTTGAAAAAATAATAAAGGATCATCTAGAAATTGATATTATTCGGAATATCTGAAGATATATCCCTATAATTATGATCTAAATATTTTTAATTTATGTTGATATTTAATTTATCATCTTTTCTATCAATAATTAATAAAGTTACAAGGCGAATTAAATGTCAATTTTATTTGAACCAATGAAAATTGGAATAATGGAGGTAAAGAATCGTTTTGTTCGTTCGGCAACTTGTGAAGCAATGGCTAAAACGAGTGGACAAGTAACAGATTCACTTATTAAAACATTAAAAACTCTAGCAAAAGGAGAAGTCGGGCTCATCATACCGGGTTATATGTATATTCATCCTTTTGGAAGAATTTTTAAACATCAAACTGGAATCCATAGCGATGATATGATTCCCGGACTGAAAAAAATGGTAGATGCGATTCATCAAGAATATGGGAAAGTCGCATTCCAAATTGCACATGGAGGATTACACGCATCAGAGAGAGTTATAGGAACTACTCCAATTGGACCATCAAAAAGAGTGATGAATCCTACAACAATGAGCAAACCAGAAGAAATGACAGAAGAGCAGATATATGATTCAATATCAGACTTTTCTTTAGCAGCCCGGCGAGCTGTTTTGGCGGGTGCTGATGCCATTCAATTACATGCCGCACATGGTTATCTTATTAATCAGTTTATATCTCCTTTTTACAATCGAAGAAAGGATGAATGGAGTGGATCTGATGAAAATCATTTTCGATATCTAAAAGAAATTGTTATAGAAGTCAAAAAAGTAGTTCCCAAGGATTTTCCATTATTTGTCAAATTGAATACCCATGATCATACTCCTAAAGAAGGAGTTACTCCTAACTTAGCAGTAAAATATTCAAAATGGTTAGTTGATCTGGGAATTGATGCTTTAGAAATAAGTTGCGGAGATACAGGTCATTCAATGTTTAGCATGTGTCGTGGAGATGTTCCTGTAAAGGAAATTACACAATTTCTTCCAAACCATATAAAACCAATAGGTGAACAAATATTCAATCAAATGGTTGGAAAATTTGATCTAGTAGAACGTTATAATCTAGAGGCAGCAAAAATTATTAAACCTGTTCTAAACAACATTCCATTAATTGTTGTAGGCGGATTTCGAACTGTTTCGCTCATGGAAGATACATTAGAAAATAAACATGCTGATTTTATTTCAATGTGTCGTCCTTTTATTAGAGATCCTTTGCTTGTAAAAAACATTAAAGAGAAAAAAATCGATAAGGTTTCTTGTATTTCATGTAATCGATGTTTGGCCGCGCTTCCGAATAATTTTCCCGCTAAGTGTTATGTCAATAAATTTCCAGAAAAAAGGGAAGAGTAGGGTGATAAAAAGTTAATAAAAAACTTAAGTTTTCAGGATTTAAAAAGACGGAGTTTTATACTTTTTTTAATTTACACGAAATTAGCACCACAAAATCATCAAAAAATGCTATTATGCTCAAACCGGGAGGTTTTCAAGATCATATTGATATTGAGATTTATATAGACGAGCATGAAGTAATTAATGAAGCGATTCTCATGTTAGATCGTGAATGGATTGGAAATTTCGAATCCTTAAATCCTTTTGGAAAGGATATAGCAAAAAGCTTTATTGATGCTTTCTTACCCGAGATACCAAATGACGAGTTCAGAGATTCTTTGATTACAAGTCTATGGAATATGAAAGGGGCTCAAGATGTTGTTATTTGTATTGATAAGGTAGTAAAACGATGGGAAGAATATAATCTTGAAGTGAGGGATTTTTTAGATGTATATCGAGATATGAAGAATGAGGCTCGGAAAGTAATAGATGATTATGAAATTATCATGGGAAATGTGAAAATAGATAATAAAAAACTACTAAAAATCTTAATAAGTTTTATAAAAAGATGATTTAAACGATTATACCTTGAAATGGAAATCGCATGTATTAACATCTAATCCTTAACTCTTCTCCTTTTGGTTGGTTTGATTTCCTCTCAGAAAAGTTATTATTGGAATGTATATCATCCTTGTGTCCAAATAAAGATTTTCATACAAGTCAAGCTAAACACGGTATTTGGAAGATCATATAAAAGAAGATCTTTTCTCTAAAATTTTTATTAACTATTTATTTGACTGTATTTCATCAAAAATTCAAGTAAATAGTTCTATAACGAATCTTGTATTTGATAATTTTTTCATATCGTATTTATGTGATAAATACCTGTGATATTGATCTTGCTTTTTGTAAAAATAATCATGCCCCGTTTCCTTAATAATAAAAAATTTATAAATACATTATTTTGTATATATTTTAAAAGAATTAATTTCGATTAGAAATTTTTAATGAGTGACTAATAATGGATGAAATAATCATAACGCCTGAAAATTTTATTAGTGGTTTAAATGCCTTACTTATATCAATAGTAGGATTGGTTATCGGAATACTCATAATGCTAAAGTATCGCAAATATAAGTCGAAACTTTTTCTTTTCTGGGGTTTTGCATGGTGTGGTTTCTATCAACCTTGGTGGGGAACTACAACATCGTTTATTTATGCATTAATCACTCGATACACGATACCAGATCAGCTCTATATGTTTCTCTCTACTTTTTTCATTCCATTTTTTATGATTGCATGGATTTATGGTTTAACAGAAATGATTCTCAAGGACAAGCGAAAGATACTAGCAATAATTTATTCTATTATTATGATTTCATACAACATCTTTCTAATTGTTGGTTTAATATTTAATCCAACGCTAATAGGAAAATCAGAAGGTTTCAATACAGATTATGAGCTTATACCTACTGCTTATTTATTATTTATCAATTTTTCAATTGTGATATCAGGATTCTTATTTGCCCGAGACTCTCGAAAATCTTCAAATAAGGAAACTCGTTTGAAATCTTTATTCTTGATTTTTGCATTTTTTACTTATCTAACAGGAAGTATAGGTGATGTTTTAGTATCAGACAATGTAATTTTACAAGCTATAGTAAGAACTTATATAATGATTGGATCAATATCATTCTATATTGGAATGTTCATGCCAAAATTCGTCAAGAAACTATTAAAAATTGAAGAAAACTAATTTTAATTTGAATAAAAATAAATATTTTTTTTATAATAGACACAAAATAAAACTCTAAATAAATGAATACTAAAAGAATTGTAGATATCAAGATTCGATGCCCGACTTGTGGGGGGCACGGGGTTTTACAAGTTGAAGAATATCCTTTTAAAAACTCTCCTCGAGGTATAACATCAATCAATCTCTCAGAAGGATTTATTTGCCCACACTCACTTGTAGCCTATGTAGATAGAAACCTTGCTCTCAGAGATATTTTTACTGCCGATTTTAAAATAAAAATTCCTACAGTAGCGTTTGAGGATATCGATAAAGAAAAAAAAATTAATTTCGATGTTGATATTGTGAAAATAAATCTACTCCCTACATTATTAATCAATATTCTTAGGGGAATTTTTTTTGGTAAAAGAATGGTAATTCTTTTTGAAGAGGAATTCATAGGGAAAACTATTTTAGAGTTTTTAAAATATATTACACAGGAATCCTTTAAACTAGAAATACAGACTTTTTCAAGGCAATATTATAGAAAAAATAAAACATCATATAAAGATTGGATAGTACTTGATAAAGATCAGATTTTATATGATAAGAATAAAACTATTGATCCAAAACAGTCAAAAATCGAAAGTATTATTGTTCAAAAGTTTTATTCTGAAATGGATGCTAAGTCTTCCCTCATAATAATCAAGAATGAATTGTACAAATCATTTCGGTTAACGAAAGGAATAGAGGAACTTGCGAGGGATAATGAAGAAAAAGGTCGATTAAATTCCAAAGTTATTTTAAATTTTTTAAAGGATAGATTTAAAATAGATTTAGATTTGGTATATTTAAAATTTTTGATGAATATTCTTGAAATGTATTTTGGTGTGAAGATAAAAATGGTCTCAGAATCTGCAGATTTTCTAGAACTCCTTTAATAATTCTTCTTAAAATTCTAATTTAAATCCTAAAAATCCATTACAATTTAGTGTCTAGATGAAAGATTTAAAGAATGAAGCTCACAAAATTTTGTATGCTAATGAAATTATCATAGGAAGTATTAAATTAGATAATAAAAAATTATTAAAAATTCAAATTAGTTTTATAAGAAAATAATTTGCATCATCAAATCTTGAAATGGAAATCGCATTTATCATCACCTAATCCCATATATTTTGAACGTTCTATTTTAATTTCAGGATTAAATTCTTTAGCAATTTCGCTATAAAAGGGTAAGCACATTTCTTTACATATTAATGGTATTTTCTCATGCCTTTCTGGATTTCTCTTCATTATAGAGTTATAAGGACAATTATTGATTTTTATAATTGCTTGATTTTCTTCGTTTTTTTCTATATCATAATCCCAACCCTCGACGCTCCATCTAAATGTGAGAATATTTATTAAATCTTTTAAAGAATTAGTTTCTATGTTTAAATATTTTCTAATGCGATGTATGATTATTCTCATTAACCGGATCCATACTTTCGCATCGATTTTTAATGCTGTTTCCCAATCTGTAATTTTTTCCGTTTCTATCATCCATAAACCATCAAGGGTAAAGAAACTTTTCTCGAAATAGAATAACTTGTCGTCTTTACTTACTTCTCTCATATCTCATCTTCAATTTAATTATGTTTTATTAATCTCTAATGTAAATCAAATATTCTTTTTGCATTTTTATAAAAAATTTTCTCATAAACCTCTCTAGGTAAATCCATTTTTAAGAGTCCTTCCCTTGAACATTGATAATCATAAGGAATATTTGGAAAATCAGAACCATAAAGGATTCGATCTTGGTAAGTAATTAACTCTTCTTCTTTAGGTCGTTTTGATTTCCTCTCTGGAAATATATTATTTGGAATGTATATCATCGTCGTATCCAAATATAGATTTTCATGTAAGTCGAGCAAGTTCATGAATTTCTTGTATTCAAATGCACCCATGTGGGCTACAATAATATTTATGTCCGGATATTTTTTTAAAAACTTAATAAAGTGCTTGTATCCTACATATTTATTAGGATAAGGTGCTGTACCCACGTGAAAACAAATCCATTTACCTTTATCAAGTATCAAGTCATAAATACAATCCATGCGTTCATCAGCAGGATAAAAGTTTTGGACTAATAATTGAATCTTTATTCCCTTAAAATTATACTTTTCAAAAATTTTATTGATGTAATCAATGCGATTATCATCTTCTGGCCATACGCACCCAAAGGGAATCGCATTTTGATGAATTTTTACAAATTCATTTATCCATTCATTAATGAATTCTGCAATTCCTGCTTTATGGGCATAATTATACGTCGTAAATGCATCCACTTGATGCTCATGTAAAAATTTTACGCAATTTTCTGGTTTTAACTTGTAGTTGATCGGCCATTGTGTGACATTACCCTTTTCATCACATTTCTCAAAAAATTTCCAGATTGATTTCATTATTTGCGGTGGAAAAAAGTGGCAGTGTGCATCTATATACTTGAAATCTTCGGGTAATACACTCATTAAAATTAAAAATGTTCACTCGAAAAAAAATTTTGATATATGAGTAGATTTAATCTTTCTTAGGAAAAATTCATTAAAAAAAAGAGAAAAAAATAAAATGATTATTCCTTGCGGAGGATTGTGCTTAGTTCACTTTTTAATAAATCGCGTATCGCTACGCGAATCACCTCCGATCGGTTCGGATACATGTTCTGGCTAACTAATTCCTCTATTCCAGAAATGTAAGCTTCAGGTATATGGCATGTGATGAGTTTCATGTCTAGTTGTAAAACCCCATTTTGACATTTATTTTTATAATTAGAAAATGACTTCTAATCATTTAATTCAATGTAATATAAGCATAATATACCTTAAAATTCAATAATCAGTAACTGGACTATAAAACCTTTATAAGAGAAAGTTTTTATTTCTTAATTAAATATTAATTGAATACTATTAAAAAAGAAGTGAATTATAATATATTGTACTGAATGTGGAGCCCAAATTCCAGAAAAAGAAAATATTTTCTATTGTGAAAAATGTGGTGCTAAACTACCGACTTTACCTTCAAGTTCAGAATCCCAAGATAACATGTCTAATAATGCAATGGTACAACAACAAACTTCAAGACCTATTGCATCAGGAAACTTGTTTGATATTAATCGTAATTATTATATCATTAAAGAGACAGTTTGGGATATGGGATTTGGAGATATCCTGGATGAACAAGGGTATTTAGTTGGTAAGATGAATCGAAAGATCTTCAGTGTGAGAAGGAGAGTTGAACTACAAGAAACAGATGGGACCGTCGCAGCAGTGATACATGAAAAGATCTTAAGCGCTAGAGAAGCTCAAACTTTAATGGATCCAGAAGGTAATGTTATCGCTCGTATTAAGAAAAAAATATTGACATTCTTTCGCAACAAATTCTTTTTGGAAGATCCATTTGGAAATAGATGGTATGAAGCTGACGGGAATTTTTTTGGATGGTCTTTTAAAGTTACGGAGTGTGCCACAGGCAAACTTGTAGCAGAAATAGAAAAAGCAGATCGCTGGAGAGATATATTTTTAGGTGGATTATTTGATTACAAGGATACCTATGCTTTAAGAATTCATGATAATCAAACAGACCGGCGTATATTATTGGGATTTGTGCTTAGTATTGATAATACTTTACATGATCATCACGGAAGGAATGCATTTATTGGTGGTTTCGGGCGCCCTTTTGGCCGTAGGTTTCCGGGAGGGATCCCTGGCCCTATTTGGGGTCGTTTTCCTCGAAGAATCATTTAATAAATTATAATATCTTTTTCTTTATATTAAAATCTAATTACCTAATTTATATTTTATAAGGGCTATTCAATTTGTAGCCGTATTATGATTTATTTTTAAAATATTCCATTTTTGTTAATATTTTTAACTTACTTTCTAATTGTTCGTATTGTCGCAACTCCTTATACTTTAAAAAGGAAGAATTTTTCAAGGTAAATTTTCTTGTTTTGGATGGATATGGGTAATTATATGATATCCAAATTTTAGGGGTGATGAAAATATGAGTGATTATGAAATTTTCGATGTTTTTGATGAAAAGATTGATGATTTTCTCAATCACATTGATCCAATATTTCAAGTTGTCCCAGGGAATTCTTTTGGGTTTTTTGGAGCAACTGTTGCATCTCTCGCGGTCATAATATCATTCATTTTATATATTTCAGTTGATCCTACATTTACAATATTTACCCATTGGATTAGTCATTTGGGAGCGGGTCCAAATGGCTCAAATATAGTATTTAATATAGGAATTAGCATTACTAGTTTTCTTTTATTCCTTTTTTACATGTATTTTATAAAAGAATTTAGAAAAAAAGGAGCAAACAAATATTTGCTTGATGTTTTTTTTATATCATCAATTGGTACAACTTTGGGATTATTATTTGTAGCATTTTTTCCCTATGATATAGTATATCTTCATTCAACTGCTGCTTTTATTTTCTTTTTTAGTGGTCTCATATCATGTAGTTTATATGCTATTATTATATTGACTACCAAAGGGACTCATAAAATACAAGCAATATTTGCATTTATCGTTTCAGGATTTTTTTTCTTTCATTTAATTAGTTCAATCATGATAGCATTCTCTTCTGAATTATACATTGGAATTGCAGTATTCTCTGAATGGTTGACACTTTTTGCAATGATCGTATTAATCATAGAAACTGGTTTTTATCATATTACGGAAAAAAAATTATTTTATAAACAATTAGCTAATCACGTGATTGATAATAATCATAAATTAAATAATAGCAATATTATGAAACTAAGAAAGTTTATTAAATCTCTTCATCATAAAAAACATATATTAATTTGATTTTCTTTTTCTTTCTTTAATGATTTAATTATATAATCAAACATAATTTATTTCTAAAATTTTATAGAACTGAATTAGCTAAATTTATTTTTTTTGCATCCTTCCTAA
Organism: Promethearchaeota archaeon; assembly: GCA_048938445.1. GTDB lineage: Archaea > Asgardarchaeota > Lokiarchaeia > Sigyniarchaeales > SOKP01 > FT1-020. The sequence continues at coordinate 4,778 of JBHLME010000124.1, read as the reverse complement.
ATTTAAAAAAAAGATTATAAATATTTATGAATGTATGTTATAAATTAGGTTTTTTTGATAATATAATTGAAACCTTCCTAGAACGTATGGAACCGATATATAAAGTCGTTCCAGCAACCTCCTTTGGCTTTGCAGCAGTAATTAATAGTTTAACTGCTTTATTGATCTCATTCATTTTATATATTTCAGTAGATCCCTCTTTTTCATTATTTACTCATTGGATTAGCCATTTGGGAGCGGGTCCAAACGGCTCTAACATTATATTTAATGCAGGAATTTGCATAACAAGTGTTCTTTTATTTTTATTCTACATGTACTTTATAAAAGACTTTAGGAAAAGAGGTGCAAAAAAGATTTTAACAGATCTATTTTTTCTATCAACTATTGGAACTTGTTTAGGGCTATTCCTTGTAGCATTATTTCCCTATGAAATAGTAATTCTTCATTCAATAGCTGCATTTACTTTTTTTATTAGTGGGCTATTATCAAGTATTTTGTATGCAGTCTTAATATTAATAACCAAAGGCAGCAAAAAAGTTCAGGCTTTATTTGCTCTCATCACGACGGGATTTTTATGCTTTCATTTAATTATTTCAATTGTTCCCGCGTTTTCTATTGATTTGGATTCTAGAATCGCAGTATTTTCTGAATGGTTATCTCTTTTTGCCATGCTTGCATTAATTATAGAAGTGGGATTTTATCATATTCCAGAACAGAAATTATTTTATAAAAGAATGGTTGCGATTATAATTGATAAAAATAATTATAATTTAGAAAACGTAAAAAAGCTTAAAAAGCATTTTAAAGCCCTATATGAAAATAAATATCTACTAATTTAATTTCTTTTTCTTTATTTAGAATTCCCTAATCTTCTCTCTTAGCTTGGCAATTTTCATTATGAGATCAAACTTTTTTCTTTGAGTTTCAGCACCAGAACCATCTAGCTGTTCTAATAAGTAAAGAAAATAATCTAATTGATTTAAAAGAAAATTTTTTGAAGTTTCATCATCTTCCCTATTCGATATGAGAGTATTATCTTCGATTTTTGAAACTTTTAATTGTCTTAGTGAAGCTATAGTTTTTGCTAGTTTTAATTGAAAACCTTGTGTTTGGTCAAGATTACCGTGTTCAAGATTATCGAAAGAGTTTTTCAAATCATTAATGATTAAGTCAATGTTTTCTGAATCAATATCTTGTCCCATTTTATCTTCAGCCATTACTAAGTGTAACAATGCAATTTTGTTTATTTAAATTTATAGGGTTATACCCTATGAAAATCGATATAGTATGTTTTAACGATTAATTAGTAAAATTTAAAATACAAAAAAAAATCTTTTAAAAATCAGAAATATGTAAATTAAAAAATATAAAAAGAAAAAAAAAATACAATAATTGGTGTGCTTTAGAATTTTAAGTTTCGCAACTTCCCATAGATGCAATATTTAGTTCTAAAGCGCTCCGCTTATTTTCATTTAATTATTTTGTTCTTCATTGATATTTATGTTCCTTGGTGGTTTTTTACCTACTTTTACTTTTAGCAGCCCATTTTGCATTATTGATTTAATTGCTTCATTATTGGCATCCGCTGGTAAAGGAATATCAAGATTCACGTCAACAAATGCGAAGAAGTTTTTAATGAACGGAATTTCTTGTTTTTTACTTTTTTCCTCTTCTTCAGTAAATTGGGGTTTCTCAGCAGTGATATTTAAGGTATTATTTATTAATGAAACCTTTACTTCTTCTTTTGTGCGACCTGATAATGGGACTAATATCAGGTAATGGTCCCCCTTGTCTTCTAGGTTATATGGAACCCACCCTTTATATTGTTCCATAAAACCACCCAAGCAATTACGTACCATGTGTCCTATTGCTTTAAATTCATTACCCATGAATGGTGAACAAGCACCAAATAAAAATTCAGGGTGTCCGTGCTTATGATGCCCGGTTTTATGTGACCTACTACCCGTGCTACCATAAAAATTCTCATTACACATTTTTTTTACCTCTTTTTTTGTATTTCACTATATTTCTATTATTTTAAAGATATTGTAGAACATTTTTCTTTTTTAAAAATTATCAAATTCTTCATCATCATCAACGATCTCTATTGGTTTTGCTTTTTTTCGGCCTTCTTCTAAATTTCCCAGGATTTGATTATATTTTTCAATTTGTTTAGTTATGCGTTTCACTCTTCTCTGATGTCTCTTTTTTGCGACCTCTAATCGTTCAAGAATTCTCTTTACTTTTTCAATGTTTTCTAATGTATACATTTCCTCATCTATTTCGATTTCTTCAGTCATATCTTGTGATGGCCATCCACAAAAACAATCATCGAAATTCACTCTTACTGGAAATGCCTTTATTACTGTTTTGACAAAATCACCTAAAGTATCAATTGAATGACGTAAATTGCCCTCTAATACCTCCTTCAATCTTTCAATACCCTCTTCAGTTACAACATAAATCTTCTTTTGACGATTATGTTCTAAAATTTCTTCTGCTTGCAGATATTTTTTCTCCATGAGACGATTTAAAAGGGGATATATGGTGCCTGCCGATGCTTTATACATCCCCTTAAATTTTTCATTAATTTTTTGACTTATATCATAACCAGATATTTTTGGATTATTTTTTATGATTGAGAGTACTAATACATCCAATCCTGATAGATGTTCAGACATTCCGTGACCCATGAAACGCTTGCCGAAAAACATATAATTTCCACACTCACACTATTTCTATAATTGTTTTTAATTGTTTGAAAATAGATTGTTCAAGTTTTTTAATTCTATCAATTTTTTGTTTATGATCTTCTAATGGGAGAATCTCTGCCAATCCAAGGATGTCAATTGCCCTCTTATATTCATCAAGAATATCTCTTACATAGTCCTTATCAATTTGTATTACTTCCATCAAATTAAATTTCCTCTTATATTTATTTTATGCTCTGATGTAAATTTTAAAAAGTTTTATTTACAATATATCATAAATCGAACAATATATTTAAATGTATCGAAAATCGAAGATCGAAAATGTGTATTATTTTACATATATACGTAAATTTTGATTTAATATATTGAATAATGTATTATTTTAACTTCAATCTTGCATTAAAAATAAAAAATCGCAACTTAAAATGGTAAGTCTTTAAGGAGTTGAATATTTAAAGAATAAACAATATTCTACAATATTCTTATTAATTAATATTTTAAAATGATTTAATCAAAATTGAAACTTAATAGAAGAAGTAAAATTAAATCAAAAAGAATTAAAAGACCATTTATCAAACCTATTAATATCACCTCAAAGATTGTAGGATTAATAGCTACAAAGAAGTAATATTGAGCAACATAAAATCCCACTAAACCAACGATCAATAATATCGATGATTATATGCTTTATAAAAATGACTCATAAAAAAGTTGTGAAAAATAAATAACCCCGGATTCAAAAAAAAATTTCAAGTATTAAATATTATTATTATAATCCAATTAGACTTCATTATACCTTAAAATCTCTGTTAATATAATTTCTCTTCTTATTTATTACTCATTAAAATATTAAGTATCCATTCAACAGTTATTTTAATTCATTTTATAAAGTATTTCATAAACTATTTAAGGGAGCAATACTCCTTTTTATATTAATTACAGCTATACAATATTTAATACGAAAAATATAGTATATTTTTAATTTGTATAGCAGTATCTAAAATAAATAAAAGAAGGCATTTTTTTATTTAAAAAATAAATAAAAAAAAGAGGGGAAATAATTTTGAAAGAAAAATTTGATAATATAATATATCCATGGGAAACTCCTCCAGGGGTTTTACTTGAAAAAAATCATTATGCGACGATGCGAGATAGTATAAAGATTGCAATGGATGTATACAAGCCAGCAGAGGGAGATGGTCCATGGCCGGTGATCCTGTCGATAGCACCATATAAAAAGGAATTATTAATGGAAGTTGGCAATGTTAGTTTCTATGTTCCTAAAGGATATATAATAGTCAATGCTCAAGTAAGAGGTAGTGGCTTATCACAAGGAAAGTATAGCTTCGGTGATGAATTGGAACAACAAGATGGATATGATATTGTGGAATGGATCGCCAAACAGCCATGGTGTGATGGAAATGTAGGCATGTTGGGGTGTTCCTATCTTGCTATGAGTCAATATTATGTAGCAGGCCAGAAGCCCCCTCATCTTAAATGCATTGTCCCCGTTAATGGCATGACTGATATATACAGAAATGCTATCTACCAGGGAGGACTCTATAATTCTTCTTTTATGCACATGTGGGGAATAATGACGCTTAAAAGTTGTGCATGGCCGAGTAATGTTCCCGGAAAGGAACAACCAGGCGATGGGCTTGGTGCTTGGTATTTTTATCCTGAAGATGGACCATATTACTGGGAAAGAAGTGCTGATAGGCGTGTTGATGAGCTTGAGGTACCCGTATTCTGCGTAATTGCAGCCCATACCTACATCCATACAACTTCACAACTTATTACGTGGTCAAAAATCAAGAGTACAAAAAAACTAATGGTATTACCAGAGGCTCCAGTGATGTACATGTTATTTGTCGATTTAAACTTGGGGATTAACCAAGAAATACTCAGATGGTTTGATTACTGGCTTAAAGGTATAGACACAAAAATTATGGACGATCCTCCAGTAGCGATCTACGATAATGGTACGGGAAAGTGGCGTTATGAAAATGAATATCCGCTTTTAAGGACACAATGGACAAAATTTTTTCTACATCAAAATCCTGCTGG
>JBHLME010000012.1:0-52107 GCA_048938445.1 Promethearchaeota archaeon | reverse complement strand
TCTAGAATAAATTATTTAAAATACTATATCCCTTTAGATTTTTTAATCTATTTTAAAAAAAAAATGACTATGATTAAAAAGAAGTAATATCATAGTCATGAAAAAAAAAATGTTATATGGTAATGCATCCAAGATATTAAAGCGTATTACAAATTTAATTCTATATCTTATTCTTTTAAGGGAAATTTTAGATTTCCTAAGAATTTTAAAATTAGAAATAAAATTATTGTTATAAAATATAACTACATCATTGGAAAGAATTGATATTCTCTATTAATTCTGCTTATTTCTTTCCTAATTAATTTCTCATCTTCCAACATTTTTAATGTAAGGCATACCCATCCACGTGCTACATTATGCATAAATCGAGAATGTTTGGGATATAAATTTCGAATAATATCTTTTAGTGTAATTCCTATATCTGAAAACTCATTAATCATATCTAAAACCTGTTGTGTCCTATTATTACGATGAGATATAATTTCTTCTATTCTTTCTTTAGGATTTTCAATGTGACTACCATGAGAAGGAAGAATTATTTCTAGTTTTGGTAACTCATGAATTTTTTTAAGGGAATTAAGATAATCTTGAATGTTACTACCTGGAGGACCTAACCACGTTGTTTTAGTCCTCAAGATATTGTCTCCCGCAAGTAATATACCCTTTTTTTCATTATAAAGTGAAATATGATCTATTGAATGTCCAGGTGTATGCAAAACTTTCCATTTATCATTATTTATGACAAATTCGATGTTTTCCTCGATGATTTCATCAGGATTATTGATGTAAGCAACCCCATAACCGCGCCTGTAGAATGTTCTTGTAATAAATCTCCTTAATTTAATGCCAATGCTCTCTTTTTTCCTTTTTTTTTGAATCAGGAAATAATCTTCGTGAGTATCTTCAAATGATTTATAAAAAGCAAGTTTGTCACTCACGATTTCAGCCATTTTTTGCGTGATCGCCACTTTAACATCTAATTTGTCTCTAATTTTTTTCAGTCCTGAAAAATGGTCTGGATGTGCATGACTAGGAATTATTCGAACAAGATTAAAGTCCTTATTTTGATTATTATAATTTGTTTTAATTTTATTAATTTCCTTAATGAGATACTTAACAGCATTTCTTTTACCATAACCAGCATCATAAATTAATCCTTGTTCTCCTGCAATTATATATATATTTAATGGCGGTTTTATTACTCCAAATGCTCCTTTCTCTGTTATCAAAAAAATCCCAGGAAATATTTCTTTCATTAAACATTCACTGATAGAATTAGTGATTCTCTTTTGTAAAAATTAATATTAACAATTAAAATTTAGGAATTCGATTTTTTTCTCTGTTTAAACGACTATATATTTGGATAACTCGGTCCTACGTTTCCTTAAAGTCAATTGGGTGATTTGAGATATATCACAAATTTCACGTTGGGTTCTTTTTTCACCACATACTTTTGAAGCAGTATAAATTAAGGCAGCTGCTAATCCTTTAGGATCCTTACCTGAAATGTTATAGCCTCTATCTTTTGCCTCATTAAGTAATTTTACCGCGTAATTCCTGCATTCCATTGGTAATTTTAAATCATTTACAAACCTGTCAATATACATATCAGGATCTAGGGTCTTGACTTTGAAGTTTAGATTAGGCAATACTTTTAATTGGATTAACTTGAAATTCTTGACACATTGCTTCTTAGGAATTTTAGTAATTTCTAATATTTCATCCATTGTCAATGGAATCGAATTTATGCGCATGGCAGCAAACATTGAGGCAGATAATAATGATTCTATACTGCGACCAATCGTTAGCTTCTGTTTCACAACACATTGATATATGTTGAGCGCATTTCTAGCGACAACTTTAGGAATATGTAATCTTTCTCTAACATTTTCTAAAAGTGGAACTGCTATTTTTAAGTTTCTTTCAAAAGAATCAAAAATAGAATTTTGGATCTTTGATAAGCGTGCAAATTTAGAAGCAACATCAGATGTTAATAACCCTCCCGATGCATCTCTCCTACCCCTAATGACAGTTCTAGGTCCTATATTTGTTCGCACTACTTCATGAATCTGTCGATTTCTTTTATCTTGGGGAGTATATGCCCTTCTTGGAGAGCTTTCAAAAATTTTAGAATGAATAAAACCACAATTCATGCACACATAATAACCATCCTCTTCACCTATTTCGGGTTCTACACAACAAGCTCTTTCTTCATACTCTTCGAAGAAAAGATCTTCATTCTTCGTGTTTTTATGATTATTTTGAGTTTTCTTAGTATAAAGACCCATGTGTAAAACCCCGTGAAAAAGACATTGAATTTTTAAAAATTAAAAAAACATCATTTTACAACAGTAAAAACTGAATTATGATATATAAATCGATATCTTTTTTTTAATTGTTATAGAGGATACCACGAACATGTCTCATTTTTTTCAAAAATAAACACATTAATCTCCCTATATTAACAAATTTTTAATTTTATTGAACATTATGATTTCATAAATATTGATTATTTATCAGATCTAAAGACTTAATATATTAAGAAGGTAAATAATTCTAAATTTATAGCATTAAATAATTGAATAGTTATTTTAATCATTAAATAAATTATATCATGAAGAACATAGAAGGACTAGAAAACATATACATCTTTAATAGCGAACGCAAGCTTATTTATGTTCAAGAATTTAAAGTTCAAAACACCCAAATCTATCATCCTGAAGCTTTATCCGATTTTCTTTCATTAGTTAAATCTCTTGCACGAAGTTTGGGTGAAGATGAGATTAGTTCTGTCGAAATAGGCAATAGTGTCATATTTACACTTCAAGATAAGGTCAAAGGCATTTTATTCGTAATAAAAAGCGAGAAAACTGCAAATAGAAAGAAAATAGTAGAGCTTTTGAAAACCATAATGAATGAATTTATATTGATATTTGATGGAAACTTCATTAAACCGATAAACGAGAAAGAAAAATTAATGCAATTATTCATTATTGCTATTGGAAAAATATGTGGCGCGAGTACCAAAGTTACTTATTTTTTAGATGAAGTTCGAATTATATTGTAAATATTTTTGAGTCTGCTTCTATCAAGCTTGTTTTTTGTTTAAATAATTTCAAGAAATTTGTATATTAAACTTCATAATCAATGAAATATTTAGCTAATGATTTGTGATTATTGTAAGAAAAAAATTAGAAAATGTAAAATTGATTGTCATATTCATGAAAATATTTGTCAAACCAATCCAAAATTGGTGTTTTGTAGGCAATCATGTAAGCTTCAATGGTGTAGGGATGTTCAAAAAGGAATCATAAAAGAAGTTTTATCGTGGAGCATAAAAAAAAAGAAAAATAAATTCTTATTTGTCAAAAAGCATGAGCATTCAGATCCTATTTCTAATGATGCTTCAAAAATGTCTTATTTCTCAAAAAATCTCTATTATCAAAATAAATAATAATTAAAGTAAAAAATAGATTAATACTTCATTTGAATTCTATTAAATTAAAAAAAAATTATTTTCTTAATGTTTTTAGCTTTTTTTTTTTAATTATGATGATACATGTTATTCCAATTATAGAAGATACAAGTATGATCACGTTATAACTTGGAATGCGCCCTTCACTATCAGATGCTTCATAAATCCAAACTAACTGGGGGCAGGGAGTAAGTGGGTGACCCACGTCCTCTCTTGATCTTGCCATAACAGATCCACCTGCAGGAGAAGAAGCATTGATACAAATAGAAATGTCCGTCCCAGATATAAAACTACTCACATCAATCCAGTAGACTTTCACTTCAGACACCGAAAGCGTGGTAATTACTTGCCTATGATCAGGTTTATTTAACCAAGTAATTCCTGTCTCTGTCCAACTATCGCTTATTAAACTAACAATAAGATTAATAGAAGCTGTCATATAAATTGCCATAACATCAATTATTATATATGCTTTTGTCCAATTAAATGGTTTATCAGTGAACGTAAAATGCAAATAAGCTTCATAAGAATTAATATCTAATTCTCCAATATATAACATATATTCTCCTCCGTAATTAGTTGTTACATCAGCAGAGTTCACATGACTATCTTTATCTGCTTCTGTAGACACGATTGCAGTTGCTCCATTTACAGGAACAACCATAGTTATTCCAAGTAAAAATAAAAAGCAAATTGAGATTATTGATTTTGATCTAATTTTTTTCATCTTTTAGGACTGGTTTATAATAATTCTATAAAAGCAATTATATCTTTTTATTTCTGTATTATATTTAACTTTTATGTTAAATAAAATTGAAATAATTTACTAGAACCATATAAAATTTAAAAAAAAAAGAAAAATTAAGTTTTTGACGTTATAACTCACGTTTAAAAGTATTTAATTGCGAGTAAGATGTCGTCACGAGTAATTTTCTTTCTCTTGGAGTGTTTGGTTAATTGTAATGCAGTTTTGGTAATTCTTTCAGCACTCTTGCCCATCCAGTCAACTAATTCATCGACTGCGTCTCGAGCTACGATTAAAGCACCATTGTGTTTCATTAACCTTCGAATTGGACTCCAGGAAATATAATCAGACATTTTTTTTCATTCCTCCACAAATTAATTTTTAATAGGTATTTAAAATTTTTAATGTTGTATAATAAAGAAAACAGCTTTCATATATTTAAAGATTTTGGTATATTCAGAAAAATTCCAAGAAAAAAATGAAAAAAATTTCGCGACAAAATTCAGAATTGTAAAGTTGATTAATCTGGTGTAAGTTAGAATAATTTCACGGATTAATCATTCTTTCAGAGAATTGTTTTAATATAGTGTAAAAAGTATTATATTTTCTGCATTTTTTTAAATTGGGTGGAGAATTAGGAAAAAAAGGAAAAAATGATCAAATTCTGGAACGCTATTTAATGAAATTTTGTGGTATTTGTCATTTGATAAAATTAATTTAAAGTTAAAAAATGTTCATACAAAAGTAGAAAAAATTAAATAAAATAATTTTAACTTGAATATCATCATTATGATATCTCACTTATTATAATCGGAATAATTTCACCATAATAAGAGGAGTTTTCATCTTGAACACCTACATCATTACCATCTGGATTTTTAACTTCTCTTGGAAGCAAGTGATCAGGGGCAATATTGATCGTTGATCTAATATTATGTTTCCACCAATCAGTCATATCAGATGATCTATCTGCTAAATAGGTGTTAACCACTTGATTTCCCATTCTTCGCCCTACATCAGTTACTTTCAGAATTGAACTACCTACAACTCCATACTTTTCTAGGGCAATTGTCCATAAATAATTGTATAAATTTTTAGAAGCTTTTTTGACCATTTCAGCTGATATTTCCGCGAGGTTCATTTCCTTTCCGCAGAATTTATGGGCAAAATAGATTGCGGCTGTGCATGCCGTACCCCTCCCAAGTCTTCTTTGATTTGAATTATCTTGCTGGTCTAAATGCATATATGAATTTAACCGGTAATATCCATCTAAATCAGCCATTTTATCAGCAACTTCATGAAGAAGTGGCCTATATTTTTCTTCGTTTTCTGGTAATGGTTTTAGAACAAATCCATTTTCAATAAAAAAATCAGGATTTTTACCGAAAAAAGCCTCATCAATTGTTTGAGTTATAAATCCAGGCATTCCATTGCTTAAACTACTTGGAATGAATCGTTTAGGGAAAATTTTAACACCAAATATAATATTCCATTCCATCTTTACTTGATCCATGTGAAAATTACAATGTCTAATAGTTGTTCCCTTATCATCCATTATCATCCCACAATGACCCCAATACCCTCCAAATACACTAACAACTTGGTAAGTTAATGGATAATTCGAAGTTAGTATGACATCTCCTTTCTTAGCGTTAATTCTTTTCCTCAACATGATCAAATAGGGTTATTTTATACCTTTTCTCCTTTGCTCGTGGATGATATGTAATTCCTTTTTCATTTGAATTACAATATCTTTTGTTAAAGGGTAAAATTTTACCCATATAATAAAACCAATCAAACTTACTAATCCTGGAATAAGCCCAAGTGCTATATTCAAGCTTAATGAGGCCATTGCCATACCTTGTGTTGCTACAAGATTACCCCCTACAGAAATTAATCCAAATAATGTCATTAGAGTAGTCGGGGTTATTAACGCCACACTAATCATTGGTTTACTAAATAGTGCTCCGATTCCTGTATAAAGACCTTCTCTTCTTTCACCTGAAATTTTCCAGAAATCATAGTCTATAGTATCAGAACGCATTGGTTCATGTTGGATAAAGTCGCCCGCAAAACCTAGCATTATAATTGAGAAACCCATACTGATCAACACCCAATTACCTAAAATTCCGGCAAAAAATGTAAAAAAATATCCAATAATTGATATACCAAAATAATAACTCAAAGAAGCTTTTGTAGAATATTTTTTAGAAAGATAAAAAGTCATTTTAACTGATATAATGAAACATATAATTGGTCCAATCAAAAATAAAAGGATGTTAAATCCTTCTATAGGAGCTAACACCCAAGTAATATAAAAAGGTAATGTTGTTATTAATAAATTTAAAATAAATACAGTTATTCCATCATAAATCACGTAGATTAAAAAAGATTGATTTTTTGATGCAAGTTTCAAGGATTTCCAGAGCCCTTCTCGTTTCTCGGGTATGTGTTCTTGATGTTCTGGGATGTACCTGTATAAAAGAAAGTAAGGAAATATTCCAAAAAATGCCAAGATAATCACGATTATTTGAAAAATCATAACAGATTCTGTTGTAGGATCAGCTAATAAAGCGGTTGGAATAAAGAATCCCATTAAGCTAGCCGGCAAATAAAATATCGTGCTAATTCCTTGAATCTTTTCTCTTTCTCGCTGATTTAAGGTCAATTGAGGTAAAAGTGCTATCTGACTGCCTACAACGATCGTAAAAAAAGTATCGTAAGCTAATTGAAAGCAGAGGTACCATGCAAAAAGCCAAAATTGGATAGTTCCTTGACCCCCTCTCCACGATCCAGGAGGAAAAAAGGTGATCGCAAAAAATAATGAAAGAAATGGAGCACCATATTTTATGTAGGGCATGTATCTTTGATTTTTTCTTTTTCTCTTATCATAATAGCGCGTATTTGAAATCTTATTACCAAATATCGGATCATTTATGACATTCCATAAAGAGTATATTATCTGAGCAATTACAATCCAAAAATTTTGGAGACCCATCCAACCATAAAAGAATGATTGAATTAATGCCATTACAGCACCATAAAAAGTATAAGGAAATGCCGAGAAACCATATACCAATTTTTGCTTCAAAGGCACTATGTCAGAATAATTCTCAGATTTTTTCATATTAAATTAACCAACAAAAGATTTTAAAAAAAAATTAAAAGAAGAGATATTGGATGGTTAGTCCTAGTGCTCCTAAAACAATTATGAGTAAAAATATCACTAGAAAAGCAATTATTATAGCTAATATTGTCACGATTATTGCCATGCAAAATCCTATCTCATGACGTTTACCTATGAAATAAAATACTAAAATAAGTGTTATTATGGTAAGCCACCAGTATATGAACAATAAAGAACAAAGGAGCGTGACTACTAAAGCAGTAACAAAAACTTCACCAAAATCCGTATGCTTTGCTCCTACAATTGCTAAAGCTATTTTAAGAAAAATTGTCGTGATCAATAGGTTAATTAAAAACCAAATGAGTATAATTAACAATAATGTGATTGTATCTTGACTTAAGAACCAGGGAAGTGGATTTGCAAATATCATATTCTATTCTATTTCCTATATTGTATTAAAGAATTAAGTAAATAATTAGGATTTAAAGTTAATAAAAATATCTTTTTTCTAAATAGAACCAATAGGTCTATTAATAAAAAAAATGAGTTAATAAAAAAATATTAAATCTGATTATTAATTCTTTTTTTTTTTATAAATCCTATTAGATAGAAAGAAACAACTGTAATCGATATTATTAGTGAAATACCTAAGATGGCTATTACATAATCATTCTCTATGAAACCTAAAAGTGGTGCAAATGGTGATACTGGTTCTTCAGCTCCTATATCATTCATTACTCTTTCAAGACCATCAGGAGCTCCTGATAGTATTCCAATTGCATATCCAAAAGTCATCATTAATATTAAACCAAATGTAACAACAAATATCGTAATTAAAGGTATTTTATATCGTTTCAAATAAGACATTTTTTAATTCACCCCTAAGAAAGTTTCAGTCAATATCAGCGATGGCTTGGTATTATATATATAAAAGACAATCAAAGCTGAGATCACTGCTTCACCTATTCCTATTAGCAAATGCCAAAAAACCATTCCAGGTATAACCAATTGTATTGGATATTCAAGCGGATATGATATTGCTAGTTCAAGACCGCAAATGGCAGCAGCAAATACGATAGCAATAAAAGAACCTATAGCTGTTGCTATTGTAACCTTATATTCTTTCTTAATTTTTGTAAGATTTAATAATTTAATAATTCCTTTAACGATAAAAAGCCCTATTATTCCACCGATAATCCCCATATTAAAGGCATTTGCACCCAATGCAGTAATACCACCATCACCGAAAAAGCTTTGAACCAATAAGACTAAAAATAGTACAATAACTGAAGCCCAAGGACCAAGGATTACAGCAACAAGCGTGCCTCCAACTAAATGGCCAGATGTGCCCCCAGGAATAGGATAATTAACGAACTGAAAAGCAAAAATGACTGCAGCGATTACTCCAATATATGGGATTAATTTATCAGATTCTTCTTCAACAAAAAATTTACTATTTCCAATCCTATAGAATCCTATTATCATAATGGAAATTGTTATAATCCATAAAATGATTAAAGTAATAGGACTTAAGTATCCATCCGGTAAATGCATTTTAAATTTCCTCCTATTAAATGTTTTTTTATTTGAGTATGAAGAATTTCTAATTTAGTATGAAGAATGATACTTTTATATATAAACATTTAGGTTTTAGATTATTTATTTAAATTATAAAAATACATATGAAAGTGAATCCAAAATTATTTCATATTCTAATATATAAAAAGAACTAAGTATTTAACAATTCATAAATTATTTAACAAATTAATATAATAATTATAAGAGAATTGCAGGTTTGGACGCAACCTTACCATTTAGACACGAAGAGGAACCTTGTCTGCTAAAAAGAATTCATCCGATTATTAACTTTCTAATTCCATTCATATTAGTCATACCTTTTCTGATTGTGAATGACATTTATTTAACATGTACTATAATAGTCATTACTTTAATAATTGGGTTGATTATTCGGATTAAAATCTTAAGAGTATTGTCTCGAATAAAGAAAATAATTCCTTTTGTCTTACTTATGACCATTTTTATACCATTTTATTTTGGATCTTCCGTAATTTTACAACTAGGTGTGTTTACTGTATATAGAGAAGGTTTAGAATTTGCTATACTTCTCTTGTTAAGAATTTTTGGGGCAATATTTGTATTTTTAACTTTTTTTTCTTCTTTAACCTATTCTGAATTCATTGAAACTCTTACAAAATTAAGGTTACCTTCCTTTTTTATTGGAAGTTTCATCATCATGCTTCATTACATTCCAATTTTAGCTAATTCGAATAAGAAAATTCTAATAGCCCAAGAATTGAGAGGAAAAAAAATTACTACATATAAAGAAAAACTAAAAACCCATGCTTATATAATGGGTAAAAGTATAGTAATGAACATGGAACGAAGTGAAAGATTATATGAGAGCTTAAAGATGAGAGGATATTCCGGTAAGATCACCTTTGCTGCAAGGAAAATTAAGTTTTTTGATGTTCTTATTTTGATTGTACTTATTTCCTCGATGATTTTTTTCGTTCTTATCGATTTACGAGCAATATATACAGGAGTTGTTGGATTATTTTTGCCATAGATGTGGATGAGCTAAATTTTAAATACAATATAAAGGAAAACTCAGATTTTGGAATCAAGGACCTGTCATTTAAAATTGAGGAAAATTCTATTTTTGCGTTAACGGGAAATAACGGTGCAGGTAAAACTACACTGCTTCGTTTATTAGTTGGTCTACTAAAACCTGATTCAGGAACTATAAAGATCTATGGAGAATCCCTAACTAGAAATAAACAAGAATTATGGAAAATCAGACAACAGATTGGATTTTTATTCCAAAATCCCGATGACCAGTTATTTGCCCCAACAATACAAGAGGATGTGGGATTTGCAGCAAGAAATTTAAAACTTGATGAAAAAGAAGTTAAAAATAGAGTTGATTGGGCACTTAAAGCCGTAAATTTATTAGAATTTAAATCTCAATCGCCATTCAATCTTTCTTGGGGTCAAAAAAAGAGAGCAGCATTAGCAGGATTGCTCGTCATGAAACCTAAATTATTGATATTGGATGAACCTTTTGCCAATCTTGATTTTATATCAATTTATAACCATTTAAAAATCATCGAAGAATTGAGAAAATCTGAAAAAATGACTATACTTTTTACTTCACATAACTTATTCTTCGTAGAAAACTGGGCTACTAAGATGTTAGTAATAGATAATGGACAATATGTTTTTGAAGGTTCTCCATCAGAAGGTTTGAATAACTCTGAAGTGAGAAAATTATTAGGTTCGTATGATGAAATTAGTAAATTAATAGATAGAAATAAATAGCAAATATCTTACCAAATAACTTGCTGATATTGACATTTATTACATGTAATTTTTTCTCCTTTATCAGGTAAATAAGGTAGTACTACTCCACAAGATTTACATTCTAGATTCAAGATCTGATTCTCAGATTTAATCGAACTTTTATGCATGATTACAGATTTAAATTCATTAAATACTAAAGTTGAAAGTGAGACTAAATAGTCTTGATTTTCACATAGTAGTAAAAACTCAATTTTACCTGATATAATTTGTCCAATCAAAAGCACTTCATATTGTTTTGTTGTTTCAATCTTATTTTTATTCCAACATGTACCAAAATACCATGTAACTTTGTTATCAATATCTCGAGTAATAAATTGAAAATTTAATAGTTTTAATTTACGTTCCATGTTGTCCAAGTAAACTTGTAAATCTTGAGTGCGTTTTGTTACTACCCCTAAGCTAATTAAAGATTTTTTAAATCTCTTATCCTGATATATTTCAGGTATTTTTGAACTTGGGATGATCAGATTTTCAATAGCTAATTCAGGAATGTATATTTTTATTGGATCAGAATTAATTACTCTCACTAAATCCTTGGTATTTATAAAAGTAAGAAAACTGCGAATTTCTCCATCCTTGTTTAAATTTAACGGAATTAAATATAAATTTATTTGTTTATTTGATCTACCTTCTATTTCATTAAACTTTACTTTAACTTCAGTTTCATTTTTTTTTAGTATCTCGGTTTCAGCTGTTGGTGGTGAAGAACGATAAACTTCCATGAAATTAGGAAGTATTATTTTAATTTTAACTTCAGTTATCGGAGATTTATTAGAATTAATGACCATAAATGAATATCGATAGTATCTACCAATAGGTTTTAATTCATATCTAATTTGAATTTTATCTTCTTGCTCTTCCTTTTCAAATTTATACTTATCTTCTTTTTTAATTGCTTCAAATTGAGATTTTTTTTCTTTAAAAAGAACAAGTTCCTGAATTTTATGTAGATTATCTGTCATGATATAAATAACTCATCTTATGATTTTATTTCTGTAATTAATTGATAATATTTAAAGCATAAATTTTTTTACAATAGAATTTACGATTAATGTTCTATTTTTTTTAAATTTCAATTCTTCCATATTGGATATATGCAATATATTACATATATCTAATAAATATATAATTGAATTCTAACATATTTTTCTAAATTTTTAAGCAATATTTTTTTCATATTCATAAAACAACGCATCAAAACCTTTATATTTTAATGTATAATTAAGTTAAAATAATAGAACTTAAATTAAAGCATTAAGGACGGCTCTTGTTTGAAGAATTAGACGATTTATTTGATAGTGCGACTATAAAACCTTCATTTGATTATATTCACATAATTTTAGCTATTTATCTTTTTGGAGAACTTAAAGATCAGGAAGGAATGGGCAGATATCGTCTAAAAGAGGAACTATTAATTGGATCTGGAACAGTGAAATCATTAATTACTAAATTAAATAAAAAAATTAATTTTATTTCTGTAGTAACTAATAAAAATCAAAAAAAAGGACATAAATTAACTAACAAAGGACAAATTTTTTTAAAGAAAATTAAAAATGTAGTTCCCATTTTGAAAGAAGGGAATTCTTTAATTCTAAAAGAAATTTTAATAGAAAAAGAAGATATGAACTCATATTTCTGCTTAATTAAAAACGCAGCAAATAAAATCACAGATGGTATTGCTCAAAGGGACGCAGCTATTAAAATAGATGGTTCAGGGGCAACTTGTCTCATTTATAACGGTAATCAATTCATATTTCCTTCTATAGTTTCTTCAGATAGCGATATGGATCAAATAGAGATAAATAACAACGTCCAACAATATTTTAAAAAAGAATTAGTGGATGCAAATTTGAAATCTAATGATGTGATAATAATTGGATTAGGTGATAGTCCACAAAAAGCAAGATTAGCGGCATTAAATGCTGCATTAACTTTAATATAACAATGAAGGTTTATAATAGTGAAATTTGAATCATATATTAAGATTGTTATTAATCAGCAAATTCTGACCAAATTAAAGACTTGTGTAAAAAATGCAAGACCAAACGAAGCTTGTGGACTAATTTTTGGAGATATCAAACAAGTTCAAAGTCCCGATTCAGAAGTATATGAAATATATTATATTGGAAAACAATTCAATTGCATTGAATCCAATAAAAAATCTCCTGTTGCTTTTCTAATCAATGATATCGAGAAGTTAAATTCAATTTTTAAAGAGGCAGCGCAACACTATAATTTACGAATGGTCAGTATTTTTCACTCCCATCCATCCGGAGCGCATCCAAGTGGAACAGATCACGGAAATATGGAATATTTGGATGATTGTGGCAATAAAGCGTTTAAAAATCAGATTTGGACAATAATGAGTGCTCGATCATTTAAATTGAATGGATTTATCTATTTCAATAAAGAGTTAATGCAAGTAGATGTGAAAATTTTAGACTAATCTATTTCTTGATTTGACAAAATATAATTTTAAAAGTAAAAAGTGTTTAGATATAAAATTAATATCAAAATTTGTGATAAATTAAGATTTAAATAATTGTTCAGCTATATTTTTTTAAAAGAATAATAAAATGGGAATTTGAAAATGGCACCTTTAGAACCCTTAGATATTGCAAATGGAATATTAGGTCTTATATTTGTATCGATTACTATTATTGTTGGATTAAGTATCGTTATTAAATATTTTAAGAATAAAAATATCAATCTTCTTTATGTTGGAATAGCTTGGATTTTTTTTTGTTCAGGATGGTATGGAACAAGTGTTTCTTTTATTTGGTCATTTTTTAATGGAGGGGAAGGCCTTCCACTTGAGGCAATATTATTGATAAATTTTATACCATTACCTATAGGAGTAGTCTCTTGGATGATGGCATTTACTAACTTCATGTTAAAGAAGCGACAGAAATTGATTCTTCTAAGTATCATTATTTATTCAGTAGTTTTTTATACCCTTTTTGTAATTTATCTAATTCTTGATGTAAATTTAATAGCAGATAAAGAATCTGCTGTTGATACAAGCAGTAAAAGCATAGAAATGGCTTCATTTATAATAATTATTATTGTAATAATTATGATTAGTGGGATTGCATTTGCAATTAAAACCATTAAAATTGGTGAGTCTGAAACAAAATGGAAAGGTGTTTTTCTATTAATTGCATTTCCATCCTTCGCAATTGGAGGCCTTTTAGATGCGATTCTACCAACGAATGCTAGCTCATTAGTTATTCTTAGATTACTTTTAATGTCAAGCGCTATCGAATTTTACTTTGGTTTTATTTTACCTGAAAGAATAAAAAGGTTCTTGACGAATTAATATTATTATAAAATTAAACATTAAATTCACTAAATTTTAGGAGATTAGAATGGATATCAAATTAAAAATAGAGAATAAGTTTTACATTCTCGGTAAGGCAATCGTATTTTTACTACTATTCATGCTATTTCATTACTTATATGATTGGTTTCCAAATATAATAATTGCAATTTTTAGCGGTACTAATGAATCAATATATCAGCACATGAAGATTGGATTTTACGTCTATATTTTTCTTAGCATAATTGAATATGTTATTTTTAGAAACCAAATAGAAGATAAGGAAAAATTTTTGTTTTCAAGACTGCTTTCAACATTTCTCATTCCGTACATGAGTATGTTTTTCTATCTAATTGGTTCCATGTTTGGAGATCCAATTACTATTCTTGCATTAGAAGCAATTTATTCGATTTTAATGTGTTTTATTTCAGTATTTCCTGTCCTCATTCTTGAAAAGTGGTATGAAAAATTCGAATATAACTTACTAGTAAAGATTGTGATCATAATTCTAATAATAATTTCTATAGCAGAATTTGGCGTGTTTACTTTTAAATCCCCGTGGTATGATATATTTGAAATAGCATATTAAAAATCTTAATATTTTTAATTTTATTTTTTTTAAAATACCAAAATTAAAATAATCTCAAAATCGTTTAAAATTAATTTATTAATAAAATAATTTGAAAAGAATATATTTACTGAATTTGTGTGAATCCATCTTTATCTATCGTACAGATTTGTAGAGCAAAACCTGAACCCGCATCGCGTTCCCTAGAACTGGTGATTGCATTTTTTATCAAATCAATTCCTTCTTCTTTTGTCATATCAGGTTTCCAATCAGCTTCCAAAACGCCCAAGGAAAATGGGGAACCAGAACCATATGATAAAAAATTACTCTCTTCATATAAAGTTCCTAATAAATCAATTCCATAAAGTTTTCCAGCTTTTTCTTTGACAGAATATCCTCCAACAATCATCATTGCAACAAAATAAGAGCGTCCTTGAAATAAGATATTCCTGGTAATATTCGCAATATATTTTGGTTCAGGGACTTCATTTTCTTCTACTTGTTTTAGTCTAGATAATGCTTGTAATTGATTGATGACATATTGGCAGTCAGCAACACCCCCTGAAATAGTTGCGGCACAATAATCATTAATCTGGAAGAGTTTTTGAGCTGTTTTTGTTGCTACGGTAAAACCTGCCGTTGCTTGGGATTCTGTTCCAATTACAACCGCATCCTTCACCATTACTCCAACGGTTGTTGTGCTGCTCTTAATAACGTTATCCATGCTTGTTTTATCAATCTTTGTAATATCTCTATTTTGCATCATATTAATTCTATTATTTGATAATGATATATTATTAATAAAAATTGGATTTATATTTAATTTACTTTTATTTATGTCTAATGTAAAAATATTAAAGACATCATTCATTTTTCTATACTATAATTTTAAATGTAGTATGGTTTAGTTGATATGGCCAGATCACAGGCTCGTTCAAAAAGAAAATACACCGGAAAAAAGTACAAGCATTCTCATAAAAAAAGAAAGAGAGAATTAGCAAGACCCCCAATAAATACAGAAATAGGGGAAGAAAAAAAGAAAAAACAGCGAACTATGGGTGGAAATTTCAAGTTAAAATTATTTGCTACTCAATACATTAACGTGACAGATCCAAATACAAATAAAACTTCTAAAACTAAAATCCTCAGATTTGAAAGTAATACTGCTTCTAAGGACTTGAATAGAAGGCATATAATAACAAAGGGAACCATAGTTGATACTGAGTTAGGAAAAGCTAGAGTAACGAGTAGACCTGGACAACATGGAGTAATGAACGCAATTTTAGTATAATTTAGTCTTTAATTTTAAACTTATTCTTGTATTTTTATGTTTTTGACGTTTGCTTTTTTTCCATCTATAACTTCAGTATTAGGACTTTCGCAAAAAGTGCATCTAAATAATTGTAAACCTGTTAATTGTGCTTCTTCTGTTAAAGTTACATATGAAATCTTATTACATTCCTTGCATTTAATTTTTCCTGGAACTATTTGAATATTTAAATAGGCACCTTCGGCAATTGATCCTGTTGTAGCCATTTCAAAAGATTTTCGTAAAAGTTCGGGAACGATTAAAGTTAATTCTCCGATTTCTAGAACTACTTCAGTAATTTTTCTAGCATTATATTTTCTTGCTGTAGCCTCAGCAACTTTAAAAATATCATAAGCAAACGCGAATTCATGCATGATAAATAATTTTTTTTATTTTTTTGTTCGCATTTTTTTCATTTCTTTAGCAATTTCAAGCAATACTTTCGATTTATTTTTCCCTTTGGTATCAATTAAAACTCTCCCAGGTTCATCCCACCAAGTCCTAGGGTATCTATAACTCTTTTCTATTTCAGTATTATATCCTAATCTTCTGGCAGCTTTAGCAATTAAATCTAAAGACACTTTATCAATAGCATACTTTTTTGGTAGGCGCCTTCCATTACTTCTACTTCGTTTTAAATCAAAATATTGAGGCCAGTATATGTGAAAAGGACTTCTAGTACGCATGGGTTTATTGCTTGTTATTTTTTATAAAAAAGAGAATTCATTGCTTTTTATGTTATGATAGAAAACGCTCTACTAAATATAAAAATTATTGCTTTAATATTTAATTTTAAATTGGTAATGCTATATTTTTCTGTTTTATAAAAAGATAATTTATTTCTTATAATTTCTAGTTTACTTCAGATTTTTTAACCTAAGCTCTCAGGTTTAATTTTTCATATTATATAATAAATAGGTTTTTTTTTTAAAAAAATAAATTAAAATTAAAACAATATACGAGGAATAAAAATGGGAATATTAACAGAAAAAGAAGTTAAAAATCTACCAACACAGTTTGAAACAGTTCCTTATAGTACATTTTTTAAACTATGGTATGCTGTTCAAAAATCACTTCCCCCTGAAAAAAAAGGAGAAATCCTTACAAAAATCGGTAGAACAATCGGAAGGGAATTCAATGATGAAGGTATTGAAACGATTGATGATTTAATGGCAAGGTTGGAACAATTCTTAGAACAAGAATGGGCAATAACAGATAATGCTAAAGTAGAAACAATTAAGGATGATAATGGCCAAGTTCTAAAACTTATAGCTCGACAAGATAGCTGCAAAATGTGCTTTGCTAATACTTATTTTAGGTATCATGATCATGGAAATCCATCTTGCATGTTTCCGCAAGTTATGATGGGAATTTTATCAAAGGTAAAAAGTAAGTTTGGATTCAGGAATCTAAGATACGAGGGTGTTCAAAAAGGTGGAGTTGGGGAATGCGCAATGATGTGGAATGTTAGTTAAGGACAAACCTCTATATCGAACCCTTTTTTACTTGTTTTTAAAAAAAAAAAAAGGTAATATTTTTTATTATTTATCTTATAAATTAAATCACTAAAACAAATATCACCTTATACAGGATTACAATCTTGATCTTGATCCTGATCTTGATCCTGGTCTTGATCCTGGTCTTGATCCTGGTCTTGATCCTGGTCTTGATCTTGGTCTTGATCTCGATCTTGGTTCTGATCCTGATCACAATCTTGGCAACATTCTTGATCGCAATCTTGATCACATTCTTGGATTCGGTCTTGGTCCTGATCTTGGTTCATATCTCCGCTCATTTCTAATAGAAATGGATTAACTGCTGCTACAGTACTTAAAGTCCCTAAAGAAATTATAGCTGAAACCAAACAAATTCCAATTAAGATTTTTTTTCCTTGTTTCATAATTTCCTTCCTTCTAAATTATGGTATATAATGATAAGAATAGCTAAATAAAAATAATTAAGGTATAAACTTTCCCAAATCAATAATTTTAATTTAATTTAGAGAAAAATTATCTCTATAAATTGAGAGAAGATTATTTAGTATAGTTTTAAGTTAATATTTAAAAATTAGATATTTAAAAAAATATTGAAACTATATATGAACACTTTTTTTTTCTTTCTTATTTTTTAGAAAGAATTTGGGCGCTTTTAAGGAAGTACTCCAACGTAGTTATTTTATTATTACTTAAATCTTCAAAAAGTCCTCTCAATTCATCTACTGATGAAAAAATTTGCGCTCTAAATTCTTTAGAATTTATCAAGTGGTTGATTGTATTTTTTAAGTTTAACTTTTCCTTATCGATTTTTGCTTCCTTGGTATCAAATAAATTAACGTTTTCTTTCAATTTTTTAATATAGTCAAAAATTTCTGCAATGAATGCGTCAAAATCATCAATTCTAAATTCGTGACCTAATTCTCGACTTAAATTTATTTTATTCATATCCTCCCATGTAATATCAGCACCTTTTATCGGAACAATTTGTATTTCATATTGGCGAGCTAAGTCAAGTTCATGAGCACAATCAACAGAATTAAAAACTGATTTTTGAGATGCAAAGAAAATTAAAATTTGGCACTCGGGAACTTTTTCATTCATAAATGCATCAATATTACCTGTTAAATCTTCTTCACAATAAAATGCTGTATATATCTCATTTTGTTTTTCTAAGTAATTAGAAAATTTATCAATTTTAAAATAATCAAAATCCGCAACCGCATGGCTTAAAAAGACATTTATCGTGGCATTTTTTCTACAATTATTGAGCAATAAAGGAAGATCTTGTTTGTCAATTATATATTTGGATTCTTCTGTCCACGGATTGTTTTCAAGTTTCAATTCTTTTAAATTTTTTAAAGGCCATAGTGGTCCAGGTAGCTCCATAAACTGATTCATTCTTAAATCTAGATAATCCAAGTCAATCAATCTGCCTATAGATCGAGGAAGTAATGTTAGGTTATTTTTTAAAAAACTTAATTTTTTAAGTGAACCAAGGTCACCAATCCAATCTGGTATCTGTTCGAATTGATTTTGTCCTAATGTTAGTAATTCGAGATTTGTAAGATTTGACATGCTTTCAGGCATTTTTTTTAAATTGTTACCAGCTAATAATAATTCCCGTAGCATTGATAAATTACCAATAGAATTAGGAATGGATTCAAGTTGATTATCAGATAAGTCCAAAATTTGAAGGAGTTTTAATTGCCCAATCGAGTTTGGAAGAAATTTCAGTTGATTTCGAGATAAATATAATTGTTCAAGTGATTCAAGATTACCTATTGATTCGGGTAGGTTTGTTAGGCTAACTCCATTTAGGTTTATTTTCCGGAGTAAAGAAAGATTTCCAATTGAATTTGGCAATAGAATTAATTTTTTATTTCTTTCTAAATCTAATTCTCTAAGAGAGCTTAAATTTCCGATTGATTCTGGAAGAGATTCAAATAAAAAGTTTCCAGAGCAATTCAATATTTCAAGTGAACTGAGCGTTCCAATTGATTCTGGGAGAGACTTGAGTTTGGCGTTGCTATTTAAATTAATAAATTTTAATGATTTTAATTGCCCAATTGAGTTTGGTAATTCAACTAAAGTATTGTTTCCTGCTAGATCCAAAGATTCAAGTGAAGAAAGGTTTCCAATTGCCTCAGGTACTGATGTTAAATTCAAGGAACTAATATCCAAGGTTTTAAGCGCTGAAATATTTCCAATTACTTCTGGTATTTGTAATCCTCGATTATTGGCTAAGATTAAAGTTTTCAAGGAGTTGAGATCCCCAATAGAGTTAGGTAAAGTTTTTAACATGTTTCCACTAAGATCTAAAGTCTCTAGCGAGTTGAGTTTACCAATAGATTCTGGAAGTTCATTTAGCTCATTAATTTTTATTATTAGGGTTTTGAGTGAATTAAGATTCCCAATAGATTCAGGAAGAATATTTAATCCGCTTGAAATTAAAGTAAGTTCCACAACCCTATTATTTTCCGCTGTATAACAAAATCCCTTATTGGTTGTTGCTTTTTTTTCAGGAACAGGGACTTTGAATCGAGATAAAGCACCAATATCTTTTAAAACTTGTAAATCATCACTATTTAAATTATTCATTTCTGTCATTATTTATTACACTCTTTAATTAGTGTATATTTTTTTTAAAAGGATTCCCGGTTTAATAAAAGACCTTGCTTTTAGGTAATTTGAATTTACTTTTTAAATTTTTTATTTTTAACAATTTATTAACATTAATAAAACAAATTTTAATTTGAAAGATTGATTATCTTCCATAATAATAAGACACTCTTTCTCAACGTGGGAGGGTGGTCTAGCTTGGTATGATACATAATTTGTCATTTAGCCAAATTTATCGAATTGGCTGGGGGCCAAGTGGTCGGGGGTTCAATTCCCCCCTCTCCCACTAAATAAATATATTTTATGGAATTTTAATTTGAATAGTATAGAAATTATAAAAAAAACTTGAAAAGGAATTTCAGGGATAATTTCAGGAAGAGGAAAAACTCCATTACTATTTAGATTTTTTATTTACTTAATAGTTATAAATAAAACAATCTAATTTTTTTTTAAAGTCAAGAATTCTATTGGAAAATAGTTTTTTGACATAAAAGTAAAGCTATTTATATAAAAAATCCTTAATTTTTTCTTGCTAATTTTAAACAATTAGTTGAAGGTGTTATCAAATTTGAAAAAAAAAATGAAATTGGTTATTATTATGACAGTTTTCTTATCTACTTCAGTGTTGATTTCGGTTAATGCCGTGTCGTGGTCAATTAACTCATCATGTAAAGAGAGAATTTTTGTTGATAGAGGCTACAGAAAAGTAACTTTAATCGAATCTACTCCATTAAGGGGTTGCAATGGTCTCATTTTTGGTATGGATGGTGCTCTTTATGTATGTCAATCAAGTGCAAATACTATTTCTAGAATTACCTTAAGCGCGATTGGACCCCCTCGAGTAAAAACATTTGTAGAACCTTATTATGGAGTAATTTGCCCCGATGATATTACTGTTGATGATAAGGAAAATTTTTATGCAACTAGTGCAATTACCGGAGAAGTATATAAAATTGACTCAGATGGAATGAAGGAAGTCATAGTTCGTGGTTTGAGTGGTCCAAATGGTATCAGTTATGATTTAGCATCTGGACGCTTATTTATGACTGAATGCTTTTGGGGTAACCGTGTATGGGAATTAGATCCAGAAGGTGGGACCCCACCACGATTAGTAACTGATTCCTTAGCAGTACCTGAAGGATTTGATATTCGGAATAATAAACTCGTCATTCCTGATCTTGGAACATGGTCGATAGTTGAGGTGGATATGGATACTGGTGATACTACATATCTTGTAACTGAAGGTCTAATCACCCCTGTAGCATTGAAGATTGGTCCAGATGGATATATCTATACAATTGAAATAGCTACTGGTGCGGTTAAAAAAATTAGTCCCGATGGTTTGGAGATAGAAACAATAGCTAATCTGCTTCCGGGATTAGACAATCTAGCATTTGGACCAGATGGTAATCTCTATATTAGCAGTTATCATGACTGCACGATTTGGAAGGTAGATCCCGATAGTGGTGATTATAGTATGTTATTCCCCATGGGGATAAATTCAGTAGCCAGCATTGTAGTAAAAGAAGATCAGCTTTATTTATGCGATTCTATAATGATAAGGAAGATGGATGAAGAGGGTAATCTATATAAAACATGGGCTAATGCTTGGTTATCATCGACTGGTTATCCCTTGCCTATAACCATGACAAATGGGATAGGAGAATCACTCTTTACTGCTGATTTTATAGATGGTATTGTAGTTAACGTAAATCCTAATATTGCTGAGGAATGGACTCCTGTTGCTTACCCTGTTTCAAGCCCCGCGGGTATGGAACTAGATGACGATAATCTAATGTTATATGTTGCAGAATATGGTGAAGGACAAGTCATAGAAATTAACTTAACATCAGGAGATAGAAGAGTAGTCGCTGGAGATTTATCTGGACCAATAGACATAATCCTCAAGGATGGTTATCTTTATGTAGCTGAATCACTTGCTGGACGGATTACTAAGATTAATATAGCAAGTGGAGTTAAAGAAATATTTCTCAATGGTTACACGGGAAAACCTAAAGGTCTCGCTTGGGATTATAATGGGAATTTACTCATCATTGATACAGCTATGAAAAGACTTATAGAAGTAAACATGGAGAATTTACATATTGATGTAATCGCATCAAATCTTCCAATAGATCACACTACATATTATCCTTATCCTCTAATTTGGGACGCTCCTGCGCCTTTAGCGGTTAATGGAGATGGTGATATATTCACGATAGGTTCTGATGGTAGTGTACTGAAATTTCAGTATATAGGGGCATATTGGAATTGAGGATTCAATGAATTATGTATATAAATTACAAATAAAAATCTATAATATAAATTTCTTTTTTATATTTTAGTTCCCTTAGTTCAAATCATCTCTCCCGATAAATTATAACTATTTCATAAAGTTCCACTCCTTATTTAACATAAAATTAAAAATTAGTTGGTAGAGAGAAATTTATAAATAAGATACGTTTTTAGATTATTAATCTTTAAAATAAGATTAATGAGGGTATAGGTACAAAGTATTAAAATGCATTATCTTGTATTTTATAGTTTATTAATATTTATTGTTATAAGGACTATTGGATTGCTAGCATCGATTGATTTCTATTTTAGTACAAAAAATTTAAAATTTATAACTTTTATAATCGCTTGGTTAATGTGGATTTTTGCACCATTCTTTCCCATCATTTCTGATAGTATATATGATGTTTTAATATCAGACATTTTTCTGCTACTCAATGCTATTTTTGCATCAATTGCCACAATATTTATAGTATTTGGACTATTTGCTTATTTTATGAAAATCTCTAAGAATGTATTAATAATTCTTATAATAATAGTCATTTTCATCCCAATTCTTACTTCATTAATCTTAGGCATCACAAATGCTATTAAATTAGCTCTTTTATTTCATAATTTAGCTTACATTTTAGCTTTTATAGGTCCCTTATTTAGATTGAAATCTTTTAAAAAGCAAGTGGGTAAAAGTATACGTTGGTATTATGGAGTTTTGTTAAGTTTTTTCACATATCTTCCGATTTCCTTCATAATTTTTCTTCAAGGTTTTAGTTATGGTTTATATGATGTAAACAATGAATTTGTTATTATTTTAAATTATATACCTTCCATAGCAACGACTATTTTAATCGTTATCTTTTTAATACACATTGAATATAATAACAGTACATTTCTCAAAAATAAATTAAAAGATCAATATTCTCATGACTTAGGAAATATTTTACAGGTTTTATTAAGTACTACGGATTTATTAAAATTAAAGGAAGCCGTGGAAGAGGACGAACGAGATTATATTGACTTACTAAAAAAAAAATGTAAAGAAGCATCAAAATTAATAAGTGAAATAAGAAAACTAGAATAAATCCCTGGATTTAAGAATATATGTTAAATTTTTTTATAAACTTTAAAATTCGTTTCATCTTCTTTAATTAAGTATTTTTTTCATATTAGAGTTATTTTTTTTTAAAAAACAATCAAAAGGAGACAAATATGTTAAAGCTTTTAAGTTATTTTTTTTTATGCTAAAATAAAAATCAAAAAGTAAATCAGGTAATTAGTGAAATGAATCAATATAAAACAATAGAATTAGAAATTTTTGAATCTGAAGGGTTTGCAATCATATATTTAAACCGTCCTGATCAATTAAATGCCCTCAATAATCAATTATGTGATGATTTTTATCTTGCCATTGAAGAAGTCTCCAAAAAAGATTTTATCCGTTGTTTAATCATTACTGGAAGGGGAAAGGCTTTTTGTGCGGGAGGGGATTTAGTTGAATTTCAGCAGTCAGATGCACCTGGCAATTTTCTATATGATTTAGCTTCAAATTTTCATAAAAGTATTAAGATTCTGAAATCAATAAACACCCCAAGTATCGCTGCCATAAATGGACCATGTTTTGGAGTTGGTTTAAGTTTAGCTTGTGCATGTGATCTAAGATTTTGTACTAATAATGCGAAATTTAGTGTTGCTTTTACATCTGTTGGATTATCCCCTGATTCTTCTTTAACATATCATCTACCAAAAATCGTGGGTTTACCATTAGCTAATGAAATGGCACTTCTAAACCGTATACTAACATCAGAAGAAGCAGAAAAATATAATTTAGTTTCCCAAATTATTGGTGGTGACACTCCGTTTTTAGAAGAAATCAAAAAAATCGCACAAAAAATAAGTAATGGCCCTACATTGGCGTTTGGAAGCACTAAATATCTCTTTTCAAAATCATTTACCAATGATTTGAATGCACATTTAGAAGAAGAACTAAAACATGTCAGCATGAATGCCGCCACAGAAGATTTTCAAAAAGGAGTCAATTCATTTTTCCAGAAAAGAAAACCAAATTTTAAAGGGAAATAAAAATTCTTGATATAATTTTCAAATCGAACAATGATATTTTAAAATTTTAAAAATGTGTGTTATGGTATAACAAACTAACGTCCTATTGTATTAATTTTAAGTATTTTTCTATTGATTTGTTATTTAATAGATAATTTCTTTTAATGAATATTATGGTTGAATGTAATAATTTAAAAAAATGTCCATTTTTTAATGATAAAATGGTTAAAATGCCCGCAACAAGTGTTTTATTTAAAGCAAAATATTGTAATTCAGGTTTTAAAGAATGTGCAAGATTTGTAATGGCGAATATTGTTGGTAGTTCTGAAGTTCCTCAAGATTTGTTTCCAAATCAACATGAAAGAGTCAATAAGCTTATTTTTGAATTAAAACATTTAAAATAAAATAATGAGTAGATTTATTCATAAAAGCAAACCACATAAAAATTCAAAAAAATAATAATTTAAAAGTAATTTATTTATTTGAAATATTATAAAAGATGAAAGTGTAATTAAAAATACCTGCTCCCACTAATTGGATGATTGGTGCTACATATTCCATTATAGGTATTAAAGATTGAAAAAAATATGTATTAAATATGACTCCAAATCCAAAAATAATTAATGAAGATCCCATTAATATAGCTTTTATACGGGTTTTACTTTCAGTTTCAGCAGCTATTTTATAATATATAATCGGAATGATAAAAATTAGTGCAGTAGCTCCTATTGTAGGTACTATTTGCATAAAAGTACCATAATATTGAACAACCGCCACAGCAAATATAGTAAAAAAAGCTAAAAGTAAAGTTGGTATATATTTAAGTTTTTTAAATACATATCTTTCAACGGAGAACATTAATATTGTCGCTGCCATATAACTAAAAAAGTTTCCTAAACCATAAAAGATATTATATGCAAGTCCTAGAGAGAATTGTTCCATTAAAAGCCAGAAGAATTGTCCTAATGTCCAAAGGAAATTAAACGAGATAATCCCATAATAATAATACTTTAATTGCTCTTCAACAGTTGGGAGTTTCCATATAAATAATACATTATATCCTCCCATAATGATAAAAAAGAAAATGTATTCAAGTATGTCCATTTTAATCTTGCTTTGATTTATCTAATATTATAGTTATCATTATTATTAGCATATTTAAATATTACATTATCAGATTTTTTCCTGCTTAAAGGGCATCAAAATATTAAAAAAAAAGAATTATACACCCAAACCAGGTATGTAATAACTGGATAAAACATTTAAATCAAATTTTTCATAATTTTTTAAAATTTCTAATATAAATTCTAAATAAAGAAAAGATATATTAATAGAAAATTTCTCGCGTAACTTAGTTATAAGTTCTTTCTTACTCATTTTATTTTTCCCCTTATAATTATTTAAAATATTCATTACTTCATTGGATATCTCTCTAGCTTTCCAAAATTCGTTCTTGAAAATTAATAGAGCAGTGGTACTATTATTTTCTCCTAAAAATTTTTCAATAATAGTGTTTTCAATTTTAATTCTATTCTCCGCTAGTAATTTACTTTTATCGTTTAATACTTTATTATTTTCAATGATAATATGATTTTTATAATTCTTTTTATCATTTCTATAATTTGCACACGAAATAATTAATATTTCATATTCAAAAGTATCTTGAATGACAAAATTTAGAAGATTTTCAACATGTTTACTTAAAGACTCTAAATCATTGATTAAAACTACTTTTTTTCCCATAAAAATTGCACGGATGATATATACTAGTCTTTGTACTCCAAGATTTATTGTTAACAAAAACAAATCTACAAAATTAGCCTCGGGGATAAATAAGTATTCTCCTTTCTGATCTTTTTGTAATTCCGGTAATTCTACTGTAAAATCAGAGAGGATATAGTCTCTTACATCTAAATTTGTATCAATATATGCAACAAAGGAATGATTGCATATTAAAGATTGTTCTACACAAATTGTTGTAATCCCTCGCTGAGAATTTAATATTACATTCTCTTGAACATCTATTTTTCCTACTTTTTTACATGATGGGCATCTTACTTCTACGTCTACCATTATTTCTACGATTTAATTCCCTTTATAATTTAAGTAATTTTCATAATCTTATTTACAGACGTATATCTAGTAGTGTAGACAAATAAAAGTTTTAAGATATCTAATGTATCAACACAATCTATTAATTAAAGTGAATTATTAATTCAGAAGAAAAAAAATATTACAGTTTGTTATACACTGAATGTGTAAGATATATCATAGTAAGTATGGTTGGAAAGTTAGAAATTCTATGTGGTTAATATCCAAATCAATATGAAAGAATTGATAAGATATTTTATTTAATAAATAGTTAAAAAAATTTGAATCTATATGTTTTTTCGTGAAAGCTGAGTTATATAAATTTATCGGTGTCGAAATGACACCATAATAAAAAATTAGAAAATTGATATCCTCAATTTTTTTTTAAAAAAAGTCGATAAAAACCGACACATCTCGGCAAATCCCATTAAAATCTGTGCCACATTTGTTAAGCAAAAGTAATACAAATATAGTATATTCTATCTGATTGAATATGATTAAGAAAAAGAGACATAGTTAAATATTATGAAAGTTAATATTTCTTCAAATTCACTATATTATATTTTATTTTTAAATAGATAACAATAGAATGTTATTAAAACACTAATATTAAGATTTTTAATGTAACATTACTCTAACCCAGATATGTATGAATTTATTATTCGAGCAGTTGGAATTTACCTATATGTAACTGAGAAATTCTTTCTCTCCAATGGGGATCTTCTAATTGATCGAACCTTCAGACGGAAATGTAGAGGGCTTGAAAGATTTATATTCAAGACACCTCAATATTTCCTTTATAATTGATTGGCACAGGTATAAAACACTTGGACGGTGAATATTATTTAACCTGCACCATACCCTAATTTAATTTTTTTTCTATATAAACATTTCTCTATTGAAATATGAAGTCCTCTAATAATATAAAATATGTTTAGACCGCTCAAATATTTAATTAAATAAATTTCAGCTATTTAAGTATGACTGAAAAAAATTGTTCATTTTATGTGTTATATATGAAGAGACGGCTTCAAGTCTCATCCTATTATGAGTTAAGACACCCATTTTAAAAAAGTAAAGATAAATGCGGTTTTGATTGCATTTTCTTCAAATGGTATACCTAAAGATATACGTATATTAAAAAATCAGCAGTGTTACTTTATTTAAAATAAGTTAAAAAGTAATCAAATATTCTTAGCTGTCTCTATTTCCCCTTTAAATACGAGATTTACGTATTTTATCGTTAAGTTATTTTTATGATAATATTACAGATTTTCTATCATAAAACCTAAATGATATCAATTTAATTAAAATCAGAGAGTAAATCTTAATGATAAATATAATATTTCTAAACTTCTCTTTTTTTCTTTAAATAATTTTAAAAATTAAATAATTTTATATAGTCTTTTTTAAAAAAATAATAAGAATTAAAATAGAAATATATTGATTTAATGGAGAAATCTGAAAAAAAAAAATGTTGTAAATGTAAATTAATATTACCAGCTACATCGGAATTTTTTTATAAAAATCGTACTCAAAAATCAGGTCTAGATGGTTGGTGTAAAAGTTGTAAAAAAGAATATGACAAGTCTAGATATAAAAAATATAAGTATGGATTATCTAACTATGATTTTAACAAAATGAAAAAAAAACAGGAAAATCGATGTGCAATTTGTGGTATTACTTTTACTAATAAATTTCCTTATCAACCATTTGTGGATCATAATCATAAAAATAATAATTTAAGAGAACTTCTATGTAATAATTGTAATCTCCTTTTAGGATATGCTTTTGATAGTATATACACTTTAACAAATGCAATTCATTATTTAAAATATAATGGAAGAAAAAATAATAATGGGAACTAATAAAAATAGCAATCTTAATAAAGTAAGATATAAAATTTGTTTAAATTGCAAGGAAAATAAACCCAAAACATCTATTTTTTTCTATCGAAGAAAAAATAGTCCAGATGGTTTTGATTCATGGTGCAAGGAATGTAAAAGAAGATGGGATAAAAAATATCATATTTTAAAAACCTATAAGATTAATAATGAGGAATTTAAGCAGTTATTAGATATACAAAATAATTCCTGTCCAATATGTAGGAAATCCTTGGATTTGAAAAAATTAAATATGACTCATATTGATCATTGTCATAAAAGCGGAAAAATTAGAGGATTATTATGCCATTATTGTAATAATATTTTAAATTTTTCTAAAGAAAATCCTTTTATACTTATAAAAGCAATTAAATATTTAAAAAAACACAACTGTAAAAATAATTTCCAAGAATAAATTCTATTATACCCAAATTATGCCTATAAAAGGATTGATGGCTGAGTTTCAAGAATTATCAACTATATTTAAATAATATTTAAATATGATTCCAGATATTATTTTGAAATTATTATACAATTCTTAATAATTTTTAAGAAAAAATTTATGCTTATTTTTACCTCCCAAACTGAGAATGTATGTCATGAAAAAAATTAAATACACAATTGATTTAAAAAAAACTTATGAAACTAATTAGTAATGATTTTAAACATAATGGATTAATGGATGGAAAATTTGGATATAAAAATAAGAATATTTCTCCTCATCTGAAATGGGACAAGGTCTCTCCTAAAGTTAAAAGTTTTGCATTATCTTGTAATGACCATGATGCTCCAGCAGGAGATTGGATCCATTGGTTAATAATCAATATTTCAGCAAGTATTAGAGAAATTCCCCAAGGAGGTCCGGTTCCAGGTACAGAACTTATGAATGATTTTGGAAAAAAAGGATATGGAGGTCCAGCACCACCAAGCGGAACTCATAGGTATTTTTTTAAAATATATGGTCTTGACACGAATAAATTAGAAGGAGTAATAAAGAAGAATTTTTTTGAGATAATTGATGATCATACGATCGATACAGCTGAACTTATAGGTCTTTTTAAGAAATAAATCATCACACAATTTATTAAATTCAGGTCGTAGGATATCACCTATTTTGATAATTAATCTTTAAAATAATAAAATTTCATAATTAGAAGTCTTAAAACTAGATTATATATATTAGGTCAATTACCTTATAGGTGCCATTTTTGTGGAAAAAAAATTTAAATATACAACAATCTTACTGATTTTTTGATCCAATTCAATTATTTAGTAATAGAAGTTATTTGAAGGTGGATAGGATGAGTGAACAAATTCAAATTAAAAAAGAAAAAAGTAAAAAGAAAGAGAAGGAAGATAAGGAATCAAGAGAGTTAGCAATTAAACGAGAAAAGCCCTTTTCATTATTTCAAGAAATGGATCGTTATTTCGATGATTTAAGTAGAAGATTTTTTGATGATTGGATGTGGCCATTTAGTTATAGACGGTGGTCTCCTTTAAGTTCATCCATAATAGAAAGAAAACCTTTTTTTCGAACACCTTTAACGAATGTTACTGAAGATGAAAAGAATTTCAATATAGTTGCGGAAATGCCTGGTTTAAATAAGGGGGATATTACTATTAGTATCCATGATGGTAATTTAGAAATTAAAGGTGAAGTTAAAGAAGAAAAAAAAGAAGAAAAAAAAGGTGAATTAGTTAGAAGAGAATACCATTCTTCGAGTTATTACCGATGTTTTAGCTTGCCGGAAAATATCAATGATGATCAAATAGAAGCAAGTTTAGAAAAAGGAGTTTTAACAGTAAAGATCCCTAAAGTAGAGCCAAAAAAATTGGAAAAAAAAACTATTGAAGTTAAATAAAAAGCATTATATTTTTTTTCCATAATTTTTACCTTCTGATATTAATAATTTATAAATTTCTAAATTTTATTTGATACTACGTTTATTATATTCAAACTTTTTAAATTAAAAGGTGTTTAAAAATATGAACAAAAAGGAGAAGAAAGAATCAAAAAAAAAGAAAAAAATTGAATCGGATGTATATGGAGATGAGTTTGAAGGAGAAGAAGATAATAGTGAAAGTGAAGTTGATAAGATATCAAATGAGGACGTTGAATTAGGAGACGATACTGAGGAACAAGTATATAGTTAAAAAAATTCCTTTTTTTTGATTATATTAAAATAGTTGGCCAATATAAAATAGAAAAGATACATAACAATTATAGATATTAAAAGAGTCATTGCTTAAATGCAACATAATAATACAAATAAAAATTACAGTCATGCTTTACCTGAGGCCCTTTTTCCACTCTTTAAATCGGATAAAGAGTATGAATTAATAAATTCTGTTCTCATTGAGCGTTTTCCAGAAAAAAAGAAAATAATGATCATGTACAAATATCTTGCGTCTCGACATTTTCCTAAATTCGTGCTTTTTTCAGGAACATTACCCTATGGAATTGTAATTAAAAGATTATTACCTGAACAAGCGTGGAATGAGGTTTATTGTAATAAAATTCTAACAAAAGTTCATAATTTCGATTTTGACGTGATTTATCACCAATCGTTAGGTTGTATAAGTGAAAAATATTTACCCGGATTTGATGTACTTAATTTACCAAGCATATTTCTGACTAAAAATAAATATATTAAGTTAATTTTTTATTGGTTGGGAAAATGTTCTTGCGTTGCATATGTATTAGGAATAGGAGATCGTGGTCATAATGAAAGAATGCATTGCAGAGAAATTGAAGATCTTTATCAACTATTTAGCCTGACAAAAAATTCTGAACCGATTTTAAACATAGATTTTGAGGAGTTTCCATCAAAAAGACTATTTAACTCTACAATAGATAAGGATGAGATTGCTTTAGCATTTTATTCTTTAATTATACAGTTGCCAGAAGAATATTTTGATGATTATGATAACTTATTTATAGCCTTTCAAAAAGGTTTTGAGGATAAATTGAACAATATAAGGTCCTTATGGAAACATAATAATGTCTTTTTTAATGATATGTTAAAATGTTTATTTATTGCTACATCAAGAGAGAATGTAAAAGCTATTATAGCAAACATAAATGAAAGAGCTACAGGAGTTAAAAATTTTTCAATTTTTAATAATGTTGACATTCAAATTGAAAAAGCAATAAAAAAATTTAAAATTTTTAAAGAAAAAGAAAAAAAAAAAGCACTATTAAAAGAAAAACG
The DNA here is from genome assembly GCA_048938445.1 of Promethearchaeota archaeon. Lineage (GTDB taxonomy): Archaea > Asgardarchaeota > Lokiarchaeia > Sigyniarchaeales > SOKP01 > FT1-020. The sequence continues at coordinate 20,532 of JBHLME010000012.1, read as the reverse complement.
AAGATTACTCCATTATTATAAAGAAGAATAAAGGATACTAATATTAAGATTTATTTTGAAATTAAATCTTATAATATTTTATCTCAGATAATTTCTTCTGAGATTTCACAAACATAAGCGAATCAACTTTCCTATCATTCCATTTTTTACATACTTCATCTTCAATCTTAAGGTAAACTCTTTTGGGATATATCTTGCTCTAATACTACTTTGAATTAAATCATAAAATTATATTAAATCTAATGCTTAAAATAAAAAAAAGAAATTGTAGGATAATTTGAGCTATTATCCTTGTTGTTTTTTAGGTCAATTAGTCCTTTCTTTAAGGATCTTCATATACTATGTATGTTGCCCAGTTTTTGCCATCGAAATCTATACCATCTCCCCAAGCGGTTTCAATTTGGTATATAGGATTGCAATATTCATCATAACCGATGATTTTCCGCACTACCGCGTGAGCTGCAATGTATAATGTTGTTCCTGGATCCCAAGTCCATGAAATATTGTAGGTATATACCTGTACAGCTGGATTATGATAATCTATGTAGTCAAAATGTCCAGGGATGGGGTTACCCTTCTTAGTTTGAGGAATATCCTCTAAAGAGTCAGCCACATGTAAATGTGTCTCAGTCATAAACCAATCATCGCTCGTTTCATATGTGATATAGAGAAAATCCTCGTCATTCCAAATGATAACATCACCAACATCAATGGCACTTTGAGGATTTCCACCCCCTGCTATTAAATCTGTGATAAATGGAAGAACATTGATTGTAGCTTGTGGAATTTCAACATATCCGATATAATTCCCGTCTTTATCGCCGTATTCAACTATTGCTTCTCCATCAACATCAACTTCTAAATCATCTCCGCATATTCTGGATTTTATACCAAAAGTTAGAGTCACGATTTCACCGGCATCTAAATCAGGATCACCATCAGCATACGTGCCGATATTTTCCCAAAACATAGTTGTGGTTCCATCAGGGTTATGGGTAATACTGTCTGGAAAAATGTTAAAGCTAGTTTCATCAACAACGATATAACTCTCTGTAACTTCAGTAACATTGACATAATGTGGTATGGTGCTTGTAACTATTTCTTCATATATTGCATCGTAAATTTCATCAAGGTTTTCTGCACTAGGAGAGGGATAATATGTTCCTCCTGTCGCGTCTGCCATATCCTCTAAATTTTCTTCAATTGGATCATCACCTAGTCCTATAGAATAGATTATGTAGCCCTTGTCCGCGGCAGCGTCAGCAGGTGATCCTGTAGTACCTGAAGGTGTATAAGCTCCGATTCCGTCGGTAAGGAATATTATTACTTCCTTGGACGGACCAACACGGCTATTGTCATCAAGCATGTCTATTGACTCATTGAGACCAATGTCAAGGTTAGTCCCTCCATCAGCATCAACTTCATCAATCCAGTATTTTACACCATCTATATCATCAAAATCATTAGAAAGGCCAAAAGTAAAATCTATATTACTGTCCCAGCTTACTACTCCTGCTTGATCTCGTGTATTATTCATTTTATCAACGAAATTTTTCGCTGCTGTCAATCGGAGATTACTCGGATCATTCCAGTCCATACTTCCAGAGCTGTCTATAGCAAATATAATATCCATAGGTGTAATTGTTGTAGAAGTACCCCCAGCACCGGTTACTTCAAGAGTAACAGTTGCTTTCTCTCCAGTTCCAATAACAATATCTTCTGGGCTAACAGTCTTTGTAACTGTAGGTGGAAGGACTTCTTCTGGTGGAGGAGGAGCAGCTTTTTCAAGGACAAGTAGTGCCCAGGCTGTGATTATCGTAGGATTGCCACGTCCTGATGATGCCGACCATGACCCATCAAGGTTTTGTTGATTAACAATTTTTTCAGCAAAATCTTGATACCAATCTATGCCATCAAAGGTATCAATTCCTATGTATTCAAGACCTTTCATCGCACAGAACATTGTTTGATATTGTGCAGGGTTTCCATCCCATCCGGCTGGCGAATTAATTCCGCTAGCATCACCCCAATGATTTACAAGATAGTTTAAAGCATCAACAACTCTTGGTGTTGTTGGAATATCTCCAACAAGTGCCATTTCAAAGATAAGGTTTCCCGTTTTCAAGATATTTGTCCCGATTGCTGTACTATAAGCGGTATACCATGATCCACCATCATTGGGTTCTCCATTAACGGGATCTTGAATATTGTTGATATATGAATTAAGTTCTATTTTCACCCACTGTGGAACCATGCATCCAAAGTCTTGAGCATAAGCAAGTCCTAACACTGCATATCCTGAGTTGGAGTTATCTGGACCATACCATGATTTTGCATTGGGATCTAAAGGGTATATACCTGCACCGTTGTTTGTAGCTTTATATTCCCATCCGCCTTGTCCTACTCCTAGATCTACCTGAGCATATGATATCCAATCAACCATATCTTGTGCTATTTCGCTATATTTCCATCCATTGACATTACTCCCAGGTACATTCACCGTTCTATCAGGTGTTCCACTAGCTGATATCGCTGCTAATACTATCCCTGTGTCATAGACGTCAAAGGGATAATAAGAAATATGTGTATATACACCAATATCATTATTTCTAACATCTGGGTCATCAATTGTTCCTGTAGCACCAGCTGTATGATCCTGTAATGATAAAATCTCCGTAAGCATCACTGATGATCCAAATAGATAATCTAAACCAGCAGTGACATTCTCATAATATGGATAGGCAGGATCAAATGGTGATTCATAACCTGCTTCATATGCATAGGTTTCAAGTTTTAAAACAGCAAGACCTGTTGTTGCTACATCATCTTGGTATTCTGGAGGAAATGCAGGCCAACTTCCATCAATTTCTTGATTATCAGCAAGCCAAGCTATTCCCTCTTCTATTGCCTGTTCAATTTGCTCCTCAGTGACCGAACTTACAATCGGTGGTACTAATATAATAATTTGTTCTGATGGTGAAACCAGGCTCACATTCGTCGTTGCTATCATAAATGAGACCATTACTAACGTTAAAGATAATATTATTGACATAGTTTTTCTTTTCATATTTCATTCACCAAATTTTTGATTATTTTCTTTTAATTGATTATACTTTTATTCAGTTTTTGTGAAATTTTTTTATCCATAATTTGATCTAAAATTAATTATTGATTTTGACTGATCTTTCAGTGATTTTTTATATTAAAAATACAATTATCGGATCAATGACCAAATATGAATGAACTATATTATTGTAACTTAATATATAAGCTTTGACATTTTTGTCAAAAATCAAAGAATATAATCTTTTTTATATTAAAAATGCCTATATCAGAACAATGACCAAATTGGATGAATTATTTTGTTTTTTCTTAATATAAAAGCCTTTACATTTTTGTAAAAAATCTATGAAATTTATATTTTTTATTTATTAACGTTATATAACTAATAGAACTTTTTATAAAGAATATTAATGTTTGATTGAAAATGGATAAAAATGATTTATTAAATCTTATAGTAATTTGTATCAGATAATTTTTTTTGAGATTTGACAAATGATCCTATTCCCTTTCCAATTATCTGATTTTTTGAATCATAGAGTAGAGCTTCTGCTAAAAAAGTGCTTTTAGTCCTATTTACTACTTTCCCTACAGCTTTCATTTCACCAGATTTAATTGGCCTCGTGAGATAAACATTTAAATTTGAAGTTAATAAAATATTTTGAAATTCTAATGAGTTTGCACTGTAAAATGAAGCATCATCAAGTGCTTTAAAATATAAGAATCCATGTGCGGCTCCGAAAAAATGATAATGTTTCTCTAAAATATTAATTCTTACTTCAGCACGACCCTCTGAAATTTTTAGTATTGGATCAAAAAAGACATTATTTGGAGAAGAGTAATATGCATTCTCTAATTTATGATAATGTAAAATTTTTTCTTCATTACTCATTTCTTTATTAAATTCACTCATATACATCCACCCTAACTTTAAATATATTCAAGATAATAAGATTTAATTTATACAAATTTAATCATTGACTCTTTAAAGGTATCAGGTTTTTCATAACCTAATAAGTTCAATATTGTTGCTGCTATATTTCCTAGATCAGGAGTATCAATGCTCTCATTTATCATATATTCATTATTATAACCTGAGTCTATGATGGAAAACATCACGGGATTTAAAGTATGAGCAGTCTCAAATTTACCTTTCATTTCTTCAAGGTTTCCATGGTCTGCTGTTATAATCGTGATACCGTTTTTGCTATTGACTACTTCAACCACATCCTTTACACATTCATCGACAGTTTCTGCTGCTATTATTGCAGCATTCACATCTCCCGTATGACCAACCATGTCACCATTGGCAAAATTAACCCGTAAGTATTTATATTCATTAGAATTAATCGCTTTTACTAATACATTTCTCACTTCATAAGCTTTCATTTTTGGATTGGTTTTAATGGTTTCTGAGGGATAAGACTTGACTTCAATGTATTTTTCATAATTTTCATCAACATACCCTTCCTTATTTCCATTATAAAAATAGGTCACGTGTCCATATTTATGTGTTTCTGCAGTAGCAAATTGCTTCACGTGTTCTGCACATAAATATCGTGTTAAAGACGTTTTCATTTTAGGAGGATCAATTAAATAATTTTTTGGTATGTGTTCTTTCTCATCATATTGGAGAAGTCCATAATAGACTACTTGGGGTTCACATATTTTTAGAAATTCATTGAATTCTTCAGTTTCATCAAATGCTCTTGAAATTTGAATTGCCCTATCTCCCCTGTAATTAAAGAATAGAACCCCATCTCCATTTTCCATTACACCAATTGCTTGTTTGTGTTTATCTACAATCACGAAAGAAGGTAAGTATTGATCAGTGAGATTAGAATCAGTGCTTCGTGCCCGTTTGACAGCTTCTCTAGTAGATGTGAAATAACCTTCATAATTAGGAAAAATTTCGGGAAATCCACAAACATGAGCTTCCCAACCTCTTTGCACAACACCCCAATCTGAATTATATCTATCCATCGTGACCCTCATTCTACCACCACCAGATGCAATTCGATAATCAAAATTCTGAGCATTATTGATTTCTTCCAATTCTCTCTCTAATTCGTCAACATATTTCAGTGCTGATTTTGGAGGGACATCTCTTCCATCAAATAAAGTATGGATGCGCACTTTTTCAATCCCAGAATCTCTTGCACCACGTAATAATCCAATTAAATGTGAAATATGGCTATGGACATATCCATCGGATAAAAGACCGATAAGATGGAGTGATTTTTTCTTTTTAATTATAGGACTAACAAGATCATTCCATTTTTGAGTCTTAAATAATGTTTTTGATTCAATTGCTTCTTTTGCTAAAACTGCTCTTTGTTTAACAACATTACCAGCGCCAATGGCATTATGGCCAACTTCTGAATTACCCATTTCATCATCACTAGGTAATCCAACAGCCGTTCCATGAGCTTTTAATTCTACATATAACTTTTTCTTAGGCCATTCAGATTGAATTTTATCTAAAAAAGGAGTCTTTGCTAAATAAAACGCATTTTTATCATCTTTTTCCCCTAAGCCAATTCCATCCATTATGATTAAAACGAGAGGACCTTCTCTACCAGAAAATTTATCCAGTTTTTTAAGAGTGAGATCTGCCATTGAAATTCTTAACATTAAATTTTATGATTTTGATACTTTATAATAGACCATGTTAAAATATATAACCTTGTTTTTATTTTGGAAACAGTGTCAAATTTTCAACATTAATGCTATTGAATTCCAACATTGATGTAAGTTATTTATAGAGATACGTCTAATATATTGTTTATAATAATAAAGTTGAAAATAGTATGAATAAAGAAGATATATGCTATATGTCAGCATGTGACATGAGAGAGAAGATAAAGACGCAAGAATTGAGTTCACTTGAAATTACGGAAACTATTATTGAGCGAATAGAAAAAATAAATCCCTTTGTAAATGCTTATTGTACAACTACTTTCGATTTAGCAAGAGAAATGGCTCTAAAAGCAGATGATGCCGTGAAAAACAGAGAAAAACTAGGATTATTAAATGGTATTCCCCTAAGTATTAAAGATCTGATGATGACTAAGGGTATCAAGACAACATTTGGTTCTAAATTTCATGAAAATTTCATCCCTGAAGTAGATGATATTGCTGTTCAAAGATTAAAAGAGGCTGGTTGTGTAATGCTTGGTAAAGTAAACACTTCAGAATTTGGACATATTGCTCTGACAAACAATAAAATATTTGGTGAAACAAAAAATCCATGGAATTTAGATCGGAATTCGGGAGGTTCAAGTGGAGGATCTGCTTCAGCAGTAGCTAGTGGTTTAGGTCCAATTTCTTTAGGTTCTGATGGTGGTGGTTCAATTAGAGTACCAAGTAGTTTATGCGGAGTATATGGTTTAAAACCTAATTTTGGTAGAATCCCCATATACCCCCAAATTGGAAATGCTTTTAAGTCTATGGAACATTATGGTCCAATCGCAAGATGCGTAAAGGATGCTGCTTTAATGCTCGACGTTGTAAAAAGTTTCCATCCTGCTGACAGCAGTTCTTTTCCTGATAGAGATATAGATTACGTTGATATTCTTAAAGAAAAACCAAAAAAAATAAAGATTGGATATTCAATGACTTTAGGTTTTTTTAAAGCCTTGGATGAAGAGGTCGAGAAAATTGTGATTGATAATGCTGAAAAATTCACTCAATTTGACTGGTCTGTAGAAAATGTAAAATTAAAATTAAAAAGACCTGAATCTACAGTGATTAAAATTATTACTTCTGGTTTTGCACATGATATGCAAGAAGAATATGAAAAACATCCAGAAGATCTGAGTATTGACCTTAGAAATATTATCAAGGCAGGTTCAACATATAAAGGATCTGATATAATAAATGCTAAAGCTCAACAGGGACAATTATATGACCAAATGTACAATTATTTTAAAGAATATGACATATTAATTACACCTACCACTCCAATTCCTGCTTTTAAAGTAGAGTGGTTAGACACAGGAACTAAATACCCAAGTGTCAAGGGTAGAGAGTTATCAGCTACAAGTTGGATTTCTTTTACTTATCCTTTTAACCTAACTGGTCATCCTGCTGCTTCAATTCCTTGTGGCTGGTCGGAAGAAGGGTTACCAATAGGAATGCAAATCGTTGGTAAAAGATATGATGAGAAAACAGTTCTTCAAATATCTAAAGCATTTGAAGAAATAGCGCCTTGGCAAGAAAAAAGACCAAATTTTCAATAAAACATCTTTTCTTATTTACTTTTTTAATACTTAATTTTTAAAAAGATCTCATATCAGAAGTAGCTATATAGGATGAATCTCCAATAGTAATTTCTTTTTTAATTAAATCTTCTAATACGGAATAATCTCCAATTATGCTATTTGAAGTTATTATTTTATTTAAATGAGCCCCATCCCCGATGACTGACTCAGAAATGACACATTTATGTAAGTGTACATCATCTCCTATTGATACATTAGGCCCTATTACGGAATTGTTAATTTCTACATTTTCACCAATATATACTGGAGAAACAATTTTTGAATCAACAATATTGCCAGATTGAATAAGTTCCTCGATACGAGGACCTTGAACTCTCATTTCAGAAAGTAAATATTGATTTCCTTCTAATAATCCTTCAGGTCTTCCAAAATCTAAGATCTCTTCTTTCATTTCATTTATCGAAAATTTATAGCCTTCATCAATTAATTGATCTAAAATGGGAGTAAATTCATGTTCTTCTCCATTGTCAAGTTCAATTTTACTTTGTTCTTCTAATAAGTCGATTAGCCGTGGCATTACCAGTTTACTTAAGATATATGCACCACATACACCATAGTGCGAAATATATTCTTTAGGTTTCTCTATTATCCGAGTTATATATTCCTTTTTATCATCTAATAAGGTTACTCCATAATATTCTGGATTTTTAACTTTTTTCACATTAATAACTCCATCACAATCTCCTTGATGGAATTTAAGTAAAATTGATGAATAATCTTCCATTGGAAGCATGTCACTTAATAATATGAAACAATCATCATTATTTACAAGATCTTTTGCTAATAATATGGCATCTCCTAAACCAGAGAAATAGGGGGTATCTGCTTCATATCCCCGTGGTTTTTGCACCTTAAACTCCAAATTGAAGTAATCAGAATAATGTTTTATAAGATAATCCATTGTCTGCCTCTTCTTATAACCTACAATGAAACAAATTGTAGTTCCTTTAGGAAATGTCTTCTTTAATTTTATTAAAATATGATCAATGACTTTGCTTCCAGCAATTTTTAAGAATGTCCTGGGTTTTGAATAAGTAAAAGGTTGAAGTCTTTTTCCCACACCAGCAATAGGACAGACAATCCACATTATAAATAATAATAACAAGTGATTAATTAAAAAGAATTTGAATTATTAGTCTTCTAATATTTTTTTTAAAATCTCATAATATCGGGCTTCCTTTAATTTTTTTTGTATCATGGTCTTTAATTTTTTAAGATAATATCGATCTGAATTATTAAGCGATTTAGCATTTATTTTCTTATTTATTATCATTCTAAACTTCTCATCTAGAAAATTTGGAGGGATCTCCTTGAATAGCTCCTTTCGTTTAAAAATATCTATAGTTTGTTTTCGATTTTGTTCTAAAATAATGAGTTCATTTAAATTTTTTATCCAAACTTCGATTTTTTCTATATCCCCCTTTAAATAATTCCTATTATTTAACCAGTCCTTAAACTTAATGATTTGGCATAAAATATCTTCACGTTTATCTGTGTCATTATTAATTTCCGAGTTATTTTTCAATAATTTTCGGATTTGCTTTTTTTTCAAGTCTTCTTTTTTTTCTATTGAAAGTGAATTAAATTTCTCATCTCTCTTTTTCTTCTCTATTGTTACACTTTCATCTGTCATCCATTTATCTATGGTCATTTTATCAATAAAGAATTATTCGTATACATATATTTTATTTCTTGTTAATCTCTTAATAGCTATAATCTAATCTAATAGTCAAAACATAATAAAAAAATGCTAGAGAGTAATTCTTTTTTAAATTTAGTTAAAATTTATTGTCTCTCTGGCTAATCACTTTAAACTATTAATAAATAAAATATAGTTAATATAAAGAATAGGGACTCTTTTGGAGATAATATCAAATATATTTCCCATTTGTTATTATTATATCTAATTAGATTAATTAAAGGAGTTTTATTGGAAATAATATTATCCAATTACTAAATATATAATTGATTTTCCTCAATATTTTAGAATAAGACAAAATTAATAAAAAGAAATGGTTTTTGAGAAAATGCTAGTGCAATTTTTTACCATATTCATTTAAATATCTCGCATGAAATTATTAATATAACTTTAGTCGTGTTAATTTTTATGATTTAACATGATATAAAGTGATTCTCCCAACCAAAAGAATGATAGAAGAGCTAAATGAAATAGGATAAGGAGAAACAAAAGACAAAAATACAACCAGGTTGACCAAACCCCCATAAAAAGATCCATTTATTAGGGGGTACTATTTTTAAATCTTGCTAGTTAATGAATCTAACGATTGAACTACCAGAGTTGAGTTTTTATATTAACTAATACCTTTAACTTCTTGTAATTGGTTTTGATCAATGATGAGATTTCCTTTTTCATAATTTAATAAGACTTGAGCTTTGAATGCACATATTCTTATTATATCCACTTTTGGTATTTTACATGAAATTTTCTTCCATTGTTGATTTTGAAATAAATTATTTTCTAATATGACAAATTTCTTTTTTGGTGACATCAATTTATCAATATCGGTTTTCCCTGTTATTTTTAATAGTTTATTTGTTCTAAAATCTCGGAATAATATTTCACAGAGTAATTTTTGATCTGATGATGACATGTATACATCTTTAAAATAAAATATAAAAAGCCTGAGTTTTTTATAAAAGAAAGAATGAATTTAGATATTTATATAACAGAATTAAATATTGCTCGAGATTGAACAATATTCATCTTACATAGAGTTTTAAATTATATATTAATTGAATTCGATTTTTCTATGAATCTATCATCTAAATTGACACCACAATTAGGACAATATTTTAACTGATTACTTGGTTCTTTGAAATCGATAAAATCCTTTAAATTTTCTCTTAAATTTTGATAGATATCATTAAACATGTGGTTTTCAATCGATAATAAATGTAATCTTCCTTTTTTATACAACTTGATTTTCTCTTTTTTTCTCTCTTCGTACTCTTTTCCAAAAAAGCCCCAATATTCAATATATAATTTAATTTCTGGCAAGTACCAATCACATTTAATTGGATGTCCATTTACTTTAATAATTTTCTCATAAACATGTTTTATTCCATTAATGTGTAGATAATTGTCTATAATAAGTTCTCCTTTAGATTTTACTACGTGTCCATCAATGCATTTAAAACTTGAAATGGTGATTTTTTTCTTTGATTTTCTTACAAATTTATATATATAATAAATTAAAATTACAAAAAAGACAAATCCTCCGATAATGATGAAGAATGTTATCCAATTCAAGATTTTTTCTTTTAATAGTAATTATTGCTTGTAGATTCTTGAGAAATTAATATAACTTGATATATTTAAATAAAAAATGGGCATGAAATTTTTAATTTAATAAAATTAAATTGGTCCTATTCAAGTTATAAGACTAAATACATAATTTTATAGGGATTTATTTATTTAATCTTTACGATGAACATAAAGGGAATAATATTTGATTTTGGATTCACGCTTTTTTATTTTAAAGATGTATCGTTAGAAAAATATCTTGATTGCTATAAACATGGGTTGCAGTTATCAATTCAACATCTTAGAGAATCAAACATTGAAATAGACGACAAAACAGCAAAAAAACTAACAAAATATTTTCTTGAGAAAAGAAATTTTTTCTTTAGGGAAAGTCTAAAAACGAAAAATGAATATCCAACAGTTTTTATCTTTAAAAATGTATTGGATTTGATGATTGAAAATGATTTAATAAATTCTAACGATGATATCAATGATAAAAATCTTATGAAATTAGCGGATATATATCATTCTTGTGAGGAAGATGAATGGATACCATATGAGCACACAAAAAGCACATTGGACCAATTATTACAAAAAGATATTAAAATGGTAGTCCTTTCAAACCATCCACACCATTCAACAATTAAGAATCTCTTAAAAAAATATGAATTGGATGAATATTTTGATAAAATTATAACTTCTGCTAAATTTGGAAAAAGAAAGCCAAATCCAGATATATTTAAATACGCATTACAAAAAATTGGCTTGGAAGATAATGCTAGTCAATGTATTATCTGTGGAGATGAATATGCCGACATCATAGGTGGTCATCAAGTAGGTTTACAATTATTTCTGTGTAAGAGAGAATATAAATTCCCTTTTGAACGAGACATTGAGATCTCTAATTATATTACTATTAAGGATATCTCTGAATTATTAGCATATGTTTAAAAAAATGACCTGGGAGGGATTTGAACCCCCGATATCTGGCTCCGCAAGCCAGCACCTAAGACTTCGAATCGCAAATTCAAATCTATCCAAGCTAGATTACCAGGTCACAAATAATTTAATGGGAAAAAATTTTTTTTTATAACAATATAATTCTACGTCATAGTTAAAATTATTTAATGAGTAAAACGGCAGAATACCATAAGAATTTAATATCGAATCATAAAAAATAATTAAAATATTTTAAGGTTGTTCTTTCATAAAATGTTCTTGATAATAATCTCTGCCTTTTTTCAATTTTTTTAAATATTTAACGTAGATTATGACACAGAACACGGCAAAACATATATTAATTATACTAAAGACTAAATAAAAGGGATCTATGTAAAAAAGACTATCTATAATGATTAAAATTGATAAAATGAGATAGAATTTAATGGAAAATGTTCTTGTCTTATATTTATCCATGAATGTTTCATTTTTAAGGGAATCATAACATGAACAACATAGTAAAGGAATTTTAATATTAAATTTCTCCTTATAATAGATGCTATATATTACGGTCCACATTCTATGAATTCGATTACCACACAATTTACAAGCATAATCCTTTTTTTTTAGTCTATCATGCTCAATTTCGTCGATTCTTGATTTCTGGAAATAACATTCATCATTAGTATAACTCGAACAAGTCTTACATGTTAAATTTTGATCACATCTAACATCTTGAGTATAAGTCTCGCATAAAGACTTGATATGGTCATAATTTGAATGGAGTTTACATATTACTCTTCCTTTTTTGTCAATTTCAAAGTAAGGTTCAACGTGTCCCATTTTCAATAAGAAAGAAAAATGACTAATTATTTAAATCTATTTGTAAACTCTTATTAATAATAGTTATAAAAAGAATAATTTGAATCTATGATTTTTCTCTGTTTAGGTGACTCCTTAACGGCAGGTTATCCGGGGTATAATCCTTCATATGATGGAATTTCGCAAGGGTATGGCAATAATAATTCTCAGTACGAATTTTGGTTAAAACAGAAATGCATTGAATTCATGTGGGAAAATGAAGGTAAGGATTTGAACATATATAAAGAGTTAATATTCATTAACAAGGGAATTCCCGGTGAACTTACAAGTGATCTTTTAGCAAGAATCCAAGTTGATTTAATTAGTGTTAAACCAAAACCAGATTATTCAATAATTATAGGGGGAACTAATGATTTAGGGTGGGGTCGTAGAATTGAGGAAATTTTTGAAAATATAAAGAAATTACATGAAATTTCCCGAAAAAATGATATAATTTCCATAGGTGCTACCATACCTCCAATAAGAATGGAGCAATCTAATATAGAATACAATAAATCAAAAATTCAGTTAAACAAGTTATTAAAATCATATTATAATGAAAATGACATTCCCTTTGTAGATTTATACAATAAAATGCGTGACATTCATGGTAATTTAAGAAAAGAGTGTGCTTACATAGACGGGTTGCATTTTTCTGTTGAGGGTTACAAGCAAATGGGTTTTATAATTTTTGAGGATGCTATTAAAGAAATAATTGGGGAAAAATTTGAACTTCTCGATCCTTATAGTTAAAATAAAAAACAAGATTGGGTAATAGGTATGAATTTAGATAATGAAAATATATTTGAGTGGTTAGGTGAATGGGATGTCCCTTATGTCTCCTTAGGAGATGGTACATGTTCGGCCTTTGGTTCAATGGGAACTACAGGCGTAATAAATACTGAGGAGGGGCTTGTTATCTTTGATCTCCCTATAAGGAACCAAGGACCAAGAATTTTTATGAGAGTGAGAGAATTAACTAAAAAACCAGTTAAATTTATCATTTACTCCCATGGTCACTTTGACCACTGTTTTGGATATGCTCCTTTTATTGAAGAGTGTAAAAAAAATGGGTGGGAAATGCCTCAAGTTATTGCTCATGAAAACTTACTTTTAAGATTCAAAAAATATGCAATGTTGGATGATTATCATGATTGGATTAATTCAATGCAATTTTCATCTATAGTAAAAGAATCAGGAGTTTCAGCTCATGAAACCCTTGATCCTACTATTTTAGTGCGTGATGAGTATAGTTTTAAACTAGGAAATTGCACATTCGAATTATATCACGATAAAGGTGAGACAGATGATTCCATATGGCTATGGGTACCAGAAAAAAAAGTAATTTACACGGGTGATTTAGTGCAAATTAGTTATCCTAACGTGGGAAATCCATATAAAGTCCAAAGATATCCAAAAGATTGGGCAATTGCATTAGAAAAGATGTTAGAAAAGAATCCGGAATACCTCGTGATTGGACACGGTAAACCCATTCAAGGAAACGAAACGGTAAGAGAGCATCTATCAATAACTTCAGAAGCATTACATTTTGTTCATGATGAGGTGGTAAAAAGATTGAACCAAGGAAAATGGTTTGAAGAGATATTTCATGAAATGCTTGAGATTTACCCCGAAAAATTTGATAAATTTCCTTATTTACAACCCATCTATGGATGTTACCGTTTTGCAATCCATGCAACTTATAGACTTTATCATGGATGGTATGACACGGGAAATCCAACAGACTTGTTCCCCTCAAAATCTTCCGATATAGCTAAGGAACTATTAAAGGTAAATAGTCCTGAAAAATACTTGGAACACGCAAAAAGTCTTAATATCGTAGGAAAACATCAGTTAGCACTTCACGTGCTTGATATTATTATTAATGGAGGAGAAGATTTATGTTCCCAAGAATTATATCTAGAAACAATTAGTTTAAAACAACAATTATTGAAAAAAATAGCAAGAGAAGAACCTTCTTTTATAGCATCAAACATAATAAACAATGGAGCCTCTCAACTTAAACAGAAGGCAAAAGAATTGAGAAAAAACTTGAGAATGAATTCTTGATTTTTCTATTTCTAATCATTCATTTATATTTTTATCTTTATTCAGATAAAAATTAAATAGAATTTGAAAAACTAGTTTAAAATCAAATATTTTTCTTATAATGAGTAAAATTTTTAAAATTACTCAGTATAGTCATTACGAGACCCCATTAAAGTAGTAGTTTCCTCGATCCATGCACTCAGATCAGGATCTACTCTACAATATGTCACGATTTTATCAAGATCTTTTAATTTGCTAAAACTGCACTCAACGATTAAATCCCACCCTCCGTATACTGGAGTGACATAAGTGATCTTCCAATCCTCACCCTCTTCGGTTGATGTCTTTCCCTTTAATTTTTTAACAATTTCCCATTCTTTTCCAATTGTTTTCAGTCGAATTAATATATAACCACGATAATAAATTTTAAACACCTTGTTTTAGTATACTATCTGTTTAGAATGTTTCATATTTAAGAATTCTTAATAATGGTTTATTTTTTTTGAAATACTATATTATTTATTCTTACATTTGCTGATTATTAAGTGATCTAAGAAAAAAATAAAAAAGTTGAAAGAAATTTATGGATGATGAGGAGTTAGAGAAATTTTTATGGATTTTTGCTCTTAAGAATGCTGTTAAACATGAAAGTGTTCCTCAATTAGGAGCGATAATGAAAAAAATAATAGGAATGTTTCCAGAATTACGGAATGAGGCAAAAAAAATAAAAATAAAATTAGATGAAATAATCCCTAAAATTGAGAGCATAGGTCATAAAGAGCGAATAAAAAAACTATTAAAATTGAATCCAGAGGCGTTAAAAGAGGAAAAAGCTCAAGAA
Source organism: Promethearchaeota archaeon (assembly GCA_048938445.1). GTDB lineage: Archaea > Asgardarchaeota > Lokiarchaeia > Sigyniarchaeales > SOKP01 > FT1-020. The sequence continues at coordinate 5,234 of JBHLME010000012.1, read as the reverse complement.
GAAGAATTAGGATTACCTCCCTTGCCAAATGTGAATAACTATGAAAAGGTAATAATGCGGCTAGCTCCTTATCCGAGCGGGGCATTACACGTTGGAAATGCCCGGATGATTGTTTTAAATGATGAATATGTAAAAAAATATAATGGAGAACTAATTCTTTTTTTTGATGATACAATTGGTAGTCCAAGATCATTAAGAAATACACCAAAGGCAAAATATGTCCTTCCAGAAGCATATACTTTAATAGAAGAAGGTTTGGAATGGCTTGGAGTGAAGTATTCAAAAGTATATTATAAAAGCGATCGTTTAAGTATTTTTTATGAATATTGTGAAAAACTCATAAATGATGGACTAGCATATGCATGCTTCTGTGATCCTGGTGAGTTTAGAGAAAAATATAAAAAAACCGGAAAACCATGTCCGCATAGAGACACTTCAATCAAGGATAATCTTGAAGAATGGGAAAACATGCTTTCTGGTCAGTATCAAGAAATGAAATTAGTAATCCGTTTAAAAACAGGAATGGATCAAAAGGATCCAGCATTACGAGACCAAATTATAATGAGAATTTCCGAAGCAGAGCATCCGAGAGTTGGAAAAAAATATATTGTATGGCCAATGTTGGAGTTTTCATGGGCGATTGATGATTATCTCATTGGAGTAAGCCATATTGTAAGAGGAGCTGATTTAGTTAAAGAAGATTTTATAGAAGATTTTATTTGGGAGCATTTCAAATGGAAAAAAGCAGAATTCACGCATTACGGAAGGATAAAATTTCCAAACATGAAACTAAGTAAGACCGAAGCAAGAAATAACATTCAAAATGGGATTTATGAAGGATGGGATGATCCAAGAACTTGGAGTCTTCAATCACTTAAAAAAAGAGGCATAAGACCCGAAGCGTTAAGAAAAACACTACTAGAAGCAAGACTTTCCATGTCAGGTATAACCTTTGAAGTTAAGAAATTATATGCTAAAAATCAAGAAATAATTGACTCAATTTCAAACAGATATTTTTTTGTCGAAGATCCTTTTTCTGTTATTATTGAAAAGGCTCCAAAAATATTAGAAGAATATATTGCTGAACCACTTTTATTACCATCTGATCCAAAGAAAGGAAAGAGAATTATTAAGGGTGTTAAAAATAAAAAAGGTCAAATCATTGTATTTATAGATAAATCAGATGCTCAAAAAATTAAAGTTGGTCAGATAATACGTTTAAAAGATTTAGTAAATATTCAAATTCTTTCAATAATTCCTAACAAAAAAGAAATTAAGGCATATTGGCACAGTTTAGAATTAGATCGCGAAGTAGACAGTGATTTAAAAATAATTCAATGGGTACCGAAAGAACAAAATGTTAAAGTATCAATATTAAAACCAGATGGAACTTATAGCAAGGGTTATGGAGAAATTAACCTTCTAAAAATACCGATGAATATTGTAATACAATTTGAGAGATATGGGTTTGTAAACCCAATCAAATTAGAAAATAAAGAACTTAAATGTTATTTCACCCATTGATGATTCGTTTTTGAACAATAAACTTCTTAAAGAAAAATGGTTTCCTATTATATTGGACATGAATTACTATTTGCAACCATCAAAGGATAGAAAATTGAATTTTTGCACGAATTGCGGACAAAAAATCCCAGATATACCAAATGCTAGATTTTGTATTAAATGTGGATTAGATTTCTCAAATGTAAATCAATTAAAAAAATCAACGGTGATGCAATCAAGTAGTGTGATTCAGTATAAATTTACACCAATTAAACATGAACTACCGAAGTTATCAGATGAAGAAATTTATGAGAAATCTGATAGAAGACTTTGGGGAGCTGGACAATCTATTGGATTTTCTTTACTATCTTTAGCAATATTAACTGGATTATCAATAGTTTTAGTCTTGATTATTCTTTTAATATTAATTAATCCTTTAACAATCTATCCTATAAGTCTTGAATCTTTTGCAGATGCTCTTGAGTCATTATCGGAAGAACTAGTTAATTTGGAATCGAATTTATATTTCCTTATAATTTCGTCCCTACTAGAATTCTCACTTATTTTAATTCCTGTTATCTATGTAGGAAGATTCCTTAAGCGACCATCTTTTAAAAATCGTCTTGCTCTATTTGGATTTACTGCGAGAGGTTATTCTATAAAAGGAGTATTTAAAGAAATAGGCTGGGGTGTAGCTTGTGGATTAAGTGCGGGTTTCATAATTTGGTTAATAAGCACCCCAATAGACTATTCTCTGTACGGGAGAGAATATTTTGAATCCTTTGGTACGTTTTCTTTTCCTTTAGATTCCTTTCAAATCTTCCAGTTAATAATTCAGCTATTCTTATTAGCCGTTGTAATGATAGCAGTAGTTGGCCCTACGGAGGAAATAGTATTTAGAGGTTTCTTACAAAAAGGATTAGTCAGGAGTAAATTGAAAAAATGGGGTGGTATTGTAATCACGGCTTTAATTTTTGCGGGGATACATTCAGTAGCATTTGATTTATATACCCTTTTTATCAGTTTCCCTCTGTATTTCGTTATTTCATTGGGATTAGGAATGGTGTTCTACTGGCGAAATGAAAATTTAATTGCTGTAATGATAATGCATGGTGTTTATAATTCATTTTTAATAATCTTGACAGTATTAACCGGATTCTTAATCTAATTTGGAATACTTCCGATTTGAAAAAAATAAATTGATTACATTTATATGAATATCTTAGAGAAATTTAAAGTAATTGGCGAAGGCAAAAATGTTACTATTGGGATTGGCATAGGTGAGCAAGATTCTCATAATTTTAAAATTTTGAATGCTATATTAGATATTTTGGGTAATTATGAGCTAAATATTTATTTATTTGGAAAAAAAAGCGCAATTGATTATCTAATACGCAGTCATAATAAAAAAATTGACAAAAATAATCTAAAATTTATTAAAAATGAAGATCCAGAGAAAACAATCATATCTTTTCTAAAAGATGGGAAAATTAGAGCAGTAATTAGAGGTTCTTTAAGTTCAAGTAATTTTTTGAAAAGTATAAAGGAAATTTTAAATTTTTCAGAAATCCACAGATTAACCTTACTTGAAACGTATGATGGATATCAATTTTTTTATGGTCCTGTTGGGATAGATGAGTGCAACACATTTGAAAAGAAAAGAGATTTTATTTTAAAGGCAATTCCTATATTTAATTTACTTAAAATTGATCTTAAAGTCAGCATCCTATCTGGTGGGAGAAAAGGAGATATCGGAAGGGATGAGGCAGTTGATAAATCAATAACATTAGCGAATGATGTTGTTAATTTTTTTAAAAGAGAATATCCTTCACTCATCATTGACCATGATGAAATTTTAATCGAAAAGTCAATAGAAAAAAGGTCAAATTTAATCATCGCTCCAGATGGGATTTCTGGAAATTTAATTTATCGAACTTTAGTTCATTTAGGGGGAGGAAAAGCGTATGGGGCGATATATTTAGACACTAATTATATAATCATAGATACCTCAAGAGTAGGAAATATTTCAGAAATCACTGGCGCATTATATCTAGCTCTAGCATTAACAAATTAATTTGGTTATAATCCAATATTATTAATAATAGAATATTTTCTATTTTTTATATATCTTGAATTAAAACCTAAATTATCTCATAAAAATTTTATTTTAATTCTGCTTAATAATGATTTTAGATTTATCTATGCTTGTAAATATTACGTAAGTAATTTAGTTTTTGAAGGAGTATTCAATAAGGTTTTTAAAAGATCAAAAACTCGAAATATTTACTAAATTTTTTACACTTGTAAATCAACTATATCCAATTGTTTTACAAATGTAATAATAATAAATCTATTACAAAATAAAATGAAAGAAAATGGTTGAAAAATTAAAAAATCTAAATTTAAAAAATTTAAAGACTAATGGACCACTCATTGTTTATATGTTGCATGGCAATATCAATATTTTCAATATCCTTTTCAAGTTTCGCCCAGAGCGGATTTGGGACTATTGATGTCCAAATAATTAATTTTGCTGGTCTCGATAACGAAAATTTAGTTGGTAAAGTTTATAGACCAATAACAGCGACAAGCATTAATAAAGCTCCGGGAATCCTTGCAATACATGGATTTAATAATGATAAAGATGTATATAGACCATCAGCTATTGAACTGGCTCGTGCAGGATTTGTTGTCTTTTGCATTGATCAGAATGGACACGGCTTATCTGATGGTTCATTTTCTGAGAATTGGGATAATCCTGGCAATTCTAGCTATCTTGCGGCATGGAATTATTTACATGATAAATTAGATTACGTTGATAATACCAATTTAGGTATAATGGGACATTCTATGGGTGCTCTTGAAATTTATTACTACTTGTGTTTATTATCTGGTAGTTACGGTATTACTCCAATTGCTTTTGATGGATGCAATGCCATGGTGCTTGAAACTTTTGGTCCAAGCTATTGGCCTTATTTAAATAATCTCGTTGTTTTTAAAAACGTCCTTCATATATGGGCAGAAAAAGAAGAATTCCAATTAGAGAGTAATACAACGCTTCCTGATTGGATTGCTGAAGGATTAGGCACAATAGATGCTAATTATAATCTATCGGGAACTGCAAATTTTGACACCACATATAATTTAACTGCAGGTGGATGGGCAGATGGTTCAATGAGAAGACACGCACTCATTCCAACAACTCATCCTGGTCTTACTGCGAATACTAAAGCCATATCAGAAAAAGTTGCATGGTTTTTGCAAGCACTCCAAGGAAAATCGGAAGCAGAAGCATGGGCTATTGCAAATCCCTCTGGTCAAATATGGATATATTCGGAGGCTTTTGGATTATTAGCAACCTTATTTTTAATCATGTCTATACTTCCATTTGGCGTGCTCTTAATGAAAATCAAGTTCTTTAAAGACGTAAATCAACCCATACCTGAAAAAGTAACCATCAAAAAGAAGTCCACGTGGTGGATTTTTGCCGCGATCAATGCTGGTGTAGGTGCGGTAACTTTTCTAACTTTTACCTACTGGCTCCCACAGAGTTTTGCTAATATTTCAGGTGTAGTGTCCATAATCGATCAAGCTTTATCACCCCTGTATAATATAGGAATTACAAGCACTATAGCAATTTGGCTATTAGTCGCTACTGGAATTGGAGCATTGCTTTTTACCATTTGGTATATTGCCACTTGGTTCAAACAAAGAAGTGATATAACGTTTTA
>JBHLME010000123.1:9139-13363 GCA_048938445.1 Promethearchaeota archaeon | reverse complement strand
TGACCGAAGGGATTTTTTTTGTATTATCCGGACTTGTTGAGAATAAAGAAGAAATACTTGTACCTGGTCCATCATATCCCGTGTATATAAACTATACACGATTTTTTGATGGTATTCCTGTTGAATATGAAATGAATGAAAAAAACGACTGGGAACCTAATATTGAGGATTTAAGAAACAAAATTACTGATAAAACTAAAGCAATTTTTCTAGGGTCCCCTAATAATCCAACGGGAGCAGTTTTCAGTAAAAAAAATATCAAAGAAATAATAAATATTGCTGGTGAATATGATCTTCCAATAATTTCTGATGAGATATATGATCAGATAATTTTTGAAAAGGAATATGCATGTCCTGCATCCTATAGTAAAGACATTCCAATTATAGGTCTGAATGGATTCTCAAAAGCGCACTTGGCTACTGGATGGAGATTAGGTTATTTATATTATTATGATCCTGAAAATAAAATATCTGAATTGAAAGAAAACATAGCTAAAATGGCACGAGCTCGATTATGTGCTAATTCAATTGCTCAATTTGCAGCGATAGAAGCATTAAAAAATCCTGGAACGCATACTGAGGATATGGTTAACAAGTTAAGAAAAAGAAGAGATTATTCATATAAAAGATTACGTCAAATTGAAGGAATCCAAATAATCAAACCAGAAGGGGCATTTTATTTATTCCCTAAAATTGAATTTAAAGAATTCAATAAATGGAAAAATGACAAAGAATTTGTAATTGATTTACTTAAAGATACTGGAATTTGTATAGTTTATGGGTCTGGATTTGGGAAATATGGCCAAGATCATGTAAGAATAACTTTTTTACCAGATTTAGAAACATTGGAAATAGTATATAATCTATTAGAAAATTATTTAAAATAAAAAAATCATCTTTTACACCCTATTAAGATTCTTTGCTATTTGAGTATTAAGAACTTTTTAAAAAAAAATTAAAAAAAAATTTCCGTTATTTTTGAATTATTTAATGAATTTCTTGCATTGAATGTTATTTGTTTCTATCTTTTCAAGTCTCTTCATTTTCTTTTTTTCTTTTGAAGCCTTTACAAGATTCATTTGGTTTCAGTTTTTTATACGTTAAGAATTTCTTACAAAAGCCCGTGTCTAATTCTTGAAATTGACATGCTGCACACAATTCAGGACCTAATAATTTATCCGTGCCAGATTTTGCCTTTGTAGGAGGTTTTCCTTTTTCTCCTTCATCTTTGAACTTTTTAAAACCCTTACAGAATTGATCTGGTTTTAATTGAGGATAAGTCAAGTATTTATCGCATAGTCCCGTTTTATAATTGTAATTTTGACAGGCCTCACAGGCCGTACCTGGAACAGGTTCATAAATTATTCCCTCAGCTTCTTCCTTGGCTTTTTCAACGGCAGGAGCAATCGATTTTCTTTTATACTCCTTACAGGGTGCATTTAAATTAAACCGCTTGATAACGAGTAATTTGTTACAAAACTCGGCTTCAGCATCGAAATATTCACATCTTTCACATAAACTTTCTCCCGTGAGTCTTCCTATTCGGTCTCTTTCTTCTATACTCGTCCTATGACCGCGTCTTCTCGATATTATAATAGTTAGTGCGACCACAGCTACAATAATAATTGCTGCTATTATTATCAGAAGTAAAAATGGAAAATCAGGACCTCCTGGACCTTCACCAGATGAAAGATTTACGGTTATAAAAAAGATTGATGACGAATTACTATTTCTATTAAGGGAAGAATCAATAGCATGGATTTGTATTTTATAAACTCCATTCGAATATGAAGAAATATTTGTCCAAGTAAATCTCCATAAATCTCCTGAAATATGTTCCATTGATGCATTGAATAGTGAAGGATTATTTGAAAACTCAATTATCACACTACCTTGTTCCGGAGAACTGTAATCATCGCTTATATTGACTTCAATAATAAATGGAATGGATGTGATTACTGTATTGTTAAAACCTGGAGGAAATATAAATCTAGGAGCTTCTGTATCAAAAATAAAAGTAATATTTAGAAATCCCGTTGAATTTCTATTTTGATTTAGTGAACTATCTATTGCTGTTACATTTATGCGATATTCTCCTTGAGAATAATCTGAAAGATTGTCCCACAATATAGTCCAGTAATTTGTTGTTCCAATTCTAACCATTGTTAAATTGAAATTATATAATACAGTTCCATTATATATCTCAGCAATTACATTGTTTATGTCTGGTAGATTTGCATCAATGATCTGGACGGTTATGTTGACATCATTAGTGACAATGGTACTATTAGATGGACTAATGAAAAAGATAATAGGTTTTGTAAGATCTATACGGGTGATTATAACAAATTCAGTTTGATTTACATTCCCAGTACCGTCAATGGCCCATATAGTAATTTTGTAATCCCCTTCGACATAATATAGACTTGTATTGACCCAGGTTACGGTCCACGTGCCTGCAATCTCTTGCATGGTGAGATTAAAATCACCCAGCGTAGAATTTATAATGGCTTTCACCCTGGCCACTCCACTTCCCAGATCCACAATCGTGGCGTTAATTTCGATACTAGCATCAGTATCATGAGTACTCAAATCAGTAGGGTCATCTATCGAAACACTTGGATTTAGCACGTCGTTGAGAGTTATCACGACAGACTCTGTTTCATTGACGTTTCCCTTTCCATCAATTGCCCATATGGTGATCTCGTAATCTCCTTCGACATATAGGCTTGTATTGTCCCAGATAACGGTCCACGTACCCACAATCTCTTGCATAGTGAGGTTGAAATCGCCGAGGGTGGAGTTTATCATGGCTTTTGCCCCGGCCACTCCACTCCCCGTATCTGTTATTGTTGCATTGATTTCTACATCTTGGGTGTTATCAAATGAGTTCCCATCAGAAGGAACTAATATGTTCACTTCAGGATTGATGCCGTCTGTTAGCGTAATTATGACATATTCCGTTTGATTCACATTGCCATTACCGTCTATAGCCCATATGGTAATGTTATAATCCCCTTCGGCATAAAGGCTTGTATTCACCCAGGTGACTGTCCACGTTCCTGCTATGTATTGCATGGTGAGATTAAAATCGCCGAGGGTGGAGTTAATCATGGCTTTCGCCCCAGCTACTCCACTTCCCGGATCGGTGATGGTTGCATTGATGTCAAAGGGAAGAAAATTATCTTGATTACTCCCATTGGGAGGATTTAATATATCAACTGATGGACCAATGATATCATTCAACGTGATGACGATCGATTCGGTTTGATTTATATATCCCTTATTATCAATTGCCCATATAGTGATGTTGTAATCCCCTTCAGCATACAAGCTCGTGTTTGTCCAGGTAGCGGTCCATGTACCTGAAATATATTGCATGGTGAGGTTGAAATCGCCGAGGGTGGAGTTTATCATGGCTTTTACACTCGCCACTCCACTCCCTGGATCAGTAACAGTCGCGTTGATCTCAATACCAGCATCATTGTCATGGGAACTCAAATCAGCAGGTTCGTCAATAGTAACACTCGGGTTTAGTACATCGTTGAGGCTTATGATAACATGCTCAGTTTCATTGACGTTTCCCTTTCCATCAATTGCCCATAGAGTGATGTTATAATCTCCTTCAGCATAAAGGCTTGTATTCGTCCAGGTAACGGTCCACGTGCCTGCAACCACTTGCATGGTGAGGTTGAAATCGCCGAGGGTGGAGTTTATCATGGCTTTTGCCCCGGCCACTCCACTCCCCGTATCTGTTATTGTTGCATTGATTTCTACATCTTGGGTGTTATCAAATGAGTTCCCATCAGAAGGAACTAATATGTTCACTTCAGGATTGATGCCGTCTGTTAAGGTGAATGAATGATATACTGTTTGATTCACATTTCCTTTACCATCAATAGCCCAGATGGTCACATTATAATCACCTTCAGCATAAAGGCTTGTATTCACCCAAGTGGCAGTCCAGGTGCCCGCAATATATTGCATAGTAAGATTAAAATTCCCAATTGATGTATTAACCATGGCTATTGCGCTCGAAACTCCGCTTCCAGGATCAGAAATTGTAGCATTAATGTCCAAAGAGATAAAATTATCTTGATTGCTGCCATTGGGAGGATTTAATATAGTAACTGATGGACCAATGATATCATTGAGCGTGATGACGATCGATTCCGTTTGATTCACGTTGCCACTACCGTCTATAGCCCAAATGGTGATGTTGTA
>JBHLME010000123.1:0-9039 GCA_048938445.1 Promethearchaeota archaeon | reverse complement strand
CCGGATCCGTTATCGTGGCGTTGATTTCGATACCTGCATTATTGTCATGGGAACTCAAATCGGCAGGTTCATCGATAGTAACGCTTGGATTTAGCACGTCATTGAGCGTGATGACGATCGATTCCGTTTGATTCACGTTGCCACTACCGTCTATAGCCCAAATGGTGATGTTGTAATCTCCTTCAGCATACAAGCTCGTGTTTGACCAGGTGACGGTCCACGTGCCTGCAATGTATTGCATGGTGAGATTGAAATCGCCGAGGGTGGAGTTTATCATGGCTTTTGCTCCGGCCACTCCACTTCCCGGATCCGTTATCGTGGCGTTGATTTCGATACCTGCATTATTGTCATGGGAACTCAAATCGGCAGGTTCATCGATAATAACGCTTGGATTTAGCACGTCATTGAGCGTGATGACGATCGATTCCGTTTGATTCACATTTTCCCTGTTATCATTAGCCCATATGGTGATGTTGTAATCTCCTTCAACATACAAGCTCGTGTTTAACCAGGTGACGGTCCACGTGCCTGCAATCTCTTGCATGGTGAGGTTGAAATCGCCGAGGGTGGAATTTATCATGGCTTTTGCTCCGGCCACTCCACTTCCCGGATCTGTTATCGTGGCGTTGATTTCGATACCTGCATCATTGTTATGAGAACTCAAATCAGCGGGCTCGTCGATTGAGACTCCAGGACCATCTTTATCAATAGTTATAACAACACTTTGAGACCTATTTTCGCTTGGTTCATCATCAATTGCTATAATTGTTATGTTATAGTCTCCACTCTCACAATTAGTAATATTACTCCAGAAACAAGTATAATAATCGCCACTACCTCCATTTGACATTGTTATGTTAAAGGAAATTGTAGCATTGATATTTGCTTTCACATCTAAAATACCATTACCGGAAATTACTGTGGCATTAATTAATAAAGGAGAAGCACCATAAAGCATTGCTTCAGGAGAATTAATAGTTACAGTAGAGGCAGAAGTCTTTGGAGTGATAGTATACTCCTGGTCATTGTTTATAATTTGATTTGAAAAATTAGTATTGTTAAATAACAAGATTATAGTTAAAATTATACCAATAAATAAAATAAAATGAGTCATTTTAAACTTTTTATTACTTTTTAATTTCATGATTTTATACCCTCGTTTTACTCATGTAGATATTATTAATCTTGATCATATAGATCTTTACCTTTAATACTACATAAATAGTTAAGATAAATTTATTTATAAAATAAATGTAACAAATTAAATTATTTAAAATCTTTTGTTTGAGTAGATTGAATTAAAGTTCAATAAATTATTTAGAAAAATAATGAAATCATATGTTTTAATCTAATAAGAGAATATAAAATAAAAAGAAAAATTGAGCATCCTGCTCATTTAATTTAAACCATGAAATCTTTTTCTACTGGTTGCTTAACGACATCTAATAAGTTATATTCAGTAATCATTTGGAGGACTCCCATGACTTTCATTCCATGCTCATACATTTCATTCGCGTCAGTTAAGTTCCTCCAGCAGAATGGGCATTCAGTCGTTAGAATATCTGCACCAACAGCATTTGCTTCATCACATCTCAAGCTAGCTGTTCTTAGAGAGAAATCAGGATATCCTGCTCTAACTCCGCCTCCTGCACCACAACACATGCTATTCATTTTAATACGATACATCTCTCTAAATTTAATTCCAACATCTTGTTCGAGCTTTTTAAGTATAGTCCTTGGCTTTTCAAACCATTCTTCAAGTTTCTTATAGACAGTTCTCATATCAAGCATTAAATTCTTGCTTTGCTTGATTATTTCTTGCTCAAATTCGACTCCAAAATGACGTCCAGTGTGACAAGGATCATGATAAGTCACCACCTTACCTTTTAACTTTGCATTTGGTTTGAATTTAATTTTTTCATCCGTGATTAATTTTGCTACTAATTCAAATGCATGTTGGGTCTTAAATGGGAGTTTTTCTGCTTCCATCCATTTTGGATAATCAATAGTGAATGTCCTATAACAACCTGCACAAGAAAAGAAAACCTTTTCTAAATCTTTAAATGATTCAAGATTTTTATTCATTAATTCTCGAGCAGTATCTATCGCACCTACCCTAAAAAATGGACTTCCGCAACACACTTCATCTTCAATGAGCGTGAAATTCATGCCTAATGCTTCAAAAAGTTTAGCAGTCGCAATAGCTACTTCTACTTGGCGATAACTCGCCGTGCACCCTACGTAATATCCAATTTTAGCGTTTTTATTATTAATAAATTTACCTAAACCTGCATCCTTTGCCCATTTCATTCTCTCATCCTTTTTTCCACCATAAGGATTATTGAGTTCCTTGACAAGCCTGTTTACTAATTGGTGTTTATCAATCATAGGAATTCCTGCTTCGACACAGGCAGCTCTTAGCGATTCAATAATATCTACAGTTGGAATTTTATTTTCACATTGGGCAGAACATTGACCACAGGTGATACAAGGCATAAGTACATCTCGAACTTCTTCTGTAAATTCTAGATCACCATTTAAAATAGAACGTGCGATCCATATCTTTCCAGCATTCCAAAAAGCTTCCCAACCATATTCAATTCCTGCGGGGCATGAATCGACCATTCCTTCATAGAGAACTGTTCCTTGTTTACCTACATGCTCACCTATTCCTTTTTTACTAGGTTCACCAGAATATGCGAAACGACACGCTTTACAGTGAATGCATTTAAAAATTTCAGGTTTTAATTCTTCTAATCTATCCATTCCAGTTTTAGCCATCTTTTTTTCACCTCTTTGTTCATGGAAGAGCTAATCTTCCAGGATGCATTATCATATTAGGATCAACAATCTTCTTAAAGATTCTCAAATATTTCCAATACATTGCAGCTTGAGAATATGTCAAGGGAGCATGAATGAAAGGATCTGGTCTGTAATTTAACCAACCTTGTTTCAATCCATATTCCGTTGTTTCTCTGTTTAAGTCTTGAACCTTTTCGAAGTCTTCTTCCTTGGTAGAATCAAAACAGATTATAGGCATGCATATTGCTTGCCTGCATCGTTCAATTGAAGCAATCCACATGACTGGTGGAAAACCATATTTTTCCATTGCGGCATTATACATTTCAGCAAAATGAGCGCATTCATTCCATGGAGTGTACCACGTAATAAATAAAAAGCCAGCTTCCCAGAAACTATATGGAATGGCAATTTTATTTGGTTTCTTCATTCTACTTGCAATTTGCTTGGGATGAAGCTCCCATGGTTTCATTGAAGCACCATCTTTAGCTCTATTTTTCTTGTAATCTTCACAATGTTTATTAATCGTATCTACAACATGGTCCAATTCCTTTTGAGATTGCGCCCAGCATTCCCAATTCATCCACCATTCAGATATACCTTGCTCTTTGAAGAATTCATAATCATGTGGAATTTTATCCTTTGGCCACCGCGTCATTATTAAAGGATAATTACCCCCTTGAACCATTACGGTATTGTGAGCAACTCCGAATTCTTTCATTCCCAATTCAAGAGTGACATCTTGCATGTCTTGTGGATTACTCATACCCCATGCAACGACTGTTTTATGTTCAGGATGAGGATAGATTTTCACTGCTGCTTTAGTGATGACTCCTAATGCACCTTGTGAACCCATCAAGAAACTCCACATGTCCGGACCAATTCCATACTTGTAAAATGGTTTTGCAAATGGTAGAGCCCATGAACCGGTTCTCACTATATCTCCATTAGGAAATACGACTTCCGCACACATGAAGTTATCGCCCTGAGGTCCAACTGATGAGGTATATAGTGAAAAGCCTCTATCTATAGCATCACCCATAACTGTTGCGGCAGGAGGTGCTCCGTCTGCAATTGGTGGTGCCCAATCAGGATGATATTTTTCCATGTATGCCCATAGTCTACCGTTAGTCACTCCAGGTTCAACTACAGCAATCCTATTTGCTTCGTCAATTTCTATGATTCTATCCATTCTACTCAAATCCATCTCTACTCCCGCGGGTTTAATGGTAGGACACGCAAATCCTCCAGAAAGACCAGCAGATACAGGTGAAACAGCTATTTTCTCAGCTGAGCAGTATAATAAGATTTTGCGAACTTCTTCGACATATTTAGGGCGAACTACGATATCAGGAATCTGAGACTCCAATCCCATGACTGATTTTGCAAGATAAGAAGCAGTAATCGCTTTATTGTTGGTTGCGTAATTTTTTCCGACAATCCCTATCATTGCTTCAAGATCTTTTTCATCTGGTAATTTATAGCTCATATATATCAGTTTCTTTGTTTTTTTTACATTTCTTTTTTGAAATAATTTTTATATTTGAAAAAATTAACGACTGAATTTTAATATTACGACTAATTTTTTCATAAATAACATGTCTTTTTCTAATAACTTAACTGTTCAATTTCTGAAAAAAATGCAATATTTAGATAAGTTTTAAAAAAAGAATGTAAGAGAACAAGAAATTTTACTCAAGCAACTTTTACTCTTCTCTTATCTTTAAAGATATATTCTTCAAATTCAGGATTATTATCATCTATAAACTGCCAAAATTCCTCATAGATTTCTTCAAGAGTCATTACATGCTTTTTTGAAGATTTTTCTTGTTTTTTTAAATCAATAGGGGTGGTATGCAAGTTTTTTGGTTGATATTCTAAATAATTACCATCAATTAGTAAATTTCTAAAAAGATTTTTCTCTTCGTTAATTTCAAAATCGATGTATTTTATTTCACTATTTTTTTTTTCAATTTTACCTAATTTTATCTCAAAGTCAACCTTTTGATAACCTCTTACTTTAAAATTCTTATCTATAAACACCTGAAAATGATGGTCACATATTAAACCTTTTGGAAGAGAAACAGTAGTTAATTGTGAAGCGTCATTAATAATTGAATCCGGGACCTTTAATTCTTTTTTTGATTTACAAATAGGACATGTTGTTAAGATTTTTTTAATTTCTTCTTGAATAACCATGATCCTTTATAACAATAAATCTATAAAAACTCATTAATTTCAGCATATAATATTAAAACATATAAAAGACCACGAAATTAATTATTAAAATATTTTTAGAATATATTTTAACAATTTTTTTAAGGATTATGGAGGATAATAATTCAACATTTCAAAAATAGGAATATTCTATATTTAACTGTTAATGAAATCAAAAATAAAAATGTAGTAAGAAAAAACCAGTTTTTCGCTTAATAAATGATAAAGCAGTTTAAATAAAAGTATAAAAAAAATTCTTTAAATTATAAATAAATAAATTAGTTCAAGAATCTTATAGAAAAGTAATAATTGCGAAGCAATCAGTAATATTATTGATGAGGTAAGTAAATACTTCTCCTTTATTTTAATTGCATACAATAATAAGAAAATCCGTGATACTATAAGAAATGCTATAATACTAGTTGATATTATTATAATGATTGCATTTATATTCGCTGGAAGAGTGAGAGGAAGAAAATCATATAATAAGCTACTAAAAATTAATTGATTTGCAGCATAAATAATCATAAGTATTCCTGATGTTATTAAGCTTTTTCCAAGATTTTCTTTATTCCATACTCCTAAAATTAGAATCAATACCCCAAAAGTGATTATTGAGATGAGATGTGGAACGATATAAGATATTGTATAAGAAAATCTATAACTGAACTCAAAATCATTAAAAAATTCGTAAAAGAAATCAAATTGTAATAGCCACTTGAAATGTTCATAAATGATTTCAACAACTCCAATGATTAAAAGAAATATGGAACCTTTCAATTTTTCATTACCTTTTAAATTTGATGCACCACCAATAACAATAAAAATATATCCCGAGATTAATAAAGAACTTATAATAATATTAATTATCATCATTAAATTACCAAAATCAAATTCTAGTTGATATAACATAGATTAAAATTCACCTATTTAGTAATACTTAGATTTTTTGACTTTATTATTTTTAAATATAATGTTTAAATATACTTTATTTTTTCATTTATAAATTTTAACTTATTAATTTAATGTTGGTTTTGATTTTAGCATACAAAGAGGTTACAAAATGGAATGATAACCTTCTAAATATGATTAATTATATTCTCTCGATGTAAATAAAAGAAAGGAGAAATGAAAAATTAAAAGGGAAAAGAATCAACCGCTACTAAGCAAAAGTGAGAAGTAATTTATAACGGGAAAGCTTGGCGTTGAAAATTATAGAGAGAAGTCTTAAATATCAAAAATATATTAGGATTATAGATTTTCAATCAAATTTTTTAGGGAGAAAATGAATATCCTAAAAAAGAATATAAAATTGAAATTTAGAGAATAGAAATAAAAAAATGAAAAAAATTAAAATTAATTTGGTTTTTATTTAACTTCTTCTCCTTCTAAGCATATAAATAGTAATTACGCCAACTATTCCAACTATTACAACTATACCGATTATTATTTCAATTGGAAAGGGAGTTGAACCGTTACCCCCAGGGGGATCTAATGGTGTATAAGTATATGCATTACCATCACATGTGTTACCTATTGCTTGGAGATTTGGACAAGAGTTTTGATGAACACCAATACAAACTTCATTGTTTGCTAACGTGTTATAGTTAATTTTACAATTAGCAGATTGATCGAGGTAAACACCGTATAAATCATTATTGTATATTTCATTATCTAAAACATCACAATTATCAGAATTAATAATATGAATTCCGGTACCATTGGTCTCTGAGAGAAAATTCTGTTCAATTGTACAACCATCGCTTTCTGAAATATAGATGTTATAATCATCATGAAATGTTATATTATTTAATGTAATTGTAGTTGAATCACTGTCTAATATTACACGTATCCCGTATAAATTATTTTTAGTTATATTATTTAGATTAATGTTATTGTTATCACTACTAGATAGTGAAATACCATAAGCATATAAAGATACATTATTTCCTGAAATAACTGTATCATCAGTATTATATAGTGCTATTCCAACATTTGAAACGCTTGAACCATCGTGTATTATCGAATTATTAATTATCTGACAATTACTTGAATACTGAGTCAAGTCAATTCCAGCACCAGAACAATTTGTAATTGAATTATTAGTTATGTTAAAACCTTCTCCGTTTTCAATAAGAATTCCAAATACAGGACCATTTATAGTATTTAGATAGATATGATTAACTTGTCCTGGAGCAGATCGGTCTGAATAAATTCCATGAATACCACCAGTAATAGTATTATCTACTATTTTAGTTTGATTACAATAATCCAAATAAATACCATTTATAGCTGTATTGCTAAGATCATTACTTAAAACAGTATTATTTTTGCTAGAACCTTCTATAATAAGACTCTGAGTAGCATTAATAAAGTTATTATTTGAAATGATGTTATGATTTGACCGATATAAAGCTATTGGATAAGTTGAATTAAGAAATGTAAATCCTGTGATTGTAGATTGAGAACAATTTACTAATATTATTTGTCCTGGATTAGTAAAATCACCTGAATCTAATCCAGTTTGATTTGCATAATAATAAATATTTTTTCCATTTAGAGTGTTTAAAGAATCAATTATTAGAGATTTTCGATAATTAAGAGTACCATGTAGTTTAATTCCGCCATAATAATATGGTGCCTCATTGGGATCATAATACAGTCTATTTTCAGAAACATTTATATATTTGCCACTCAGTCGGATACTTAACAAACTATTAATGATTTCATTATTCCATATCGTAAGATTACTACAATGAGTGCTTACAGATGCTATTTCTGGTATTTCTATTCCCACCTGACTGCAATTTTCGAAAATGTTATTCTTAATTGTTCCATTACCCACAGAGTTTAACCTCAATCCTAAATCTAAATTTATAAAAGTACAATTTTGTATAATGAAATATTTATTGGTATTTGAAATCGATAAACCAATATCAACTAATCCCAAACCATCAGATTTGAACGTTACATTTTCAATGATATACGGATCTGAAAAAGTTCCCGAACCTGCAAGGTTTCCATTTATTGAGTCATTAAAATTACTCCAATCTCCCTCGCCATCGATTTCTGTCTCATTTAATACCCAAAAACCGGAAGGTCTTAAGCCATCCTCCTCCATAAGACTTATAATCTCATTATTAGCAATATAGTTGAAATTTACTAACCTTATCGAGGAAAGTATTGAAAAGAGCATCAATCCTAAAAAAATTGTCATTATTATTGATTTGTTTGGTTTTCTCATAATTCAATCTTCATTATTTTTTAATTAAAGTGTAAAAACTTTTTATTTGATTTATTATCTCGTATAAAATTCTTTCGAGATTATTTTTAAATGTAAAATCTCTTTATTTTTAAATATTATGAATTTAAATTGATATATTTTTAAAATATAAAAAAAAAAAATTACAAATATTTTGATTGTGCTTTATTCTTAGAATCCTTTTCAAAAATAGCTTTCTGTTTCATTTTTTTCTTAGCAGCAATGCCTCTCTCAACTTTTCTATGTATTAAAACTTCACGCTTGAGTACAAGGTACGAAACGATGCCTAAAACTAGAAGTAATGATAAAGATATTAGTTGATGTGTGTATGGATAGAGATCATTTGCAGGAAATTCATTTGGTATCGCCAATATTTCTGATTGGAGTAATTTCATAAACTCTTCCTGAACTCCTGCTAATTGTTTTGTACAATAAGAAGACTTTAGAATTAAACTTGCTGCTTGCCAATGTCCGTTCGTTTCATCTCCGGTGATGATTAAATTTAACCAGTTTTCATAAGGAGATATTCCACTATTATATGTCCAATCTTTAATAATTGCTCCAGATGTTCTGATAGAAAAGTCAAATGTTATCCCTAAGATTGTTATAGGGATAGTTACATTAAGGGTATATGCACTTCTATATTCGTCACTATCAGTTGTAAAAATATATTGTGCTCCTGGAGTCAAGTATGCCATCATATCATTAGCACTAATCCCTAAATCATTTTCAAAATAGTATTCTAGGTCGGAATCATAATC
>JBHLME010000122.1:0-13568 GCA_048938445.1 Promethearchaeota archaeon | reverse complement strand
TACCACGTCCACGAAAGACTTCGATTTGTCCATCAAATCCAGATAAATTGACTACAAATTCTTGTTTATCTAAAGTCCCATAATAATTCCCTCGAGCAATTCTTGCTAAACCTCCAATTGGAGTTATGACACAATCTTGATTTTGAGACAGGTAGATTCTTATATCAAAAGTATGTTTTCCACCTCTCCAATCAATCAAACTAAACTTAGCCATTTCCTGAATAGTGTAAGGATAAGGATCTCTATTTTTCATGAACTTAGAGAAAAATTCTTCCTTACTTCGTTGTATAAGTTGAGGGATATTTGCAGGATCTTCATTTGGCCCTATCGGTATCACACCAGCCCCTCCAGAACCTCCATTTGGTTTAATTATAAAAGGTCTTTTATATTTATCTAAAATGTATTTAAGCTTGTTTATCAATTCTTCCTCGCTATATGCCTTTGTGAAAAGTAGATACTTGAGATTATATTTTTCAAGTGTCTCCCTTGCATAATAGCTTGCTAAGTAAGTTAAAGATTTATCATCTGTTATTCTAAAAATAGGATTTACAACTATAGTTGAAATTTTTCTAAAATCTTCTCTTATCAATCGTGAAAATTCATCATTATTAAGTCTCCTTGCTACACCATCTCCAATTAACACGGAAACTTTCGCTTCTTTCTTGATGAGAACCCAGTTATCTGAAAATGAGAGAGTTGAAGATAATTCCTTATAATCAGCAATGAGAAATGCAACATCTGCTTCAAATTCAGTTGAAAAATTATTTATATTATAAATTTTAACAGTCAGGTTTTTCTCTTTTATTTTATTCCTCAAGTATTCAAGCATTATAACCTTTTCATGAATTAATCCATCCTCAATTGGGACACCAATAAGTATTAATACTTTATTATCTCCACGTTTATTAGCCTCTATCGCTTGTTCAATTGCCCTATAATATCCTTCATACATTATTGCTTGTTGTTTTAACGTTATGATTGATAAACCTCTATTACTCCCTCCATTCGTTTCAAGTAGGAAGAATTTCTTACCTTCTGGTTCATCAGATACCATAAAATCTATGCTTCCAGCATAAAACAAATCATTTGCTTTTAGTTTATTGTCTCCATTTTGATCTAGGATTTCGAGTGATTTTTCTCTCACTTTATCAGCAAATTCATCCTCTTGTGAAGCTCTTAAATCATTAAATAAAACTAAATCCAATCCTAAAGACTGCCCTAATTTAACTAACTCAAGATCTGAATCAGAAATTTGCTTAGACATTAACTCCACGAATTTAGATAGCTTATTTTCAACCATTAAATTAACCTAATTATTTCAAAATATAATAATCTATTTTATCTAACAGAGGAGATTATAAATAAAGATAACCTTGATGATTTCCTTTGATACTCAATCTCAAGCTCCCAAGTAAGATTTTCTTTATTTTTTTCTGCTCTTTGTATGCCAAGTTTGAAAATAATAATATATAATTCTTTTCAACATTTATCGTGAAGAGCAAGGCAACATTGATTAATTTAGAATCTTTATCTAATAATCCAACAAGAACATAATGGTAAGGAAGTGTAATTAAATTATCAACTTTTATCTCAACTTCTTTTACTTCATCTAAATCATCATCATAATCCCTTTTAATAAAAATTATATCATCTAAAGGCACGGTTATTTTTTGAAATTCTTCAAATACATGTGAAAATCTACTTTGCCTTAAAAAACGTCTTTCTTCTTTTGTTTTTTCGTAATAATATTTATTTTCTCCTTTAATTAAAACTATTTTTCGTTTTTTATCTTCCTTAGCTTTTGTCAAAATATCATCATATTCTTCAATTTCTTCATCATAAAAGACAATTAAAATATCAGGATCTACTTTTCTAATAAAAAAATTCTTATATATACAACCTGCTTCAGTTTTCACCCATCCATCGGTATCGATTAAAATATATTTTATCTCATCATGCTGTTCTGAAAAAATATTAATTAAGTTTTTAGTATATTGTGAAACTATAAATTTTTGTACTCCTTTTGGAAACGTTGCGCCGATAAAAAATCTTTTTTCCTCTTCAATTTCCTTTAATGACAAAAAGGGCTTATCTACCATTCCAATCATTAGGGTGGTAGGAAGGAGTATTTGTTGTCCCAAATCGCTATCTAAATAACCACCAATTAATCCTTTATTTATAAAATTGTTAGCAAGATATTTGATTAGAGTTGTTTTACCACTACTAATACCTAATACCATTATTTTTAATGGTGGATTCCCTTCATTTTTTTTAATATCATCAATTATGTCATTTTTTATCTTAATCCATTCGTCTGGAATAGAGTTTTCAGCAATTAATTCAATATTACTTTCATTGTTAGTATAAACTTCTAATTTTGAGTTTTTTAATGCATATAAGGGAAAACTAAGAGCACTAGGAACTATTATGACGTTTTCTGGTACTTTTTCTTGGTTATTTGATGAATCTTCTTTGTTGGAGGTTATATCCTTCCCAAGAACCTCCACTTCGCCTTCTACAACAGTAATTCTTGTTGGTCCTTTTACTATAAGCGTATTTCCTTTTTTAAGATCTTTTATCATAATTAAATCCTCTTAATTTATGTATGAAGTGATTATTTAATTAAATTTTCATTTCATATACCTTGAAAACTTCTTCAAAACCAAGTTTTATAAATAATTTTTTAGCTGCATTGTCTAAAGTATTTTTTAAAGCTAATCTTATTGATTTAATATGACAACCTTTTAAATAATCAATTCCTTGGCGCATTATAGTTTCGCCGATGCCCTCTCTTCGTTTCTCTTCTTTAACTATTAAATTAGAAATAACACCAATCTTGTAACCCCTATCAGTGTCTCGTATAAAAAAATGGCCCATTCCAAGGACTTGTTCGGTATTTTTATCGAATGCTATGATAATTTTTAAGTTAGAATCTTTTTTCATTCGAGTTTCTATGCTTTCTCTCCAACGCTCCTCATCAAACTCTTGACCTTTTAATCGACATAATTTTTCCATTAATGTCGTGATTTCATCAATGTCCTTTTCAGAAAACTCTCGAATGATCATATTTAAGTGTTATGATTCAAAATCATCATGAAATTAATTAATTTTAGTAATTAAATAATTGTATAAAAAATTTCGGCATCTATTTGGTAATTAATTTCCTCCATCAACCAATTTAAGTATAAATTATTATGATGAAATAATGCGTTAAAGGTTATTTTCAATTTAATCATATTATTTTTCATATTAGATTACATCGAATTAGGAAGTATTTCATATATGTCTTGTTTATAATTTTTCCTTTTTTAGCAAATCATAACAGGGGATACATAAGTTTTTATCATTTAGTTTTCTAATACGAGTACTCATTGTAGGTTCATTACAGTTCTCACATATAATTGATTCGTGTATCTCCGCCATTTTTGGAGGATCATATTTTATTACTTTTATCTCGAAAATATCTTCTGGATTTAATTTTAATAACATTTTAAGTCTTTCTTCACGTGTTAATTCTCTATCTCCAAAATTCCTATGTTTTTGGATCAGTTTTATTGCTTTTTTATTGCTTCTATTATAAAAGGTATAATTATTTTTTCCATAGTCCAAAAAGATTAGATTACCTTTTCCAAAAGTCGTTCCTAATAAGGATTGAATGGCATCGACACTGCAATTATCGTTTTCCACCACGGCAACTAATTCTTCATCTATTGAAAAGTCATTTCCATTATCAAGTATATATTTTGATGCTAAAACACCAATTGCCAAACCAGGACAAGAGTGTCCGTGAAAATCTACAGCTTTTTTTAATAAATCATTTATAGACATTTATTTTTTGCTCGTTAATTTATTTATCATCCTAAGTATTAGAAATTCATGTGATTTTATATTATTTATTTTTATAAATTAGAACCGCAATAAAATGTTTTTTTAACATTCATCTATTGAATTAATTATTAATTATAAAAAGAATGGCGAAAATGAAATTTTTAGTTGATGCTATGCTTGGTAAGCTTGCTCGCTTATTGAGAATTTTTGGTTATGATACGGTTTATGCCGAAGAAGTGGAAAAATCTGCTCCAGATTTAAAATTGTTAGATTATTCGATAAAAAATAATAGAATTATCATTACACGTGATTTACCTTTCCATAAAAAAGCAAAAGATCATAGTATTTATCTGGATGGCACGGATGCCTATGAAAATCTATTAAAACTTGAAAAGGAATTGAATTTAAAACTCGATTTTTCCATGAATAATGCCAGATGTTCAAAATGTAATTCTCTTCTAGAAAAAGTTAAGGATAAAAAATCAATAATAAACCAAATTGAATCAGATACTTTCCAGAATTATGAATATTTTTACATGTGTTTAAATCCAAAATGTAAAAAAATTTATTGGAAGGGTTCTCATATAGATAAAATATTTAATAAATTAAAGAAAAAGGCTTAAAATTTCTCAAAATTTTATTTAAAATGTTTTTGTTTAATTTCAGTAAACTTTTGTTTGGTTTTTTCAGCAAGATCTGAAACTCCACCTTTCTCATACATTGCATAAGCTTGACTTAATAATTCCAGACATTTTTTATATTCTTTGTTCAAATAATGATTTTCTGAAAGTTCTACGAGATAATCCCCCTTTTTTTTATAGAACTCAATAAATTGGTCGCTCGTATCAATTTTTTTGCTCATTTTTTTTACCAACTTTTTAGATTTATAATTGATATTTAATATAATTTAATGGGTTTTAAAACTATCTTAGTTTGAGTAATCATACATTTTATTTTAAAACTCTTCATTTTCACGATAATCATAAACTAACTTGGCAATCTCACCCAAATAAATGCCGTCACTCATTTTTCTCTTGCATTTTTCGCATTTATAATCCACCATCCCTTCAATAGTCACTAGTGAGCTGTTTTCACAAAATGCACACATTTCAAATGACCATCTATCAATAATGTTCATCACTTTTTCAATGAATTGGTTATCCTCCATATTTACCATAAATTTATCTCCTATTTAAAATAGCAATTAATGAGTAATTGAATTATATCATCTTTCACAATCATCATGGAAATATGGTCTTAAAAAAATATTCATTTTTTTATAAGATTAAGATTCTAATATTGGAGATATCTTTCCTTCAGTTAATAAGAAGTCAAGTAAAACAACAGCAGTTAGGGCTTCGACTATAACTATTGCTCTAGGAACTATGCATGGATCGTGTCTACCAGTGAATTTAAATTGAATATTTTCCATTTTTTCAATATTTACAGTTTTTTGAAGTTTTCCTATTGTTGGAGTTGGTTTAATTGCCACATTAAATTCTATATTCATTCCCGTTGATATACCTCCTATAATTCCTCCAGAATCATTTTTGAGCGTTCCAATCTTACCATCTTTAATCATCCAAGGATCATTGTGTTCAGATCCTTTCATTTTAGATGCATCAAATCCCGCTCCAAATTCAATACCTTTAACTCCTGGAATTGAAAAGATTGCTTTACTTAAATTTGATTCCAAGCTATTAAAAACTGGACCACCTACTCCTTCAGGAAAGTTATTTACGATGCATTTTATGATACCTCCGATTGAATCATTTTGAGATTTTACCTCTTTGATAACATTTTCCATTTCTTTTGATTTTTCTGAATTTAAAGATCTCACTGATGATTTTTCTCTTACTTGAATTTTTTTTTCAATATCATTGAAGTCATAATTATCATTATCAACAATGTTTCCAATACTTTTTGTATAAGCAATAATCCTGATTTTATTTTTTTCTAATATCTGCTTGGCAATTGCACCTGCCATCACAAAACTGGCTGTAATTCTCCCCGAGAATCTGCCTGATCCACGATAATCCGCAAATCCTCCGAATTTTTTTAAAGCAGAATAGTCTACTTGGGAAGGTCTTAAGATTTTTTTAAATTTTTCATATTTTGAAGAATCTATATCCTTGTTTTCAATAATTAATCCCAAAGGTGCTCCTGTTGTCTTATTATTAAAAACACCTGAGATTATTTTAGCAATATCCGGTTCCAATCTACTAGTTGTAATATCTGATTGTCCTGGTCTTCTTATATCTAATTCTGATTGAATGAAATCTATGTTGATATCTAGACCTGCAGGTACACCATCTATAATAATCCCAATAACGCTTCCATGGCTCTCACCAAACGATGTAATCTTAAATTTATTTCCAAGAGTATTATCTCCCAAGGATTACCACTTCTTCATTTTTTCTTTTATTAATTACTTTGATAATAATTTAACTTAATTATTATTATCTTTTTGAAATATTTGAATATTCACCTAAACTTGGAAAAAGGTTCAAATTTAAGTGAGGGAAATACATTGCTTCGGCATATTCTCTTTGAAATTCTTTTTTTATCGCAATTTCAATATATTGGATCTCATTTAATAATTTCATGGCTTTTTTCCTAATATTTTTATTAAGAAGAAAATGTTGCGCTCCCATTCCTGCAGCATTTCCTATTTGATAAATTTTTTCCAAAGGTAAATCAGGAATCATTCCTATAAACCTTGCATTCTCTTTATCTATATAATTTCCGAAAGCTCCAGCTAGAAACACTTGTTTAATATCATGCTTAGAACTTTCATTTAGTTTCTTAATTTGATTTAATATAATTCTTGTTCCTGAATAAAAAGCAGCTTTTGCCATTTGGATTTGTCTTATATCCTCTTGGGAAATCGTTAGATCCTTATTTATACTAGTATCTCTTTTATTTGCTATAATAAACTCAAGATCATTATTCTTTTTTATAAATAAACCATTATCTATTAATTCAGTATTAAAATTTCCACTTCGAGTAAGAATTTTTGATCTTAACATTTCTGCGACTATATCTATTAAACCAGAACCACATATTCCTAATGGAGATTTATTTTTAATTGTAGTATAATGAACCTCAAGAGAACTTGGATCAATTTTAACTGAATCGATTGCTCCAGCGGCAGCTCTCATTCCATTTTTAATATGAGCTCCCTCTAATGCAGAACCCGCAGCACATGATCCTGTAGCTAACGTTTTACGATTTCCAACAATAATTTCACCATTCGTTCCAATATCTATTGCAAGTGTGAGGTCATTTTCTTCATCAATTTTAGATGACACAATTACACCTATTGTATCAGCTCCTACAAATCCTGCTATGATGGGAGCAGTATATACATTGCCTAACTCAGCCATATTTAATTTCAAATCTTTAGATTTAATATTTAAGTTTTGTTGAACTACTGGGATGTAAGGGCTTAATCCAATATGTATGGGATTTATACCTAAAAAGATATGATGCATTACAGTGTTACCTACTATTGTAGCTTCATAAATTTGAGACGTTTCGATTCCTACTTTCGAACAATTTTTTCTAATAATATCATTAAGAGCTTGAAGAACGGCAGAATTTAATTCTTGAAGACCATTTACGTTTTCTTTTATATAATCCATACGACTAATGACATCTTCTCCATATGCAGTTTGAGGATTTAGTTTAGAAGAGACCGCGTGAATTTTTCCATCAATTAAATTGATTAAATAACCAACAATTGTAGTAGTACCAATATCAAAAGCGATACCAAAATTTTTATCGATGGTATTTCCTGGTTCACATTCAATTATTTCATTATCATTCCAAATAGTTAAGGTAATTTGATGGTTATCTTCTCGTAAAACACTTGGTATTTTTTTTAAAATATTTAAATTAACTGCTATATCTCTTTCATTTTTTTTAAACGTGCTATCTGAATACATTTTATTTAAGATCCTTTCAAAATCTGAAATTGGTTGTTCCAATAATGGTTTTTGAACATTTACAAATACTTTCTTAATAGCTGGTTGAACAATCACACCTTTTTCGATACCTGAAGTAAGAATTTTAAAATCTTCAAATAATAACTCATCTGGCAAATAGATTCTAAATTGAGGATGATTAATTCGACCAATTGTATTAATCAGGTCTTTATTTATTTGTACTTGGCACGCTAACCTCCAATTTCCCTCAATATCCTCTTTAGATAGTGCCTTTAATTCAGAATTTGTAGGAGGATTCATAAAATTTATTCCTCGTTCAATTAATATTTTGCATTTTCCACAGGAACCCTTTCCACCACATAAAGATCTAATTTGAATACCGGCTTTAGTTAAATTTTCGTAAATATTCCTATTTTTGAGTAAATGAATTCGTCTTGATATTGGTTCAAAATCAATAATAATTCTTTCGATATTTTCTTTCATATCTGAGTTGATTAATATTAGTTATAATTTTAATTTAATTTGGTTTTATTCTCATAAATACGATAAATTATACTTAAAAATTATTCTCATAAAAATCATTTTTATATTAAACTATTATTTTCAAAAAAAAAATAATATAGTGTAGTTCTTATTAATCAAGCAATTAATTTAAGTAAATAAAAAAAGATATCTAATATAAGAGTCTTACTTTAAATAATAAAACTATTTTTAAATGAACTGATGGACGTAAAAATCAATCCCACATCAAAATTAGATGGAACCATTATAGCTCCTGGTTCCAAGAGTTATTCCCATAGAGCATTTATAGTAGCTAGTTTTGCTGATGGAGTTTCAGTAATCCGAAATCCTCTAATCTCTGGTGATGTTAGCGTCACTATAGAAATTCTAAAAACTTTGGGTGTAAAGGTATTAGAAATTGCGGGAAATAAAGCAATTGTTAAGAGTGAAGAAAAATCATTTGAATCCGTTAATCAAGTGATTGATTGTGGAAATTCTGGAACTTCCATTAGAATTTTTAGTGCTTTAGCTCTTATAATTGAAGGGGGATTATCATTAACAGGCGAATTCATGAAAAGAAAAAGACCAATACTTCCCTTATTGGATTCATTAAAAGCTGTTGGTGGTGAATATAATTTATCTGGTGATGTGGTAAACATTAAGAGAGTTGCGATGAAATGTGATAAAATAATAATTCAAGGAGATATCAGTTCACAATTCATAACTGCTTTACTTATTTTATCAACAAGATTAGATTGTGATAAGATAGCCAAAATTGAAATTGAAATAACAACTCCACTAATCTCACATCCTTATGTTAAAATCACATTGGATGTATTGAAATCATTTGGAATAAAGATTATTGAAAATTTAAATGATCAAAAAAGTGGTTCTTATTTAATTCCCTGTAATCAAAGGTTTAGACCTCAAGTATATGATGTACCAGGTGATTTTTCATCAGCTGCTTTCATAATAGCTGCTGCTGTCCTCTCAAAACAAGAGTCTATTGTTACTATTAATAATCTTGACATTGAAAGTCCTCAAGGAGATAAACAAATTATTGAAATATTACGAAAAATGGGTGCAAGCATAGAAACTGTGAAAGAACAAAATCAAATAATAATCCATGGAAATCTTTCTAAAAATAATTTAAAGGGGATTGAAATTAATTGTAATGATATTCCTGATCTATTCCCAATATTATCTGTCATAGGAGCCTTCACAAAAAAAACAGTGCTTTTTAATGCATCAAATATTCGGCATAAAGAAAGCGATCGAGTCTCTGCAATGGCAAGAGAATTAACAAAGATGGGAGTAAAGGTTGAAGAAGAAGAAGACAAGATGACGATCTATAGATGTAAAAAATTAAGTGGAAGTACAATCGAACATGAAAATGATCATAGAATTGCCATGGCCTGTTGTATAGCAGCGATAAATGCAGAAACTTCTTCCCAAATTAAAAATATTGAAATCGTGAAAGACTCTTATCCAACGTTCATTAAGGATCTTAAGAAATTAGGGGCTAATATTGAAATTTTAATGTAATAGTTTTAAGGATAGTTTGAACTTTCGGTTACCTAAAAGACTTTTGGCGTCTGGCCCTTGCCTTTTTCCCTCCAAACTTCTTGGGTTCGGTTCTCCTTGAATCGCCTGAAAGTAATGAATCGTCATATTCTCTGAAAGTGCGTTCTAAAGTTTTCGTACCAATTAACTTATATAATACTTTGGCTATTGCCATTCGAACTGCTTCAGTTTGTCCTTTTTTCCCGCCACCCCGTACTTTAACATTGATATCTGCTTTTTCAATTTTTGGATGATTAACGATGTCTAATACTTCTTTAATTCTGAATTTTTCGAGTTCTGGTTCATATAAATCTAAAGGAATATTATTTATTTTTATAATTCCTTTAGCAGGATAATGCAATACAGCTCTCGCAATTGCTGTTTTTCTTTTTCCCGATGATTGAATAACTTTGCTCTTTGTTGACATTGAACTTAAACCTCAAGCGATTGTTTATTCCAACCAATTCTTGTACATAAGTTTTCTAAAGTTATGTATTTATTATAATATGATAAACGCTTTTTATGGGCATTTGGTATTTCATTGGATACTAATTTCGGATACTTTTGTTGAAACCTTTCGGGGATTTCAGATATATAAACGTGAACCCTTCTTAGAGCTTCTTTTCCTCTCCTTTTTTTCCTAGGAAGCATTTTTTTAATGACATTTCTCATCAAGGTGTCTGGGCGTCTAGGCCAGAAAGGACCTCTTTTAGGATTAGTAGCGGTGCTAATATTTAACCTTGCTAAATATTTTTCATGAATATCTCTTTTATTACCGCTAATAATCGCGTCTTTAGCATTTTTAATTACAATTCTTTCACCTAATAACACTCTCTTAGCAACTTGACTACAAAATCGTCCTAAAATTTGATCCGTTGCATCTAATAGCTGATATTCTATCATATTTTTCACTTTCGTTATTGTCTATACTAATAGAATACTTTCACGTTTTTTCCCGTTGGATTTTGTTCTAATAGATCTTCAATAGATATGAGTTTACTTCCTGAAGCCTCTATTTTCTTTTTAGCGGAATCTGAACAATTTAAACATGAAATCGTAAGTTTATGAGTCAATTCACCAATTCCTAAGATTTTCCCCGGAATAACTATAACGTCATTAGGTTTTGTTTTTTTATTTATACGGTATAAATTTGCTTCTACTCTTTGACGTCTTGATCCGGATAATTTCTTACTTACTTTTCTCCAAATTCTTCTCTTTGTTTTCCATAAATCTCTTATTAAAACTCTAATATAATGATTACTAGGACCTTGAATGCGATGACTCATTTTCTTTAAACTTTAATTCTAATTCTTTATGTGGTAAATGTTTGATATTTTAATAATTTTTTGATAATGGTATGAGAGCATTAATCAATACTCTGCACTTCTAAACCTTCTAGTTTCTCTTCAAATTCATTTATTTTTTCATTAAAGATCTCAAAAGTTTTTGAAATTATCACATCAAAAGGTAATACTCCATCACTTTCAAGAAAAAATATGAATTTATTATCGATTATATCAACTTTTATTGCTTTCTCTGGACAATTTGTTTGGCAGGAGTTGCATAAATCACACTCCTTCCAATATTTTTTTACTAAACTAGGTGTTTTATTATTTGAAAAATCATATAACCGTTTAGGACACATTCTAGAAACGATACATTTATCGGGGCACTTATCACATTTACTATCATCGAAATCAATTTGAGGGAAATTTCTATAGTATATGTTTGAAACTGCAGAGTATTTTGCGTGTTCTTTGCCAATTCCGAGAGAACAATAAGCTTCTATTATAAATTTATCATTTCGATCAATTTTAAGAATTGGTATTTCATCATGAACAGGAACAATTTTAGGATCATTAGATTTTAAATCTCTTGAATAGATTGTTTTAGGTTTATTGTCCGTATTGTGAATTTCGCAAGTTAAGGATACTTGACAAAGTGGACAACCATAACCACCACATTCACATTCACGGGGTAGTTTGTAAGTTTCAAGGTCAGTTTTTAATGGTAGCATCCCCAAACGGTGAGCAATTATTTCATCATAGAGTGGAGAATCATTTTTTAAGATTATTACCTCGTCCACAGCCATTACAGGAATTTCTGTTAAGATAATTCGGCGGAGTGCATTAGCCATCTCGATAGTAATACCCTCTATTACGAATACTAAATTATGATCGTTCTTTTCAAGAACTTCAAGATTAAGACTCATGATATTCAATTAATTTATATATTATAATTAGAATATGAATGATATCTAAAATACGTCTTAAAAAATAAGTTTTATTGTTTATAAAATTAGTATTAATAAAATTTCAAATATTCATAAGCCTTATTTTTAGATTGGAAACAAAATTTGACTTCTTGAAATTCTTTTCTAAAAGAAGCGACTTCTTTCTTTACCTTATCTGCTGGTTTTTTATCGACAATTAATTTCTTGAAAAACTCAGCTATTTCAATCATCTCAGTTTTACCCATTCCTAAACGTGTTATTTCAGAAGTTCCAAGTCGTAATCCAGAAGGATTCATATAGTGCCTACCTTCTCTTATATCCCATGGTAATAAGTTTCTATTTATTATTATGTTTGCCTCTTCTAAAAGTCTTTCTATATCTCCCCCTAGTCCTACTGATTTTTCAAAATCAGCAATATCAATGACAACTTGATGAGATTTTGTGAATCCAAGATGCTCGCATAAGACATTAAATCCTCTCTCTTTAAGAGCTGCACCTAATGATTGAGCATTTTCTATAACTTTCTTATGATATTCTTTTCCAAATTCCAGCATTTCAACAAGCGCTACAGCATATCCTGCTACATTATGGAGGTGGTGATTTGAAAAGAGTGCGGGGAATGCAGCATTTTTTAAATCTTCTATCAAGTCTTCTCTATCTGAAACAACAGCACCCGTTTGGGGTCCTGGTAACGTTTTATGACAACTCAAGCTCATTGCATCTGCTCCTTCTCTCAAGGGATCTTGAAAATATCCTGAACCTATTAATCCCGCAACATGAGCTCCATCATAACCAACTTTTGCTCCAACCTCTCTTGAAACTTCACTTAACTCTTTCACGGGATGTGGGAATAAAAAGACTGAACCTCCAAATAATACCATTTCAGGTTCAAATTCTCGAATGATTTCCGCTGACTTGTCTATATCTAAATTCATATTTTCTTCATCAAATGCTAAATATTTTATATCCAGACCCCTAACTGTACCAGCAGTCCCATAAATCTTGCGTCCTGAGGATGTTTCATATGGAGCATGGCTTATATGACCTCCTTTTGGAATGGGCATAGCCATCATCTTTCCATTATTTCGAGAAGTAAACGCATTATACAATACTATATTAGCCATTACACCAGAGACTGGGCGGACATCGGAAAAACAGCATTTAAAATATTCATTTGAGAGATCCATGCACATTTGTTCGATCTGATCGATATATTTACAACCAGCATAAACTCGCTGTCCAACCCATCCTTCTGCATATCTATGACTGAAATCACTATTACAAGCCTCATTCACTGCTGGACTCGTTATGTTTTCTGAAGCGATGAGAGGAATTGATTTGCTTATTTCCTCATGATGTTCCATTAAAATCGAGCGGATAGTTTCCAACTTTTTATTCAAAGTAGATCAATTCATTATATGTGTAAGAAAAGATGATATAGAAAATATGAAATAAAATTAAAATTTTATGTAAAACTGAAGAAAATGGTTGTATTT
>JBHLME010000243.1:0-3365 GCA_048938445.1 Promethearchaeota archaeon | reverse complement strand
AGAAAACAACGAAAAGGAGTAGATTCTAAGCTTATAGACAATACAAACTTGTTTAATCAAATTTTTGACGATATTCAAAGAATATCTTATGATTTTGTTAAAGAGATTGATCAAAAGAAATTTAGTAGCTTTAATGATCTATTCAATGAATTTCAGAGTAAAATTGAAGGATTTAAAAAAGAAATACCAAATTTACAAAAAAATATCCGTGAGTTCGGGATTTACTGAATAAACTTAATTCATTTTCACCCTATTTAATTTAAAGTTTATTTTATAAGCTTTAAAAAATCAAAAAAATTATATTTTAAGAAAGATTTCAAAAATAAAACCCTTTAAACATTAAAATTATTCTATTGGGTGGTTGTACGCTATGACGAGGGTAAAAGAATTTACTAAGGAAATTAAACAGGCTTTCGAAAATGTGGAATATTTATTACAAGGAATGATGAATGATCGTTCTGTTCCTAGAAATATCAAAAGAATTGCTCAAAGATGCATTAATGAATTAAAAAGAGAAGATGAGACACCAGGTGTACTTTCGAGTAACATAATGTATATGGTAGATGATCTCTCTCAAGATCCAAACATTCCTTTCCATAGTCGAACTACTATCTACAGAATCCTTTCTATTTTAGAAAAAATTAAAGATTAAACATTTTATTTGTAATTCAATCTACTCCTTAAAATATAATATTGATTAAAGACATATAAGAGAACCAATTAATTTAGCAAAAGTTATATATACTTATTAAGACTAATAAAATAATCTATTCGAATCAAAATCGAATATCAATCTTCTCAATGGTGAAATTTTGAAATGCTTTCTTCAGATGGTTGGATCGATGGTATTACTGCCTCGGGTGTAGTTATATTTGGTATAATTTTCGGTTTATTCTTTATCTATAAAGCAGGAAAAACTAAAGCAAAATTGCTTTTTTATCTAGGGTTGGCTAACATATTGGCGGGTTTGATGTTTTTAGGAGTGTTTATGGATTTCTTATTTGTATTATTTACTGAAAGTAATATAGACAACACAAATGGATTAGATGGGATCTTATCTTATATTTGGTTTGCACCAGTTATAATTGTGTCAATGTTTATAGGTGCTGAACTTTTAACTCCAAAAATAAAATGGTATATTGTAATAATTTTTTTAATTTTAAGTATAGTTTTTGAAATTGTCATATTTGTTGATCCATTAGGGTCTTTCTATTTTGATGAACCTACAACAAGTCCTCCTAAAGAGTTAATCGACTATAATGTTAATTTGAATACCCTTGCAGGAATATTAATGGGTTGTTTTTTAGTATCGGTCTTAATTTTTCTAGGGCTTGGCTTTTTATACAAGGCTTTTCAATCTACTGGTGAAATTAAAAAGAAATTCTTTTTTCTATCAATTGGAGTATTTTGCTTCTGTGTTTTCGGACTTTTAGAAGGGTTAACTGCTCCCGGCTTTCTAGTGATTATCGTAAGAATTGGTTACTTGAGTAGTTTTTGGTTTATGTATATAGGATTAAAATAAGAATATACCAAAAATCAATTTTTTTTTTTAAAGAAAAATTAAAATTGAGAGTTCAAATCATTTTAAATTCAATTTTGAAGATTCAAAGATCAAATTTAAATTATTTAAGTATTTTGATCAATAAAAAATAAAAAAGTGAAAGTACAACATATTATTGAATAAAAATTTTTTTTAATTTCGAAATTTAATTAGTCCTTTTATTAATAATTGTTAAATAAGGAAATTTAAGATGGAACAAGATATCATAACTGGGATATTATATATCGAGCTTAACGATGAACTTGGACCTAATCCAGTTTTTTGTTTTCCTTCTAATTTTTCTGAAGAAAATAAAATGCATATAAGTATCAAGGCTATAACAATTCTTTCTGGCGAACATGGTTTGGTTCCAGAATCTCTTGTTATTCTTCCATTTCCCTCTCTGAACTCAAAAGGATTAATTAAATATGTAACTTGGAGTGATAGTGCCCGTAGAGGTGGGATTGGACAATCTGCTATCACCATACTTTTTAAAGACGTCGATGATGTTATCTTTTATAAGTATAAGAATAATCTTGAGTTAATTTTTGCTGAAACTGCTTCGAAAATTATGATGCTAGAAAAAACAAAAGCAAGTATGGTAAGTATTGAAAGTGTATTACAAACACTTAAATTAACAATAATAAGTGTACTAAATGAGTTAAGAATTAAAGAAACTTCTACTCCAGATATAGAAGCCTTTCCTGAAATAACAAGTAAAGATATTGACTTAATAGATTACAAATTTAAGATAATAATCTGTGGAGATCCTGGTGTTGGAAAAACCTCATTAATTTTAAGATTTACTAAAAAAGCTTTTAAAAGAAATTACATTCCAACTTTAGGTGTACACGTTTCAGATAAGATATTTAATATTGATAACTCTATAGTTCAAATTGTTTTATGGGATATTGCAGGACAAGTCAAATTTGAGACTATGAGACAACAATTTTATCTTGGAACAGATGGAATATTTTTAGTTTTTGATTTAACAAATACTAAATCTTTTGAAAGTATCCAAAAATGGTATCAAGATATCAAAAAGCAATTGAAACAAAAACGTGAAATTATTGGATTTATTATTGGAAATAAAAATGATTTAATCGACGAAAAAATTGTCCATCTCGAACAAGCTGCTAATTTAGCAAGTGATCTTAATCTCAGTTTCATAGAAACTTCAGCACTAACTGGAGAAAATGTTGAACAGGCATTTTATAACATTGCGAAGACCCTCTACGAATCAGTAAAATAATCGCATTAAGATTAACAGCATTATAAACTATTTTATTTTCGTGAAAGGACAGTTTCACGAAAATTTTTTAATTTTAAGAAATTAATAGAGAATTTGCTTCTATACCAAAAGGTTAATTGGTGTATTATTTATTCTTCTATTTACTTAAATTGATTAAATGTTTATATTATAATAATTTATAAAAATTATTGATATATTGTACCAATTTTTATTTAATTCATAATTTCATTGATACTTACGATGTCTAAGGAACTTATAAATGCAATAATATTTACTGAATTTGATGAAGAACTTGGTCCGAATCCGATCTTATGGTATCCTAATGATTTAGCTGAAAGTATTCGTATGTCAGTTAGTATTAAATCAATTACCATTCTTTCAGCAGACCAAGGTATGATGCCTGAATCTTTAATAATTATGCCCTTTCCTGCTTTGAACTCGAAGGGGATAATAAAATATATTGAAAAAGAAGATCTAAACCGCCGAGGAGGGGTAATTCAATCATCTATCACTTTACTTTTTAGTGAAATTGATGATCTAATTTTTTATAAATATTTAAGTTATTTAGAACCC
>JBHLME010000121.1:0-13666 GCA_048938445.1 Promethearchaeota archaeon | reverse complement strand
ACCGTGTAATAATACTCCTTTTGGAGGATCAATACCAATTCTACTGTATAATTCTGGTTTTAATAAAGGTAGCTCTACAGTTTCTCTAATCTCTAGTATTTGTTCATCTAATCCCCCTATATCACTATAAGAGACTTCTGGTATATTTTCATGCAATTCCATGCCTTTTATAAATGGATCAATATTAGAAGGAAGAATTTCTAAAATCGAATAATCCCTACTATTCAATGAAACTTCCATACCAGAACTAAATTTAATTTTTTTTTTATCTTTATGTACTTTAACTACATAATCTGGACCAGTAGAGCATTTTATGACTATTCTCTCATTAGAATCATCCAAAATATCTATAATTGTACCAGTAATTTGATATGGTTCGTTTAATGTAGTTAATTCATCTCTTAAACCGATAACATCCTTCTCAAGTTTTTTTCTAGTATTTTCTAATAATTGAATCTCAGTTTCAAGATTACGGAGACGTTTTTCTAGATGTTGGGTGTAACTCGAGAGATATTCCTCATTTTTTATATCTCGGTCTCGTTTCTTTCCTTCATCAATAGGTGTTGATTCCATTTTTTTTTAACATAAAATATTCTTTTATTTTCTATATTTATATTATTAATTCTTGAATTTATTTTTATTTATAATTATTGACAATAAAGAAATTAAATATTATCTAGATTACAATACCTTTCATATGATTTGGATAAAACAAGCTATTAAATCCAAGAGTTAATAAGGATCTTGCTTATTTTAAAGAAAATCGATTTCATTAAGATTAGTTAGATTAAAACCTATTTAAATTTATTAATTATAATTCTAGTTTTATAGGAGGCAATCCTATTGTCAATCTTTCACTATTATTTTTTGAAAGATATCATCCATATTTTAATTTTCATTCTTTTTCAACTCTTGTACTTGAACATGTAGTCAAGGTACATCCCCATAGCTACAAAATACTCAAGCTCAATCATGATTGTTTTCTTTTCCTATAATCTTTTTTTTACAGTTTTCACATTCAATCCAATTAAGTCACATAGTTTCAGGAATTTTTACAGTATTTATATGTGCACAATCGGGGCAGTTGATATTACTATAATATTTTAACGTCATTTTTTTTATTACTGTTTGTTATTTTTATTTAAAATAGTCAAATCATTAAAAATTTTTATTATGAATAATAAGGAGGCATTCCTATTGTCAATCTTTCACTACTATTTTTTGAAAGATATCATTCTTATTTTTTATAATTTTTAAAGTAATGAGAAAAATATTCATTATCTTTCCCATATTTCTCTCGAATTACTGATTTAAACCTACCTATTTCTAACCTATTTTTCACTTTTTGTCATCAACATCCAAAATCTTGCTGTATATCTATAACACTGTCTGGAAATAAACTAAAAAAAATGTCATCCTGAATTGGATTAAACTTTCTTAATAGACCTTCTTCGTTTGGAGCATAAGGCGCGAGACCAACATCATCATATATGTAATCTTCTTCAGGATTCACTATTAATTGCAAATAATTATGGATATATCCTTCATGTATGGGAAAAATGGAATGTTCTGGATGCTCAAAAATATATTTATCAACCATAGCCAATGCTTCAATAAAGTTCGCATCATCCTTGACATCAACAGTAAACGTCTTGCCCTCTTGTAGATCTTTTATTGGTATGCTAATTGTAAAAGTTATTTTTTTAATTTATACGACCTCCTTCATTTTTTTTATAATATATAGATAGTATTAGGATACTCTCCTCTTGTCATTTTTTCACTACAATTTTTTGAAAAAAATCATTCTTACTATGCATCTCTATCATGTTTATTAAAATAATGAGCGAAGTATTCATTTTCTTTTCCATACTTCTTGCGAATTATCGTTTTAAACCTTCCATAGTCAACTCTGCTTGCCAATTTCGCTCATCACCCTCAAGCAGACGAAGTTAGTGATATTTCAGAATCGTCATATAGATTATAATCCATCCTCTTCTTAATTGGCATGAAGCCTCTCACGCTCGCAGCAAATACATCAATATCGGAATGAATTTTATCCTCAATAGGGTCCCAAAATAATTGTAAATAACTACGAATAAAGCTATCTGGAGGATGTGATGCGAAATGTGATTCATCCGGATGTTCAAAAATATATTTATCTACCATCGCTAAGGCTTCAATAAAGATAGCATCATCTTTAACTTGAACAGTGAATTCCTTGTTTTTCGCGATACCATTAACCGGTACTCTCAATTGAAAAGTGATTTTTTTAATTTTATCATACCTCCTTCTGATTTTTTGAACATTTAATTTTAAATTAAACCCTTTTCTTTAAGAAGGGCGGGTAAATCTTGTTTAAGAGCATGAGAAGTTGTATATTTTTTCTTTCCCTCAACAATTACACAGTTACCTTTTAAATTCAACTTGCGCGCTTCCTCAGAGTTCAATGATCTTGTCTCATGTCTTATATATTTAATATATGGGGTTAAT
This sequence comes from Promethearchaeota archaeon, assembly GCA_048938445.1. Lineage (GTDB taxonomy): Archaea > Asgardarchaeota > Lokiarchaeia > Sigyniarchaeales > SOKP01 > FT1-020. The sequence goes on along the minus strand of JBHLME010000121.1, from coordinate 11,176 downwards.
GCAGTAAACATCAAATTCATAAATTGCACCCATGTACATGAACATGTTTCTAATGGTACATAAATATCAACTTTTAATTTTTGAGGTGAAATTTCCCCCTCTTTTATAGTTGATGTTGAAACTTGATTTTTATGTGTTATTGAATTATAATTATTTGAAGCATCACAACAATCTGAATGCGAGGATTCACAACAGGATGTTGCTGATGATTCTACTTTTACCTTTTTTTCTTCATCCATTTTCTTGATCACCTATAAATTAAATTCTAACAACAATTACACGAATTTTTCTTATCATTTAATCGCTTTCTAGCATCCCAGAGACAGCCACAACCTACACGCTCTTGCATTATAATTGCTTGAGCAGGGCAATTCCTTTGACATGCGCTGCATTCAGTACATAATTCTGGTTTTTTGATCTCAAATTTTCCATTATTAGTAGGAATGGGAAGACCAAATGGACATAATTCCCCACATAATCCGCAACCTGTACATTTCGTTGAATCTATTAAAATTCGTATATTAATTGTTTTTCCTGCTGAAGGGGCGCAACAAATAGGTTTTTTTTCTAATTCAGTCATTTCAATTCAATAATATATATGTAATTTTTATTTTTTTCTTTTTTTAATAGAATATGACTCCAATAACTAAAAATATTATACTTAAAATTAATAAGATTTTATTTATCCTACTAAATGTAGGATATTCAGTTTGAATTTCATTTGGACTTGTTGACATCGTGTATCCACTTAAAGACATCGTTGAAAAGAAAGCTATCCAAAAATAAAACCAAGAAAACCATAATATATTTAGGAATGAATAATGTATTAACCAATTTAATCCCAATAATATAAATAGATTAATTCCTCCGTAGAAAATTCCTTTATAGATGAAAATTCGTGTAAACTTTGATAGTGGAAATAAAAAAATAATAATAAAATTTGTAATTATGATCCATAAGGAGAATTCACCTATAAAAAAGAATTTATAAAACCATCTTTGATTAAAAATTAATCCTAATATTGTAAATAAAAGGAACATTCCTATAATAGGATAAATAAAAATTTTTCTGAATAAAAAAGTAGTATGAGTTATCCCTCCCCTTGCTCTATGAGATATGTTAAATTTTGCCAGTTTCATTTTATCTGATTTTTTAGCAGGTTTTTCTCTTAGGAATTGTGGCAAATGTTTCGACCATACCGGTCCATATTTTATGCTAAAGGGGAAGGTGTCTGATTTTATTGGCAATTGAGGTACAGCAACACCTCCAGCAGATAGTTGAGGTAGTAATAGGATTCTTGTATCAGTCATATTGATAATATTCGTTGCCTCTACCACTTCAAGAAGTTGATTATTTCCGAAATCATTTCCTCGGGCAGCACACCATACATTTATACCATTTGAGTCAATACATAAAACCCACGCATCAATTCCTTTTAAATCGCGCATTACTTTAATATAGGTATATTCATAGTTCGCGGTAACAATTATCGGAGAATTTCTTGTTGGATTACCTGATTTATATACTCCAGGTTCTATTGGCACTCGATCAACTTGACCCGTAAACAAGCATCTATAGATTCGTAATTGGGATTTTATTCCCTTAAATTCTTTTTGATGAGCAAAATAATAACCAGGTTGATCTTTATCATTTTTTTTTAAAACCATGGCTTGGATTGCTCCATGATTCCATTTTTTCTGTTCTATCACTTGAAAACCTATTGGTTCTATATATTTATGAAACCAATTTAATAGAAAGGTTTGTTTTAGTCTGAGACGTTTAAGTTTTTTCTTATACCACCATCTTTTTATTCTAAAAGGGATTTTCCAAAATCCAGATGGCATGAATTCTGCGGCTAAAATTAATCTTCCATTTGGTTTTAATATTTTCCAAGCTTTTCTTAGCAAAATTTGTTGTTCAAGAGGGCGAAGCTCGGATAACATAAATGTACTGATGATGACATTTTTTGACTCTGGTTCAATAGGGGTATTGTTGATCGTACCTATTTGATAAGTTAGGTTTATTTCTGTATTAGAAGGATAATTTTGCATTGCTTGATTAATCATAAAGAAATTTTTATCTAGAGCAAGAACATCATTTCCTTTTAGTGCTAATTTAGTGGCTAACAGACCAGTCCCACAACCTAATTCTAAAATCGACTCGGATTTACCAACTCGATCAAGTACCCATTCATGAACCTTGAGGTTAACACCCTTAGTAAGTGTAGTGAAATTTGAATCGTAAGTTGCCGGTTGTTCTTCCAATTTTCTCATATAGACAACAGCCATGATTCTTCACCATAAAAAAAAAATTATTGATTTTCTTTCCAAAAACCTTTCTTTAATAAAAATCTTCCTAGATATACTATAGATAACATAACAGGAACTTCCCAAAACAATCCCATTGTGGTACCAAGAGCTGCAATAGCACTACCTATTCCAACTGCAGTTGCTATCGCAATTTCAAAATGACTTGATGAGCCAATAATAACAGTTATAATTGCTTCTCGATAGTATAGTTTGAATATTTTAGTCATTAAGATATTATAACCTACAACAATTACAAATCCTACTAACAGAGGAATTGATACTAAAATCAATAACTCTGGATAATTTCGAAGAACATCACCGTTCATTGAAAAAAGAATTATTAATGTCGTTAATAAAGCAACAATAGAAATTTTTCCTACAAAGGGTCTATATTTCTTTTCAAACCAAATTTCACCTTTAGATGAAATTAATATTTTTTTACTAACAATTCCGGCTAATAGTGGAAGACCAATAAAGAAAACCAACGAAATTAATAAAGATAGTGGATCTATTGGGATATTTTGAATTCCTGTTAACAAAGTTACTATTCCAACGTAGAGAAAGATAATTGTAATTGTATTTATACTCGTATTAATTACATTTTGTTCTTGATTACCACGTGCCATCCAACCCCAAACTAATACCATTGCGGTACAAGGTGAACTGGATAATAATATAATTGCAAGTATTAGGTCATCGTTTCCCGTTAAAAAAATTCTTGCAACTAATAAACCTACCAATGGGGCTACGATCCAATTAGATATTAGAGTCAAGATAATTGGTATGGGATTTTTTCCTAGCTTTTTCAATTCAGTTAGTTGAAGGTTTAACATTGCTGGGTACATCATTAAAAATAAACATATTCCAATTGGTATAGATATCCCTGTATATGGTATAACCAAAGCTTTAAGGATATTGCTTAAACCTGGAATTAAAGATAAAAGGATACCTATAATAATACAAATAGCAACCCATAATGGAAGTAATTTTTCAAAATAACCAAGTTTTTTGGCGTCCTGTATGTTCGTTTCTATTTTTATTGTATCATTCATGTTAAATTTACCTCATTAATTAGACTTCTTGATATATCTAATCTTTTTTCATATTCTTTTTGAATATCTTTCATGAAAGATTTCAAGTTTTCATTACTATGAATAAGGATTTCGGGAGAAATACAACTTAATAAAGCTATAATATGATTAATCCCTGCAGATTCCTTATCACACGTATTACCAAATCGGGGTGCACGACATTCATGACAAACCCTTATGGCGAATTCTTGCAAGTTTTTTTCATTAAATTCTTTATTTAATAAGAAATTAGCCCCAGCTTTCGAAGAACCACATAATGAAGATCTAATCAGGTTAATCTTCGTAAAAACATTATTCTCATCAATTGTAGGTATAAAAATAGGTTTCCCAAAGAATTTAGCAAATTCATCTATTTCAGGTATTCCAGTATTATCTTCAAGGGAACACATTGTTGGCACGTGAATGACCTTTGAATTAATATCTTTAATTTGCTTATATAATCCTATTCCAGGAAGGATACCAAGTATCACGGGTTTTTGGAGTTCTACTATTTGTATTATTATATCTGGATGTCTAACATAAGAAATATAGATATCACATTCAGGAATTTCAAGATCTAAATCATTATCTAACATTATATTTGTAGGGATATCAGGAACTATAATCCATTTAGTATTAAAAAAGGATTTTATATTTTCAAAAGCTCTTTCACCATATTTACCATCAGAAATAACTCCTACTTTGATGTTATGGTTTTGATTTAGATTTTTTTTTATCATATTTTTTAAAAAAAAATGTGTCAAGAAGCATTGATATAGTAATAAATTGCTTCATTTAAAAATTTTTTTATTTGAATTAGATTTTATTTATATGAATCGAAAAAAATTTAAACCATCAATTATAGTAATATTATAAGAAGAAAAACTAATAATTAAACGATCATCATGGATCTCACGCGTGAAAAGGAAATAAAAGAAATTTTGTGTTCATGTAATGAAAATGGATGTGTAGAGACTTATTTCAAAGAATTAAAGGACTATGGAATGAAATTGAAGATGAGTCAGAAATTTTCTCAACTTATTGAATTTTTTAATTCTTTAGGAAATAAAGATCGTTTAATGATCATCAAGACTTTAAAAGAAAAGGGAGAGCAATGCGTGTGCGAGCTTGAAACTATATTAGACAAATCTCAACCCTCTATTTCCCATCATTTACGGTCCTTAGAAAGAATAGGATTAATCAGAGGTTGGAAAAAAGGTAAATTTACTTATTACGACTTGATGATGGATGAATTTGAGAATTATATTAAATTATTTAAAGAAGAATTAGATATATAGTTGTTAAATTATACTGTAAACATTTATTTTAACTTTTTTTTTGTAATTCTTTTTGGTTCATTTATATCTATTTTTGTTTTTATTTCTTTAGCAATTGCCTCTTTCAATAAATAAGCTTCTTGTCCTAATTGTGCTGCTGTAGCAGATATTTCTTCCATAGAAGCAGTTTGTTCTTCAGTTGAAGCACTAATTTCCTCCATTCCACGAGTTATATCCACGCTATCTATCGATGCTCCTAATATTTTTTTAGTAATTGATTCAACTAAGTCACCTGTTTGTCCAACTGAATTCTTAGATTCTTCAGCTAACTTTTGAACTCTCTCAGCTACAACTGCAAATCCACGACCATGTTCTCCTGCACGACCCGCTTCAATACTAGCATTTAATGCAAGTAAATTGGTTTGTTCTGAAATGCTGGTAATAATATCTGCGATTACTTTAATTTCATTTGCCATACTATTGATTTCCTTTAAAGTACTTTCTAGTTTTTGAGCTTTCGTGACAATTTCTAAGGTAGTCGCTGAAATTTCTTCGGCTGAAGCATTAATTTCATTAGCACTTGCTGCGAGTGATGTTGCGCTATTAGAGACCTTTTCAGAAGCTTGTTCACTGACTTCAAGCACATTTTCTACCTTGCGTCTTCTCAGAGTTATCTCCTTATTCTGCTTCTTGAGCAATTTTATGATATAATACATCATTCCAACAAAAATGATTCCTGTAATTATTCCCAAGAGAAGAAACAAACCTAAATTCTGAAAATTTACGGAAACTTCAGTAATAAAAACGGCTGTTGCTATGACAATACTATTAATCAAAATAATTCTAAATTCATTTGATTTGAGCTTAAGCTTAAATAAATACTTGAAAATAATTGGGTACATAACTGCTATAAATGGAGTCAGTATATACATATAAGTTTGGATAACTGGATCTGTCATGTTTTATTGCACCTATAAAATCATATTTTTAATTTTAGTATAGATATAATATTTTACATATTTTTATATCTAATTTTTTTTTTTATTACTATTTATGGGATTAAAAGAGTATACTTTTTTGAAAAATATACTCTCCCTCATATTTTTATTTTTATCTGTTATATTCTAAGTAACAAATTTAAAAAGAAGTAATATATCAGTAATAAATATTGTCATGGTTAATATCCTTATTTAAATTTATCGGATCTTACCGATTTTGACAATCTTCTCACATAAATTTATATATGGTGTCCCACCATTAAAATAATGTTGAAATTCAAATTAAAAAAATAAAGTGGAATGTTTAATGAACGATATTTTTGATATTTCAGAACATAATAGATTTTTAAAGAGAATAGAATCTTCCGATATCAAAATTGATAAAGGAGAAATATTCTATCGTGATAAATATAATGATATTATAAACTATTTTAAATTAATGATGACTACTTCAGAAGAATTGGAAATCTATAACTATATTAAACCTAAAGGCACATTATTAATCAATGCTCCTTCAGGGACGGATATATTAGATTATATAAAGTTGATATCAAATAATTATTATCTGGACTTTATTGAATTAGATACTACTGAAATTATAAAAGCTCCTAACGATTTTATTAACGTTTTTAATAAAATTTTAGAAGATTTTAATTCTGAAGTAAAAATAAATGAGGAAAACAAGTCTAAGAAAAATAACAATAAAATCTTGATATTGATAAATCAGTCTAAAAATTTAAAGAAAATTCTTGATGGAGAAAGCCTTTTTAATACTTTCATGAATTATTGGCGGGATAGATTTATGGATATTTCTTACAAGGAGAATAATAAAATATTGGTATGGGTTACAAATGAATACCAAGAGTTTATCAATAATTCTGAGGATATATATAAAGTTTTTGACCTTTTTATTAATATTCCTATATTAAACAAGATTGAACGTGAGACCATCTTAAGAGATTTTGCAGAAAAAAATACTAGAATCTCTTTTGATATTAATACTGTGGTGACATATACAAAAAATTGGGAAGTATTAAACCTAAAACAATTACTAAAAGTTGCTATCTTGAAACATTTTTTAAATTCTGATTTAAATGAAACTAGTAATGAAATAACTGATATAATTGTAAAATTGATTGAATCTGGTGAATTTATACCTTCTTTTTTACCTGATCATCTAAGAACTAAAGAATTAATGGGAAATCATAAAGAAAAATCCATCATTACAGAAATATCGGATGATAATGAGGATTTTTTGTTGAATATGGCAGGTATTGATGATATTATTAATAGAATTCAAAAACAAGGCTATTCTGAATTCATGCTTAGTCAATTATATGAAGACGCAGCTTCGAGGAATTATAGTGAAATCCTGCTCATTATTGATAAATTAAAAAAAAAAGAACCAATTGAAGAAAATGATAGGAAATTACTAGCTCAATATCCCTTTATTTTAAATGATAATCCTAGTAGGGCACAACTTAACTTGGAAAAAGCTAAAAAAAGAGTTGATTTAATAAAGCTTGCTTTTGGGAAGGATTAATATATGAGATGATGAACGATGGCAGCTCCAAGTCAAATTATGTCTATATTACGAGATGTTTATATAAGTAAAGTAATTTTAGAAAATTTCCTTTCATTTGAAAAAGATGAAATTGATTTTGAAGATGCAAAATTTAATTTAGTAATTGGTCCAAATTGGAGCGGAAAAACCTCTATATTTCAAGCAATTAAATTTGGATTAGGTAGTAATGAAAGGGATGAGCGATATTCAAAATGGTCAGATTTTATAAGAAATGGTCAAAAACATGCAATGGTTGAACTCCATATTAATAATAGAGGAAGAATGGTTAAAATACAAAGGACTGTAATAAGAGGGAAATCCCCTTTTTTTTCAATGCAAGAAAAGGGTAAAAAATCATTCAAAAGAGTATCATCTAAAGAAATTCAAAAGCTTGTTAAGGAATTTAATTTTAATCCAGATAATCATTTTGCATTTGTTAGTCAAGGTAAGATTGATTCAATAAAATCATTAAAACCAATAGAATTATGTAATTTTCTTGAAGAAGGGATAGGATTAAAGAGTTTAAGAGACGAAATTTTGCAACAAAAGAATGATGTAAAGAGTTTACAATCAGAACTTAATTCAATAATTACTAAAAAAAATACGTTAAATATCGGATTGGATCTTTTAAGACCAAAATTAGAACGCTTAGAAGAGAAAAAAAAGTTATTAAAGAAAAAAATAGAATTCGAAGATGAGCTTTTATGGGCAAATAAGAAAATAATACAAGAAGAAATAGACAAAATAAATGAACTTATTGTGAAGACAAAAGTAAATATTGACATTATAAACTATGAAATACGAACGTGCAATGATGAACTTGAAAAATTTCAAAGGAGGATTGATGAAATTGGTGTAAATATAAATGACTATTCAATGAAGATAGGGGAATTAAGTTATAAAAAAAAAGAATTAGTAAAAAAAATTGAAAATTGGCAAAAAAATAAAATACAAGTAAAACAAGAACTCGAGAAATTAAATGAATTTTTAGCGCAAAAAGAAAAAATATTGAATAATCATATTAGTAAAAGAGAAAGTGTAAAAAAAGAGACTAATCTGATAAAAGACGAAATATCTAAATTAGAAGGAGTAATTGATAACCTAATCGATGAACAGGCTACTTTAACAAAAAAAATTGAACAAAATAAGGAATTCTTAGATGCGTATAACCAAATAACTACCGATAAAAATAAGAAATTAAAAGAAATTGAAGATTTTAAAACCATAATTAAAGAAATTAATTCTGAAATAAATCAAATTTTTCAAAGTTTAAAAGATATTGACCATAAATTGGAATTAAATAAATGGTTTCTTGAAAATCCTACTAAAGATTTGTTAGGAAGATTTAATAATGAATTAGGAAAAGTTTCAGCGAAAATATTCTCTTTGGAAAATGCTATTGAACAAATGGAACAAACAAGAATAAAAAAGATTCGAAAATTAAAACCTTTACAAGCCTCCCTTAGAGAAAGAAAAGTCATTCTACCAACTAATATTACCATCCTTAAGGAAGAGATTGAAAAACGTGAATTAAATGCTAAAGGTCCTATTATTGATTATATAAAATATGATGACTCATTGAGTTATGCAATTGAGTCTGTACTTGGAGAAAAATTACTTTATAGTTTTGTTGTAGATAATTGGGATACGTTAGAATTAATTAAAAGACTTAAAAATAAGTATAATGCCTATTGTAATATCTATGTTCCAAAGAATCTCAAGGTATTGCCATTAATGAAGATTTCAGCAAGGGGTATTATTGGTTATCTTGCTGAATTAATAAAAATTGTAGATGACGATGAAGATATTAAAAAAGTTATCTATTCAAAGGTAACAAATTGTTTGGTTGCCAAAGATTTTATTGCTGGAAAGGAATTATATAAAAATCATGATTTTAAGGGAAAATGTGTCACTCTGAAAGGAGAGCAAATCATTTCTTATAAATATGTATATGAAACTCCTTTTATTAAACAATTAAAAGGTACCTTATCTGTAGGAACGCAAAAAGAGCAATCAGAATTATTAGAAAGTGAAATTAAGAGATTAAATGAGAATATTTCAAATTTTAGAGTTGATTTATCCAAGCTAGATAATATTCAAAAAGAGATTTATAAAAAAAAGGAAGCTTTCAATGATTTATTGTATAATTTTAATCAAAAGCAAAGATTAACAAATAAAAAAAATGAGTTATATGAAAAAATCTATGCTCATGAAGAATTAATAAAAGAAAATGAGGAGAAGATAAATAATCTCGATTTAAAAATAAGTGAATTAGAAGCTCAGAAAGATCCTGATTTTTTCAAGATAATCCATCGAATTAAAAGAATACCAAAGGAATTAACTGAATTAAATGACAAAAAGAAAAAATGGATATTAAAAGAGAAAGTTAATCAAAAAGTCCTAAATGAAATGGAGCAAAAAGTTACTTTATTAGAAACTGAAGTTAATACTATTAAGAAAGAATATGATGATAAAAAATCAGAATTTCAAAAAGCAGATAAAAATGCTTTTAAGATATATCAAGAATTGGAAACTATTGAAAATAATATTGATGAGAGCGAAGAAAAAATTTTAAAATTAAAAGAAGAAGTAAATAAAATTAAAACTGAAAAAATGGAATTAGATAAGAAGAATATTCAATTAAATATTGATTTTGAACAAGAAAATATCACTTTAAATTCATTAAATAATGACATTGATACAAAGAAGAGAGCTCTTGAAAGAATAAACCTTCAATTAAAGGATTTTAAAGATTTTCAACCACGTTCTATTGAGTTAATCCAAGAAGATCTCATAAAAATTGAAAAGAAATTGTTGAAATATATGGACGTGGATGATTCACTCTTAGTAGAGAGAGACCAAATATTGAATAGTTTAAAAAAAATTGCTAAAAATCAAAAAGATTTGGAAAATGATATAAAATCAGCAATGAAAACCGAGAATAAACTTGAAGATGCTTATTATGAGAAATTTAAGGTAGTTCTTAATGACTTAAAATCAAAAATAAATTTTAAATTTGAATCCTCACAAATAAAGTCATATTGTAGCTTAGAATTAGTCGGCAATTTTGAGGAATTAGGCGTAAAAATTAAAGCCGCTACCTCAAAAGATCAGTTAAAAACATTTAGTGCTTTATCTGGGGGTCAAATTTCTATGATTGCGATTTGTTTGATGCTCTCTTTACAAGAAATTAAACCCTCTCCACTGTGCATGTTCGATGAGGCTGGTATGTTTTTAGATGATAAGAATGCTGAAGTTTCTTATCAACTTATTAAATCAACATTAGAACAAAACCCTATTCAAATGATTATGTTTTTACCTAAAACTTCGAATAAATTATATCTGTTAGCAGATAAGATAATAGGAGTAGCGAGAGTTGGGAAAAAAGAATTATCAACTATTTTTAAACCAAAATTAATCACAGAGGTAGAATGAATGGAGGAGGTCAAAGAACTATCGGAGATATTGACAACAAAAATCGATGATATTCAAAAGCAAGTTATCAATGGTAAGATAAATCTACTGAATTATGAATTAGTACCTCTCTTTATAGAATTACAAAAAATTATTAATGTAAATTATCTTGATGAAAATTCTAAGACATACATGAAAGCATGTAACTTATTAGAACAAAAATTTGAAGAATTGAGGAAGTTATTAGGTTCCTTAGATAATGAACAAAAATTTATGGAATACTTAAAACTTAAACCTGATGATAGAGAAATAAATCAATTATTTGAAGGTTGTTGGAGAGAAACATTCAATTTAAATCCTATATCATTGGAATTTTTAGAGTTAAGCAAAGATAAATTAAGTAAATTATCGCGAAAAAGAGTAATCATAGAACACTTGAAAAAAAGAAGGATATCTGGAGAGGATTTTCTTCTCTCTGTTCCTGAGCGAGGTTTTAGTGAGCAGATGTTAGACTTTTATGAGAGCATTTTAGATAAATTACCTT
>JBHLME010000242.1:0-3401 GCA_048938445.1 Promethearchaeota archaeon | reverse complement strand
GAACAAACGATAAAACATTCAGAAGAAAAATATCGTGAATTGGTTGAAAATACGAATAGTATAATTATAAAAATAGATAATAATGGAAAGATTTTATTCATAAATGAATATGGTGAATCATTCTTTGGTTATTCGAATGAAGAATTAATCGGGCGAAATATCGTTGGAACAATATTATCTAAAACAGAAAAATCAAGACGCTATTTAGAACAAATGATAAAAAATATTTTACAATATCCTGAAAATTATGAAAGAAATGAATATGAAAATATTACTAAAACTGGAAAAAAAGTGTGGGTATCATGGACCAATAAATTAATTAGAGATAATAATGGAAATTTTATTGGTATTTTATTTGTAGGGAATAATATTACTGAACATAAGATAGCCGAACAAAAATTAAAGGCCCGAGATGTTGAACTTAAAAATTTAGAACATATTGTGAACCATAGTCCTGCAATCGTGTTTCTTTGGCGTAATGCTGAAGGATGGCCAGTAGACTTCGTAAGTGATAATGTTAGACAGTTTGGATATGAACCAGAAGAATTTTACTTCGGGAAGATTTCTTACGCTGATCTCATCTATTCTGATGATCTAGAGCGTGTTGGAAACGAAGTTGCTAAATATAGTGAAGAAGGACGCAAAGAATTTGTTCAAGAATATCGAATCTTAACAAAATCAGGTAAGATATGCTGGTTAGATGACCGTACTTGGATTAGAAGAAATTCAATGGGTGAAATTACACATTACCAAGGAATTGTTTTAGATATCACTAATCGCAAACTAGCGGAAGAGCAATTAAGAGAATCAGAAGAAAAATTCAGGACAATTACAGAACAGTCCTTAATAGGAATTGGAATTATTCAAGAGAATATTATAAAATATATTAATCATCGCATTGAAAAAATTTTTGAATGTGATGCAAAAGAGTTACTAGGATTGAACATCAATGATTTTATTAATTTAGTCCATCACACTAATAGAAAAGAGATTTTAGAACAATTAAAAAGAATTCAATTAAGCAATATTAAAAATTATATGGAATTTCAAAATAGAATTATAACAAAAACAGGAAAAGAAAAATGGATTAATTGTATCATTAAAGATATTACCTACAAAAGGAAACCAGCAATATTAGGAATATGTGCAGATATAACAGATCTTAAAATTGCTGAATTTACAATAAATGAACATGCTAGAAAATTAGAAATATTAAATAAAATTATATTAGCAGTGAATAAAACTGATGAACTTCCACTATTATTAAATAAAGCCTTAGAAGCCACTATTGAATTAATGAACTTTGATGCTGGAGCAATATATTTAACAAAAGGGTCAAGAAAAACAGCTGAATTTGTATGCCACAAAGGTCTTCCCTTGGATTTTATCAATATGTCGAGACGGCAAAATCTAAGCGAGAGCTCCTTTGATATAGTTTTTATTCATGGTAGACCTATTTTTTCTGAAAAATATTACAAATATGAACCGATTATTACAGCGAAATGGGGAATTTTATCATTTGCCAGCATTCCATTGTATGCTAAAGAAAATGTTATTGGTGCTCTCAATATTGCATCAAAAACTCGTCATATTTTCTCAATTCAAGAAAAAGATTTGCTTTTATCAATAGGACGAGAGTTGGGCTCTGCTATATCAAAAATGAAGGCAGAAGAGGCGCTAAAAGAGAGTAAAAAGTTTCTTTCAAATATCTTTACTAGTATTCAAGATGGTATTTGTATTATTGATAAGTCATATAAAATTCTTCAAGTAAATCCTACAATGGAAAAATGGTATTCTCATTTGTTACCTCTCATAGGGAAACAATGTTATGAAATATTTTGTAATTCATCACATCCATGCTCCGAATGTCTTTGTTTTAAAACAATTGAGATGAAAAAGTCTGTGTTTAAAACCATATCAAAAAAAGTGAGAAATCTTAAAACGGATGGTATTTTAGAAATTTATACATACCCATTTCAAGATCAAGAGACTGGTAAAATTACTGGAATTGTTGAATATATTCGAGATGTCTCGGAACATCATAAAGTTAAAGAGAAATTAAGAGAATCTGAAGAAAAATCTCGAAGCATACTTGAAAATATTAAAGAAGGTTATTTTGAAGTAGATATATTAGGAAATTTTACTTTTATAAACGATGTTTTTTGTAATATTACTGGATATTCTAATGATGAGATAATACAAACGAATTTTAATAAATATATAGATAAGTATACAAATAAGAAAGTAAAACAATTTTTTTATAATGTTTATGAAACAGAAATACCTCAAACTAGTTTTCAATTCGAAATTATAAAAAGAAATAATGTAAAAATATTCATTGAAACTTCGGTATACTTAAGATACGATTCAGAAGGTAATAAAATTGGTTTTTGCGGATTGGTAAGGGATATTACTGAAAAGAAAAAAGCTGAAAAAATTATTAAAGCAGAAATTAAGAAGTTAAAAGAACTTGATAAATTAAAAAATGAGTTTGTCTATAGAGCATCTCATGAATTAAAAACTCCTTTAAATTCAATTAGTAGTGCATCAAATCTTCTATTAGAAGTGCATAAAAACAAATTAGATAATAGAGCAAAAGAACTTATAGAAATAATAAAAAAAGGAGGTGACAGGTTAGAAAATTTAATAAAAAATCTATTAGATGTATCTAAATTTGAATCAGGAAAGTTGGAATTAAATAAGCAAAAAGAAAATCTAACTAATATAATTAAAGAAACAGTTAAAGATCTATTTTATTTGATAGAAGAGAGAAAAATGAATTTAAATATAGATATCAATGAAGATATTTATTTAACGATTGATAAAGTAAGGATTGAACAAGTATTTGTAAATTTGATAGCAAATGCGTTAAATTATACACCTCCAAAAGGATTAATCTCTATTAATGTGAAAAATTTTACTAATTTTATTGAAATTTATATAAAAGATAATGGAATAGGATTTACTGAAGAAGAAAAAGATAAAATTTTTAAAAAGTTTGGTAAAATCGAGCATTATGGTAAAGGTTTAAACATTATCACAGAAGGATCAGGACTGGGGTTGTATATTTCTAAAGAAATTATTGAACTACACGAAGGAAAGATATCGGTTGAATCAAAAGGAAGAAGTAAAGGATCAACTTTCATAATAAGGTTACCTAAAAATTAATAGGGAAAGAGATTATATCTATAAAAATTCTACCATTATAAATCAATACTTGATTCAGGCGATAAAAATTAATTCCTTACATTCTTCTCTTATTGTATTGTATTGAAATAGGAAAAGTAAATAGACGCATTTTATCCTAACCATCCTTCTCGAATGAAAGAGTATTTTACAGCATTTTCAATAGAGGAAGCAGATCACACATTTTTACACCTTTCTAAGGAAATTTTACGATT
>JBHLME010000120.1:0-13834 GCA_048938445.1 Promethearchaeota archaeon | reverse complement strand
TATTTTTATACCATCATACCATTATTATGCACCGGACACGACTGTATTTAATCATGTAATCTTGTACATAATGTTAATATTATCACCAATTATATTCATTGATTTTACAATGCTCATTCGACAAATATTTAGTAGAAGACCCTCAATTAGAAGCATGGGTACTTCTTTTTCTCTATCAGCATTATTCCTCATGTTGGTAATCTTTTCTGCGGTCTTTGTTCCCACATGGGATTACATACCTCTTATTGGACGGTTATTCAAGGACATGATATGGTTAGTGTTTTTAATTGTTGGAGTCGTGATTATATTCCCTCTCTTAATAGTAAAAAGACCTTCTATTGTTTTTACCAAATCTTCTCGTGAAGATATAACAATTAAACTCAAGAAACTGAGCGTTTTGGCAATAATTGCTGTTGGAACGATTATTGGAGGAATTATTCTGGAAGTACCATTCATTCAACCTTCGACTGACGTGAACACTCTGAGAATTTTAACTTACAATATTCAACAAGGGGCTTCTGATGGTGGAAGCATGAACTTTGAAGGGCAATGTGCTCTCATAAGAAGTTTAAATCCAGATATTATTGGCTTACAGGAGTCTGATACTACTCGAATTGCAAATGGAAATAAAGACTTTGTAAGATATGTCAGCAATACTCTTGGATACTACTCTTACTATGGTCCTAAAACAGTTACTAACACGTTTGGTATCGCATTATTATCGAAGTATCCAATCTGTAATGCTCGCACATTTTACATGCAATGTATTGGTGAACAAGCAGCAACTATTTGGGCTCAAATTACTGTTGGAACTACGATGTTTAATGTGTTTGTTACTCATCTAGGCAATTATGAAAATACTTCTACTGGAGATAGAACTCAAATTGTCCAACAGGAGAACATTTTAACAGTAACTGCGGGAAAAGAAAATGTCTTACTGATGGGAGATTTTAATTTTGAACCTAATACAGAACAATATAATATAACTGTTGATCAATTATATGATGCCTGGGAACTTGTATTTGCTGCCGATCCATCTAAAGCAATCGTCGATCCTGTCCTCCCAGGAGAACGAGAAATACCTAGTGAACGAATTGACCATATTTTTGTCTCGCATCATTTAAATGCTTCATTAACGAGTATCCATTATACTGGAGGATATGAATCTGATCATCCGGCATTATTCGCTACAATAAATATGACGAGTATTTAATCTTTTTTTTTAATTTATTTTTGTTTTAATTATGGAAATTTTCAAATCATTTTCGTGAAAGCTCGATTTCATTATATTAGTATCATACATTTGACATAGAAATTTTAATAATCCTCAAATAAAACCCCTCTTTCTCTTATTTATAAGAAAAGAAGAAATTGAAAGAATTCATTTTTTTTACGGTTAATTTAAAAAAAGATAAAAGGATTTTAGTAATTATAGGACACTAAGGATTATTATAATAGGTATGGATGATAAAATGGGACTAAAGGATAATTTAAAAAAAATTACTGGAATTTACGAGAGAAATATAGCACGAGAATATACCGATCCAATTAAAAACCTCTTTCCAATGGATGAAAAATATGTATTTTTGGTTGGAGCTGGAATTTCTATGGGCGCTCCAACTTATATACCTTCAGCCCCCCAATTTGTTAAGATTCTCTTAGAAACCTATGCTCCAAAAGAAGCAGTTGAAATCTTATCAAATCTAAAACAGATGCGCTATGAACTGATGGTAGATAAAATTGAACAATTTTTTGATAAAAATCTGAAGTTCATGGATTTCTTTGAAATGATAAAATATCCAAATTCTAACCATTATTTCTTAGCAGCTGCTATCCTAAGCCAACATTCTGTAATTACCACGAATTTTGATTACATGATTGAACGAGCAATGATGAAGCTTTTACCTCCTGAAAAACATCAAGATATCACACCAATAATAACACGAGAAAATTTTGAAAGTATAACTGATCCATCTCAATTATTAAATACTGGAAAGTTTCCTTTATATAAGATTCACGGATCGTGCAAAAACATCATAACTGGAAAAGACACGAAAGATTCCTTGATAACTACGATTAGATCACTAGGAGTGGGGAAAGATAGTAATATATTTTCATTAGAACCATATAAACGAAGAGTCTTTACAAAAATCTTAGAAAGCACAACTCTTATTGTTATGGGATATTCAGGAAGTGATGATTTTGATATCAGTCCAACTCTTCGACAAATTCCTAATCTTAAAAAAGTTATCTGGATTGATCATAAAAACTATAAAATAAGTGTAGTACGAATCTTAAAACAAGAAGAAGGTTTACAGAAAGATTATGCACAAAAAACTGATAAAATTCTTGCAGAAATTAGTTCTCGCTATGATTTTGATGTATATTGCATTAAAGGAAATACACAAGAATTTTTTTCAGAGGTGTTGATACCCCAACTATTATCAAACCAATTTTTTAGTCTTCCAGAACAAATGCCTACAGATGTTCCAAAAGTCGATTTCAGAGAGTGGATCGATAAAGTGATTGATGAACAACCAGAAGAACTTAAATTTCGATTAGCATGTCAACTTTTAGAAGATACTAGTGATTTTAATAATTTAGAAAAAGTCGCACGTATAGGAATGCAATCGAATAATTTGAAAACAAGGGAATATTGTTTATGGAAATTAGGTATCGTGGATTATATTCGAAGCCAGTATGAAGAAGCATTACAGAAATTTGAACAAGGGTTAAAAATCTGTAAGGAAATTAATTATCCACTTGATATGGTATGGCATCTCCTTGCTTTAGGAGATGTTTATTTTAATGTCTACATGAATCTTGAGAAAGCCTTAGGATATTATGAAGAGGCCTCTGAAATTAATCAGCAAATCCAAGACCGAGAACAAAAAACATATATTTTGAAAGCATTTGGACAAATCTTTGAATATTCTAAGAACTATGAAAAAGCGTTGGAAAACTATCAAGAAGCATTAAAAATTGATAGTAAAGCAGGCGCATTATTGGGTAAGGCAGGAGCATTGGGAAGAATAGGTGTTTTGTATCTCAATATGGGAGAATTAGAAAAGGCCTTTGAAAATTTAAATGATGCAATCAAGATTGCTTCTGAAATGAATGATCAAACATCTTTGTGTGTACTATATCAACAATTAGCACGATATTATGAAAAACATGGAAAATATGGTAAAGCCCAAGGATCTCTTCAAAAAGCAAGAAAATATGCAGAATTAACCGGAGATGTAGCATCCCAACAATATATTTATTCCGAGTTGGGCAGATCTTTTACTCGAGGTGGATTTTTTAAATTGGCTTTAGGTTTCTTCTGGCCTGCTGTGAAAATCGCTAAAAAGCGCGGAGATCCTTATGATTCAGTGTCATTATATCAGAACATGGCAGATCTTTTTGTCAAAAAAGGAGATACTGAGAAAGCAGAACAATTCTTTAATAAAGCATATGGAGTTGCCATGCGTTGTAACTTAGGTCATAGCACCGCAAATATTCTCAATTCTTATGGAATTTTTCTATACAAGCAAAAAAAATATACAGAGGCACTTAAGAGACTTCAACAAGCATCAGAACTTTTTAAAAAAGGAGGTCATATCACGGATCATGAAAAGGTATTAGAAAATATCATGACTACTAAGAAAAATATAGAAGATTTCGAGAAATCATTAGGAGATCCAAACAAAATAATTCCTAAAATAAATTTACCAAAGAAAGAGATGAGACCATTGGAATATTTTAGTATTGAATATTTTGCCCCTAACACATATGATGTTCATGCTTGGATAGGACTCTTTCCAAAGGAAGTACCGCATACAAGTGCGGAAGAAGCGGAAGGGAAGTATTATACATTTATTTATTTAGAGAAGAATATTTATGGCACGGGAAGGTTTTCCGCACCTGAAAATGAAGGACAATATGAATTACGCATGTTTGATGCCGAAACAGGTGGGAAAGAAATCTTATCGGTAGAATTCCACGTGAAAAAGGGACTAAATACACTTAATGTTCCAAAAAAAGAATACAAACCCGGAGAAGTTATTAAAGTATCATTTACCACAGCACGGCGTATTGATGAATATGGATGGGTTGGTCTAATGCCTCAAAATACCTTTTTTTCTACAGAAGAAGAAATGTATGAGCGGGTGACTGAGATGAAGGGATTTGATGATATGGTTGAGGGTGAACTGGTTTTTATTGCCCCTAATCAAACGGGAGAATTTGAAATAAAGATGTATGAAATATCCTTCTCAGAACCTTTAGTAACTCTAAAAATTCAAATTGTCGACTGATCCGAGATTAAGCAATGCTTCTTTGGCTTTTATTCCATTAACTCTTGATAAAAAAAAATTGAAGAGGAATACTCATTTATCAATATGAGGATATACATCGAGAAATCTTGGTTTTTTTTTCTATTAAAATTGGAGAAATGCTAAGATTAAAGGACTACCACAAATGTTTCTTAAATCCCTTATTTGATGCTATTGGATTAAAAATAAAGGAATTTAATTCATGATCGATATTTTCTTTTGAATTAATCCACGCGAAAGCACACTTTCGCGTATTTTTATATATATTCTAGTATCATTCAGCTATTATGGGGGTGATATTATTTTCTAATGTTATGTTGGGAGAAAAATCCTTTATATTATTTATAAATCACTATGAAATTAATTTAAAAATTACGGAACTTCCGTATTTTTCATTATTATGGTAAATTTCTGAACTTTTAAATAACTCTAAAATTACTGAATTTATATTCAATAATCTCTGGAGAAATTTCTCTATTCATGTAATAGATTTAAATATTTAGAAATCAAATATCTATATTAAACATTTTCAGCTAAAAATAATATTTATCTGAAATATTTAATCTGGAATCTAATTAAAAAAAGTGTGAATTTATAATGAATAGAAATAGGAATAACTTAAAATCAACCATATTCGTTGTCACTTTTTTATTTTCTTCATTTCTTTCTCTATCAATAACAAATAGCGTAATTTATTCATTACAAAATGGTAATTCTGAGAATATGACTGATGATTTAACAAAAGATATGACTGACGAATTGGTTGAAGATATGGGATTTTATAATGGAATTGGACAAATTTTTAATGCTAGAACTGACGACAATATTATAGTCAAGGTATTTAGATATCATGCTCCAGGAGAGACATTTAATGATGGTGCTCAACCAGTATTACTTTTTCCAGGATTAGGCTGTAATATCAACGTATTTTTGTCCTACTCTACTCCTACTATGAAAGAAAAATTTGACATCACACTACCAGAAAATCTTGCGGGTTGGGCGGTAGGAGATGAAAAAATTAAAGACGATCCATTGCTTTATTATAGTATAGCTTATTACTTGTGGAAAATGGGCTATGATCCATGGTTTGGAAATTATAGAGGCATTGGGTATGGTGAAATGAGAAGCGAGGGAGGAGATGGCGGGACAAGCATGGATCATTTTGCACTATACGATGTCAAGGCCGCTGTAAAGAAAGTTCATGAGATTACGGGAATGCATCCTGCAATAGGGGGGCACAGTACTGGTGGGCTTACGAGCATGATGTACTTGCATGGAACTACCTTTGGAGCGGATGGTCATGTTCAAAGATATGATGCTCTAACTAATGAGAGGAATGGTATCACTGAAGGTCCAGAAACAGTTGCAGGTTTCATTGGCATAGATCCTGCCGCGATTCCCGTGTTACCTGCCTTGATGAATAATGTTTTAATTTGGACCTTGCTTTCCACGGATTTAATTGTAGAGGCGGGGGATCTAATGGGAACCTTAATGGATATTGAATTAATCGATATGCTTTATCAAAACATGTTATCATTGATCGTCGATGCAGACATTTTAGGAGAAACCTTGACGGATTTTATGAAGAATACTGGAAATTTGGACATTACAAACGTTAACGAGGAAATCTTATATTACTTTTTCAGATATGGCGTGGGTAGGATGTATTATCGGACATTAAGTCAATATCTAGATTTTTACGTTCATCAATGCATCAGGGAATATTGGAAGAACGGAATGGTTGATAATATCCCGTTAGAACCTCCAATTCCGGGGGATATGGACGGGTATTACTATTATACAGATAACATGGACAAGATCCAAGTGCCCTTGATATGTTTCCTTGCAGACGCTGAAGGGGACATCCTTGATTTAGTCGATGCAGACCAAATCATGAGAGACTATGTAAATGGAAAAACCGAAAACGAAAATGATGAATGCTACAGCATAGAAAGTGCACATATTGATATTGGCCTTGGACTTCGCAATCCTGAATGTATGTTTCCTCAATTAGGAACTTGGTTAGCAAAAATATAGTTAACTTTTTCAATTTTTTTTATTTATAACTTATCCTAAATTTTTATTAATAATTAAGTTGAAATTATTAATGATGGTGGATTCATCAGTTTCAGATTTAGTTAGCGTTTTAAGTGCTATTTCAAACGAGATCTCGTTTAAAATAATTAAAGCATATGAACATGATAGAAATGGCTTGAACTTGACGGATACTTCAAAATTGATTGAAGAGAAAACTACAACTGTAAAAGATCATCTTACCAAGTTAATGGATTCAAACTTAATCTATGTTCAAGATAAAAAATATTATCTTTCTTATCTTGGATTATTAATCTTAGAACAAGTCAAAAATATTGAATTGTTAAATGAAACAAGAAAGATTTTTGGGCATGTCTCCAGTGATATGATACCCCCTCGATTTCTTATTCAATTGATCCCTTACTTAAAAGGAATCAAAGTATTTAGCAACCAATGGGCATTCATGAACCTTGGAAATAAATTAATTGACATTATGAAGAATAATATTGGAGAAAATATGACGGTGCTCAAATTAATAGGGTGGAATTCAATTCCAATTTCGCTCGAAATCATACGAAATTCATTTAATAATTTATTGACGGAAAAAATGGATATGAAACAGTTCTTCATGGATATAAATCTAAGCTTGATAACAGATTTATCATTTTTAAGCAATATTGAAGATAATGACCAAATAAAGGAGATGATGTTAATTCCTGAATTCAAGGAAAGAATATTAATTTGTCAAGATATTGAAAAATTTAACTTTATGTTGATAAGATACAATAAATATCTCACCTTCTTTCTTAATACATCTCAAGAAACAGATCTTGGACCATATTTTATCATTAGAAGTAAGCCTAAAGGTGATCACCACGCAATAAAGATATTTGAAGAAATTTTTGAATATTTTTCAAAAAAATCTACACCTTTAGTTGATATTTTGGAAGAGTCGATTTAAAATATGAATAAATAACTCTAAGGATTATTTGATCACGTAAGTTAATTTTTCCCCTTCTTGCTCTTCTAATTTTAAATCTCGACGTATTGCATTCCTTACAAGATATCCGCCTACATGAAGGCAGGAATCTTTTAAAATCGTATCTTGGTCCATGGAAGCATTACATGGATATGCATGATGCGCCTTGCTTATTTTTTCATTCAAGGAGGTTCCATTATTTTCAATGTATTTTCCTTTTAATTGCTGGCAGATGTAATAGGTGGATCCACACGGAGCAGATTGTATGACGCATCTATCTTCAATTGCTTTTCCATCTTTGGTCAGTAAAAAGGACACGATGGGCACGCCAATCTTAAAATAATCGATGAACGTGTGAATGTAATTATTTTTTTCAGTGAGATGATATCCAACCTTGTTATTATTATTATATTCTTTACTTAAAGCGCAAAAAGGCTTAGGAAATGCCGCTTGAATTCCATATGCTTCAAAATCTTTTAATACTTGGGATTGAAGCCCTGGAGGCACCCATTTCGGGTCTTCGATTGGAACGATTACAGCTTTTACTCCTTTATCTTTTAAATATTCTGGAAGCCCCCCTAATAAATCTTGATGAATGCCTACAATGAGTAGAAAATCAACTGGAGGGAAGTTCTTAGGTAAAAATTCTTCAGGATCTTCTATAAAATCGGGCACGTTCTTACCAACTTGTTCATAAAGATATATAGAGCTTGAATAACTTGGTAAATGCTCTCTGCATTTATCGCATTTTATATCCAGCTCTAAGTTTTCACATGATTTACAAAAATCATCAGAATTAATAAGATGACCAACGAACTTTTGAGTGAGCATTTCGGTTTCTGGGCCAATACCATATAAAATTCCTAACCTGTAATTATGATTTTTCTCGCTCATCATGACAAATATATTTTTTAAGTTTTTATTTATATTTTTAATAATTCATAACCCATTTA
Source organism: Promethearchaeota archaeon (assembly GCA_048938445.1). Classification (GTDB taxonomy): domain Archaea; phylum Asgardarchaeota; class Lokiarchaeia; order Sigyniarchaeales; family SOKP01; genus FT1-020. The sequence continues at coordinate 5,552 of JBHLME010000120.1, read as the reverse complement.
TTCTTAATGCTGAACATGTTCATTCAAATATTCTGATAACATATCAATTTTTTAATACCTAAGAATCTTAAGAAGATTGAGATGGATCCACAAAAAATTAAGGAACAAATAATTAATGATCTTAGTGATCAAATTCCCGAACTGATTGATGGAGAGAATGATTTTTTATTAAACCGTCTCACGAGTAAAAAGAATATCGTATTTGAGTTAATATTTAAGAAAAAACCAGAAAATTTTCCAAAAGTAGTTATTTTAAAGTTATTTAGGACAGAATTTACCGAAATTGAATATAATGCTTTAAAAAAATTAGAAAAACAGAATCTAACTGTTCCTAAAGTGCTATTTTTCAAAAAACCTTATATTCTCATGGAAAAAGTTAACGGAATTAACCTAACTAATTATATAAATAATAATTTAAAAAATATAACCTCTTTAAAAGAAATTAAGCATCAGATTCGTAGAAAAATAAAGCTTGGAATTAAAAATTTAGCAAAATGGGTGGCACTACTACATAAAAATAACCTTATCAGCAGAAATAATGAACATGGATTTATTGTTTTCAACAAGGGAGATACACGATTAAGGGATTTTCTTTATAATCCCTCGACAAACATTATCTATGGGATGGATTTTGAAGAATCTTATGAAGGAAACTTCCATGATGATTTAGCCTGGATTTGTTGCTCTTTATTAGACACTGATCCAGGGATTTTTGAAATGGACGAGCCAAGACATAAAATAGAATTGATAAAAGTGTTCTTAAAGAAATATTTTAAGGTAAATTCTGATTTTCCCTTTTCATTTGAATATTTTGCCGATCGATTGATTGAAAATATTAATATCGTTATTGAAAGACGAGATCTTGAATTTGGACAAGTGCGTAAAGAGATGATTTTAAAGAAAATTACAGGCATTTTATAGATTTAAGTTGTTAATATCAACCAATTTTATTTCATTCTAACTTAAAATTTATTGATTTTAATTTTTTTCAAAAAAATTATAGTATTTCCTAACCTAGAGTTGGACTATTTTTTATAAACAAATTAAACAAAAAAATGAAAAATCAGATCGATATCACCAGATGTACATAACGCTTAAATATTATTTTTATTTATCTAATATATCTAAAATAAATCTTAATTATAAAAAAATGTCAAGTCGTAAACCTATACTTGAAACTCTTAACAAACATAAAATAACTTTAACCATAATAGCTGTTGTTATTGCAGGAAGTTCAATTGGAACGTTTTTTGTAATTGATTACTTGAATGCTCAAAATCCACAACGTATTACACTGGCTACAACTACTTCCACCTACGATTCGGGATTATTAGATTACCTTTTGCCTATATTTACTCAAAGAACTGGAATTCAAGTCTCAGTTCTTTCAGTGGGTACTGGTACTGCAATTCAATATGGAAAAGATGGCAATGTAGATGTTATTTTAGTTCATTCGAGAACAAGGGAAGATGATTTTGTCAATGCAAGTCTTGGCGTGGATGGTATTGCATATGGAATAAATAGAGCTTGCGTTATGTATAACGATTTTATAATTGTTGGGCATACTTCTAATCCCGCTAATCTGCAACCAGGTGATAATATTATTACCGTGATGACTAAATTGTATGACGCGATGAATGCTGATAATATGACATTTTACTCCCGAGGAGACAATTCAGGGACTCATTCAAAAGAAAAAGAATTATGGGCATTAATTGGTGTTGTTGCATCAACAGAATGGGCTATGGATCCAAATACTTATACAGAAACAGGACAAGGTATGGCAGATACTTTACTAATGACCTGGGAAGATGTTGATCCTGCTCATGAAGGTTATACTTTAGTTGATAGAGGTACCTGGCTTACCTTTAATGATACTTACACCTCATTGGACATACTAGCAGAATCTATTACTGGAGAGGATATGTTATTAAATCCCTATGGTGTCATTCCTGTCAATCCAGCGTTATATCCTTATGTAAAATATAATTCTGCCTGTAGATTCGTTGGATTTCTTACATCTAATTTAGGACAACTTTTAATAAATTCATATACCAAAAATAATGAAGTCTTATTTCATGGTGATTTTGGAACTTGTGATACAACAACTAGTTGCACCACGACCGCAACTGAAGTAGCTACTTGGGCATATTTTCAAATGGAATTTAATTTTTAATTATTGGAATATAAATTTTTTTTTTCATTTTATTTTTAAAAAATCAAAGATGAGATTATATAATGGCTAATGAAATAATCGATGGAATTTTAGAAGCATTAATTTTAATTTTTACTTTTGATCCTGAAATATGGGGGGTTATCGCTGTATCCTTTCGAGTTTCTCTAACATCTACCATATTAGCAGCAGTAGTTGCGTTACCTGTGGGATCATTTCTCGGATTAAGAGATTTTCGGGGAAAGAAGGAATTAACCAATTTTATAAACACATTTATGGGATTTCCTCCGGTAGTCATGGGATTATTAGTTTATTTACTTCTTTCAAGAAATGGATTATTTGGATCTTTAGGGCTTCTTTATTCAACAACAGCTATGATTATAGCCCAATTTCTTTTAGCAGTTCCAATTATAACTGGTACATCAAAAGCAGCTATAGAGAGTGTTGATGCTGATTTGAAAGAAACCATTCTTTCATTAGGTGCCAACGAACGTCAATTATGGGGGCAATTAATCATTCACTCAAAAAAGTCAATAATAGCAGGATTTCTTGTCGCTTTTGGTCAAGCAATTTCAGAAGTGGGGGCGGTTATGATTGTTGGAGGGAATATCAGATGGGAAACAAGAACTTTTACAACATCTATAGTACTCCAAACACGTCAAGGTGAATTTGGAATGGCAATTGCTCTAGGAGTGATATTAATTACACTTGCATTCATAACAAACTATTTATTGACACGTTTACAGACACGAGGTGATTAAATATAGGATTAATAGAAGTCAGAGATCTTTCAAAAACATTTTATTCAAAGGACACGCATGAAATAAATGTACTTTCAAATGTTAGTTTTAGCGTCCAAAAAGGAGAATGTTTTGTAGTAATTGGTCCTAATGGAAGTGGAAAAACTACTTTATTAAGAATATTAGGATTACTTGAAAATCCAACAGGTGGTAATTTTCTTTATAATGGTATGGAACTCTCACATTTATCAAGGAAAAATAAAGTAAATTTTAGGAGAAAATTTTCTTATGTAAGACAAAAACCCGTAGTTAGAAACACTTCTGTTTTTAATAATATTGCTTATGGATTAAGAGTAAGGGGAATAAAATATGAAAATTTTTTAGAAAAAGTGAATTCAATCATTGAAACTGTTGGTTTAAAAGGGATGGAAAGAAAAAATGCGCGTTCATTATCTGGTGGTGAAATGCAACGTGTTGCAATAGCCATGAATTTTATTATTTCACCTGAAATATATTTATTAGATGAAGTTTCTGCAAATCTTGACCAGATGAATCATAAATTACTAGATGATTTTATCAAAAAAATTAAACAAGATAAGGACAAAACGATAATAATGAGCACTCATGATCGGTTTGAGGCTATTAAATATGCTGATCGAATTGCTGTCTTGAAAAATGGAACAATTTCTCAGATCGGAACTCCAGATGAAATCTTTAAATCTCCCAAGGATGAATTTACAGCACATTTTGTTGGATATGAAAATATTTTTATTGGTAACGCGCATCTAGATAAAAAGACAGGATTAAATCATATTAAAATCAATGATTTCTCTATCATAGCTTCTGATCAGAGGGAAGGCGAGGTAAAGGTATGCATACATCCTGAGAGTGTCATTATTGCAAAAAATCCGCCAGAAAATGTGAGTTCTCTTAACTTATTCAAAGGAGAAGTTGAAGAGGTTAGAGAACTAGGAAATATTTGTCATGTAATAGTTAATTGTGGATCTAAACAATTTTTGTCGACAATAACTCAGGTCTCTCGTGATAAATTGGATTTAAAACCAAATACAGAAGTTTTTATAAATTTTAAAGCTACAGATGTTAAATGTCTTTAAATTTAATCCGTGCTTTATTTAATTACCTCATTAAAATTCTTGACATTTTATTCTAATCGATAATATAAAGAAAAGATTTAATGCGAATAATAATTCAATGTAATATTTTTATGATAATGAGTGACATATTAAATTGAAAAATAGAACAACATTAACACAAACAGAGATAAGATATGAAAAAATTGCCGTTTATCTGGCATTTCTCTGCGGAATTTTAATCTTTATTCATTTTATAATAATATCATTGTTATTTACTTGGTCAGATTGGCTTGCAATCCTTGTCTTTTCTTTTTTGTTAATTGCCCCAGCTTATATTTCAAATGCGTCAATGGTCTTTTTTGGTGGGGGAAAACCTATCGATGGGGGTAAAGTCTGGAAAGATGGACGAAGAATTTTCGGAGATCATAAAACATGGAATGGATTATTAAAAGGACCAATTTATTTTGGGATACCCATATCTATAGGAATTTTTCTTTTATTTTTCATTTTATGGCAATTCATTGGTCCTGCTTATCAATTAGCAATTGATGCCGATTTATATGTACTTTACAATAGTCTAATTTATTATCAATATTACTTCATTGGAGGGCCCTTTCCTATTGGTCTAATCTCTCTTCTCATCAGGATTATAATTTGTTCTTATAGTACAGGGATAGGTGATTTAATAGGGAGTTTTTTTAAACGAAGAAAAGATATCAAAAGTGGAATGCCTTTTTGGATTGTCGATCAACTTGATTTTGTTATTGTTGTTCTCATTTTTATATCTATTCCAGGATTAATTGCACCTGGATTATTTTGGGTTCCTGATATTAATATTATCATTTTTGTATTAATTCTAACACCCTCAATTACCATTATAGGTAGTAGCGTTGGATATTACTTAGGAATTAAAGACGTGCCATGGTAAATGTATATTATTCTTATTTTTGATTTCTTATTTATTTGAAGAAATTATTTAAAATAGTTATAATTAATTAACTCAATCGATATGTATGAAAAAATCAAACGTATTAGGTTTTAATTCTTTATTGATATGATTGATATCTCTGGAAAAGAAACAATTCTTCGAATTGCAACGGCATCTGGTAAAATTTCTCTAAAAAAGGAAACAATAGAAAGAATTAGGGCACAAAATATACAAAAGGGAGATGTAATTACTATTGCTAAGATCGCAAGTATTAATGCAGTCAAAAAAGTGCCGGATTTAATTCCATTATGTCATCCCATACCAATAAATAATGTTTCTTTAGACATAGAAATTGAAAATCAAACGTCTATCAAAGCATCTTGTACCGTTAAGAGCAATGCGAAAACAGGTGTGGAAATGGAGGCTTTAATGGGAGTTAGTATCGCATTGTTAAATATCTGGGATGTAGTAAAGATGTATGAAAAAGATGAAAATGGACAATATCTTGATACCATCATTAGGGATATAAAAGTAGACAAGAAGATTAAAAAGATTAACTAAAAAAATTATGAAAGATCATTGTAATAGGACAATAAAGCACATTCGTTTCTCTGTAA
>JBHLME010000241.1:0-3416 GCA_048938445.1 Promethearchaeota archaeon | reverse complement strand
TTAATTATCATTTCAATTTTTATATGGTACTTTTTTTATCCAATAAATCCAATAATAGGTCCGGTATTTCCATATTACATTTTTTTAAGCATACCTTTTATTATAATATCTCTCTGCTTAACGGTTTTCTACATGGATCAATCTGCAGTAATCTTTGGTTTTATTGGAGATTTTATCACTGTTGTATTATTATTGTTTGTATGGATCATTCCTTTAAGTGGAATAGCTACTTTCCATTTCACATGGGAAATTTACATGATGATGTGCTGGTTTGGTTTACTAAACACGCACATTGGATTGAATATATACAGGAAAGGAAAAAAACAAAATAAAGAAGAAATAGAATTAAAAAAAACTACGATTCTATCTTTAATTTATATCAATATGATTTTATGTGCCATTCTTATATCGCTAACTTTAGGATTAATTATAGATTATTTTGTAGCCGCTCCATTACTATTAATTTCAAATATATTTTCTTGGCAAGTTAAAAATAAAATTTCAGCAATTATGGGGATAATAGGCAGTGTAATTTATTTGTTTTTATCAATTTTATGTATTGCAATTTATTCCAGACCTAGTCTTTTTACTAATTTTACAACATTTACAGGAAGTTATATATTATTAATAATGAGTATCGGATTAATTGTTATAAATTTATTAATATATTTTTTTAAATCAGATGCAAAATAAACCAATTTAATAAGGAAAAAATAAGAATAGAAACTGTATATAATATAACCACGTATTAAAAAATTACAATAATTATTGAATAACAAAAATTTTAGTTAATTTATTATCCATTCTTTATGTTAAAATCGAAAAAAATAAATTTTTCTTTTAATTTATGAGTATATTAATATTATCATATGTCGTTATAATATTAACCCCTCCTAGCTCAGCCCGGAAGAGCACTCGGCTGTAGAACACATTTCGCGCTTTGAGATTTTCTTGGAAAATCGATGAGAATGCGTCAGCCGAAACCGAGATGTCGCTGGATCAAAGCCGGCGGAGGGGACCATTCTTTTTTAATAAATTTAATTTAAAAGATAATTATGGCAAAAATATCTTTAAAATATTTAATTAGGACTAATATTAACTTCGAAAAATTATTAATCTAAACATCATTTACTTATTTGAGAGGTATTAAAATATGAACGAAAACGGTAAGGATATGGAACAGCATGAACTAGACGTAATTCGAATGAGGAAACTGAAAGCTTTAATGGAAGCTCAAAAAAGAAGTGAAGCAACTCAACAAAGATCGAATTCTATATATGAAAAAGTTGATTTTATTTTAAAAGTCGTCCTTGAACCCGATGCATATTCATATTTTAATAATTTAAAGGATAAAGAACCAGCCGTGTACCAAGTAATGTTTAATGAATTAATTAGTCCAGATGTCATTGAAAATATTGATTATCTCATTGCTATTACGTCCCAAGGAAACCTTCCAAGAAGAATTCCATTAGATGTTATAATCATGTTAGAACGCAAGGTTAAAGGTATAAAGAGTAAAATTCAAGTGAAGCGTGGAGATGAAACTTTAGATTTAGGATCTTATTTAACTAAATGAAGATTTTTTTATGAATTCAATAAATAATGAAAAGATTCATATATAAAGAATTCTAATTTATAATTTTCATTAATTCAATTTAATAAAAAAAATTTTATGAATTCGCCTTAATGTCTTCAAATAAAGAAATAAAAAAGAGCTTAATTAGTACCCAAGATTGGGAGAAAAAAGATTTAGATAAAGTATTAGAGCTTACAAAAGAGATAAAAATCAATCCTAAAAAATATAATAAAACCTTAGATGGAAAATCGATATGCATGTTTTTCTATAATCCATCTACAAGAACAAGAAATTCCACGGAAGTTGCTGCTTATCAACTTGGGATGCATCCCACATTTAATAGTATAAAAGATTCATGGATTGGTTATCAATCTGAATCTGAAAAAGACACGGCTATAGTTTTATCTAAGTATTATGATATTATTGGAATAAGAATTTTTCCTAATGCTGTGGATTGGAAATATAAAGAAGGAAATAGAATATTACGTGAATTTTCTCATTGGTCTGAAGTTCCTATCATTAATTTTGAAGATGATCAATATCATCCTCTTCAAGCTTTAACGGATATTTTTACGATCCAAGAAAAAAAGAAAGATGTAAGGAGGAAAAAAATTGTAATCTCTTGGGCATATCATCCAAATCCATTACCTTTAAGTGTCCCTAATTCAACAGTCTTAATTTCAACGAGATATGGGATGGATGTAACATTAGTTCATCCTGAAAATTTTGATTTAGATGAGGAGATCATTAATCAAGCAAAAAATAATACTAGAGAATCTGGAGGATCCTTTAATGTTTCAAACGAGATCGATGAAGCTTATGGTGATGCTGACGTTATTTACGTGAAGAGTTGGGGGTCACGGAAAGAGTATGGAAAGCCCAAAGAAGAAAAAAAATTAAGATTGCCTTTTCGAGAAAAATGGCGTATTAATGAAAAATATTTAAAATTGTCTAATTCCGATTCAATTTTCATGCATTGCCTTCCTATTAGGAGAAATATCGTAGCAGATGATGCCGTGATTGATGGAAAACACTCGATAGTTTATGATCAAGCAGAAAATCGATTATATACAATTAAAGCATTGTTATACTATTTATTAAAGGAATAAATCTCAATTTTTTCCTTGTTTAATAAGAGAGAGATTATTGTTCTCTTCCAGAAATGATCGCTATAACTTCTTTTTCCCCATTTGGATGTTCTTCCAAATCGATATTAGAGTATTGAAATGCAAAAGGTCTTTGAAAAATTTCTTCAATTAACGGTTCCATTGAACTGATTGCAAATATAAATAGTCTTTTTAATACACCATCAACAGTTGTTTCGATGTTCAACTCCTGTATAACATCCTTGATTACTTCAATTTCTTTTAAATTATAATGATATTTATAGACTAGTTTAAAATCAACCGGAGTCGGTGCTTCGGGGTCCTCCAAGTTCAAACCACCCTTTCTGAAAGGAAAAATCGTATTTAATAAAAAACCAAATATTTCTTCAAAGTGATCTTTTAAAAGATGCGATATTCTAGATTGTGATTGGTAATTTGGCCAATTAGTTTTCATTATTTCGAGCAATCGAGGGTAATTTTTATATTTCCTAATACTATCCTTTTTCAAAGAATTTTTTAAAGAATTCTTTAGTGGTTTAAATTCACTTTGTTTTCCGATTCTGGTTATGAAATTTCTGAATTTTACTGACATGTTTTTGTTTGGTCTGTTTATTTTACAATATGACTTAGTAATCTAATTATTTTTTTGATATAATATACTAGTACTACGTATTTATTATAAATAAGCTTTAATAAATAGAGATAAAATTAATTTATATATTAACTGAAATAAT
>JBHLME010000240.1:0-3417 GCA_048938445.1 Promethearchaeota archaeon | reverse complement strand
TAGATTAGCTCCTATATTTGATTATCAAAGAGCTAAAATAAACGCTTCAATATTAAAAGAGAAATTAAAAATATTATGCTTTTGGCCACAACTAATGACTCAATTAGCAATTATTATTTTTATAACTGACCATTTAGATAAAAATCAGACAGAAAAATTAAAACAAGCTAATATAAGAGCATTATTTCATTGTTCTGCATATGCATTTCATCGAACGAGGAACAAAATAGGATTAACTCCCAATTATTTGAAAAAAATGTTAAATTAACGAATTTTAAATATAGAAACATCTAAAAAAAATAGATTTTAGCATTATGGTTGAAAAAGCTGAAGAGATTTATCACCTTTTATTGAATGCTGGATTTAATGATGAAGAGATTAAGAGTCAGATTCAAAAGAAAATTACTGAATTTCAGGGATTGATGTCAAAGGATGCGATTCTTTACTTAATAGCAAAAGAACACGGAATTACTATATCTTCTCCTGAAGATGGAAACATGTGCAATAGCATAAAGAGCGAATCTATAAATTATAATGACTTTTTAATAAAAATCTCGGAAATAATTGAAGGAATGCAAAATATTGTCATTAAAGGGAATATTTCAGATATATTTGGAATTCGAGATTTTGTACGGAAAGATGGATCACCGGGAAGAGTGGGAACCTTTGAGGTAGATGATGAGACTAGTTGTATTAAAGTAGTATTATGGGGAGATCAAACGAAAATTATAGAAAATGACCTATTTAAAAAAGGTGTTATGGTTCAAATTATTGGGGGGTATTCAAAGGTAGGGTCAAATCAGCAGATTGAAGTCCATCTTAGTCACCAAGGGAAGATAGTATTACTTGAAGAAAAAGAATCAAAAAAAGAATCAATAACATCAGCTCCTAGAGATAGAACATCATCAAAACGCTCAATAGGAGAGCTCTTTGGAAAGCAAGGATTTATTAGATCAGTATCAGGGATTGTTCGTGTTGAGGAATTCAAAGAAATTACCTTAAAAAGTGGATCCAAGACTTTCTTGTTAAAAATAACTCTTACTGATAGCTCTGATTCAATTAAAGTTAATATATGGGATATAAAAGCAGTTGAACTTGTAAAATTGCTAACTGATGGAGAATATGTTAAAATATCAAACGTAATGATAAAATTAAATTCATATTCAAATGAAAAGGAACTTAGCTTAACAAAAAACTCACAATTAAAATTTTTATAATAAATTTAACGTCATTTTCTTATTTCAATAACTATTATTACTAAAAAAATCATAAATTGACATAAGTGAAATTTCACCTAATATGAAATTTTGATGCAATAAGTTGATTTTATGGATTTTATAGTTGGTTATAACTTACAGGCATTTAGTTATGATTTAAATAAATTCAGAAAGGATTATATCCTCTCTAGTAATATTAGTGAATTGGATACTACAGAAGTAGATCTTATAAAAGAAAATCCATCTCATCTTATAGCTTGGAAAGAGAATCAAAAAATTGTTGGATGGGTAATTTGGCATGAATCAAGTACAAGAGAACATCGAAAAGGTCTATCTCGAGAAAAATCAGACATAATTATATTGGAGTCACTATTTGGTGGAAAGAGAGATATAATTGAACTACATGAACTCTGGTTAAAGAAAGAGTACAGAGGAAGAGGTTATGGAAAGCAGTTTTTCAAATTTTTTGAAGATTTTGTGTTAGGAATAAGTTATGACTCAATTGTGTATTATACTGATGATCCTGCAGCCATTGGATTATGCCGTAAATTTGGCTATAAAGAAACTTTCAATAAAGAGCTAAAATGGTATACTTTTTGTAAAATCATTGAATTAGAATAATTTTTTTTTAAAATAAAAACCAAATAGTTATGATTTTTTTCTTTAAATAGATCTCATTCTATCTTCTTCTAACAAAATCATTATTTAAGGAAATAAAGGAAATGATAAACCATATACCAAAAATTTTATATCAAAATAAGATAACTGAAGTTCTAGATGATATCAGATATCAATACGGCAAATTAACTCGAAAAGGGTATATCTATGGACTAATAGCAATCGATCAAGATGCTAAAATAATTGCTATTGACTCTCGATTTGATCGCCAGTTGAATTATTGGGATTTAAGTTCAATTGGTGCTGCATTGTATGGCGTCGCAAGACAAGGTCAAGACTTCTTTGAAACCGAATCATTAGAACAAGCAACAATTATTTATAGCGATATGCGATTATTCGTCAAATCTATTGGAAACATAGAACTGCAAAAGAAAGGAAAGAGGGACATTCTTATCGTATTATTAACCGATAATGATGTGAATTTAGGTGTCATGTTCCTTCAGATGAGTAATTTTGCTAAGAAGATAAAAGAAGAAATCCAAAAGAACGAGCAAGTAAAACATGTTTTAAAAATGCCTGAGAAAGATATCAAAGAACACATTAAAGAATTAAAGAAACAAATATTTTCAGATAAAATTGGAACAATTTCTTAATATTAGATATTTCAGGTGATTACATGGAATTAAAGCAAAGTAATCCGAATAAATTTGGAAAGGTTAAGGTTGAAGTGAGTGAAGATTTTGACTTCAACGATTCGGATAACATGATCCAGTTCAAGATTGTGTATTGGGGTCCAGGAGAAAGTGGAAAAACAACCAATTTTTTTCGCTTGAAAGAAAAGTTTGATCTACTTAAACTTACTCGAGGATACTCAATTGAGACCACTGAAGGAAGGACTTTATGGGAGGATTCACTTTATCTATTATTTAAATTCTCCTTTCAAGATTTATATTTTAATATTATAACCCATGTGGTAACCTGTACAGGACAAGAGAGGTTTCTTTCAACCCGTGAATACGTATTAGATGGTGCTGATGGCATCATGTTTATTGGTGATTCAGATCCTGAAAAAATCGAGCAAAATAAGAGAAGTTTTCGTGAATTAGTTAGTTTTGCAAAAAAGAAAGAAATTCCTTACTTAATTCAACTCAATAAACGTGATCTAGACAAAACAATTTCTATTAAAGATTTTAAGCTTCATTTAGGGCTTCCCTTACAAGAGAAATATCCTGATGGGACATATATTGTATATCCTACCGAAGCATTACAGGGAAAAAATGTTATCAAATGCTTTAAAGATCTTATATTGATAGTATTGATCAATTATTTTAAAGAATAAATTTTAATTACTTTGGTGAGGATATGGATACTGGAACTGATTTTATCCGCCCCGAATTCTTAAATATTCTCTTTTTTCAACAGAAAAATTTAGTAATATTTCCTTATGTTGATGTGAAACATCTCCATGCTTTAGAGATTTTCACCGTAGGGTATACTGTAATTGACTTGGAGTCAACAGCACTCCATAACATAAAAGAAATCCTTGAGTTTGAAAAAGATAATTCTTATTCTCAAAGTCCTA
>JBHLME010000119.1:0-13982 GCA_048938445.1 Promethearchaeota archaeon | reverse complement strand
TCCGTGAGTTCTACATTTGATTTATTACTTACATTAATAACTATTGCAAATTCGTCATGATTCTTTCCTGGGAATATTTCTTTTCCAATGGAAGCTTTACGACGCTTATGGGCAATCTTCAATGTTGGGGCTTCTTCTGTTTTTGCTAATGCTTCTTCTTTAATGTAAAACACTTTTAAATCTGCTTTATCTTCGAATTTAAAATCCTTTAATTCTTCATCAGCCTTGAATTTGTGATAAAATGATTTTACTTCAAGGGGAAATTTATAGTCTTTTTTATTATCTGGAGAAATTGCTTTAAAAGAATAATTCACTTCAAAGAAATCATTAGTATTGATGACATTAGATAATTCACTTTTATTACTGATTTCTATTACATGAGGTTTTGAAGCGTTTTCATCCTCAGGACTAATTTTTAAATTAAAATTATTTGAATCTAATTCTCCCGTTGAGTTTAAAAATTTATAGTCAGAAATGTTAAATGGAGGTAAAAAATCTTCCGGAATGGATTCTTTAATTACTATTCCTTTCAGAGGGATCGTTCCCATATTTTCTAGTTTAATATTAACATGAATTGTTGATTCTTCAAAAGATTTAATCTCTTGCTCCGACATCTTTTTATTTATCTTAATACCAACGATTTTAAATATATCATCATCAATTCGTAGAATAACATCAGTATTTTCTTCAAGTTTATAGTTAACATAATATTCTAATTTTCTTGAAAATCTTGGTTCATTTTCATCTGAAATTTCCCAAACTTTTGAATTATATCGTTCACCAGGTTTTATAATCACTTCTCTATCTTTTGGTGTTAAATCTAAATCAAGATATTTCTCTTGATTTGATTTATCAGTGACTAAAATGGAATTAAGTCTCATTGGAAAACTACTTTGATTTTTAAATGTTAATGAGCAAGCCCACGTATTAGGAGTTTCATCTTTTTCTATTTTATCAATTGAATGCATCGCGTGGGAGTATGCCCAAAAATTATTAACCTTTACTCCAGATATAACATGATCTTTTAAAGTATATGAAACATCTATTTTCCCAGTCCTCACGTTTTCCTTGGATTTAGGAGTTATTTTTGCTATAAATGATAATGTGATTTTTTGACGAGGTCTAATCTCTTTAATGCTCCATTGTAGATTATTCCCACTGATTTTTAAATATTTATCTGTTTCTCCTTCAAATCGTAGTCCATAAAAACTTTTTGATATAGTTTTTTTTAAATCAATATTTGTAATTGTATTTTTTGAAATATTCTCTATATTTAATATAAACCTAACTTGATTTTCATTACCAAAAAGAAGTAAATGATTTTTTTCTTTAGAGCCTTCTTCAGTATCTCGGAAAATTAAGACATCATTTTCGATAATCTCGATATTTTCTCTAATTTTTAAGAGATCTGGAAGCTTTTCTGCATCTATAAGATTATATTTTATATTTCTACTGGTTTTTGGTTCGAAAATTCCTAAATTCATGTCATTTTCAGATTCTAAACTACTAAATTCGGTTCCGGAAAACTGAATTCGAGTATCCCAAATTCTATCTCTATCAGAATTATTAAATATTGAGATATTTCCATAACCTTCCACGCTATTCATTTTTCCTTCATGTTGAAGATTGAATTCTAAGACCTCTTCATTTTCTATGATAATTTCGGACAATTGTTTTACTTCAGTTAACATTTTTGCTGTTGTTAAACCCACTTTTACTTCTTCTTTTTGAATTTGTCCTACAACTTTTTGAGGAATTCCAAGAAAACTTGGTCCTTGCTTAATCTTCAATTCCATCTGGGTTATATTTTTAAATCCCATTTTTTTATCTACTCTTACTTTTCTTTAATTTTTTTTATTGTATACTAGTTAGTTTAGAAAATTTATCTTCAGTGATATAAGATGCAATAATACTCAAGACATCTAATATTAAACATATCGAACCATCTGACATTATAGTTGAGCCCAATATATTATAGAAATCTGAGTAACTAAACTTGAAAGGTTTTACGACGACATTCATTTGTTGTAGGATATCGTCCATTACAAATACTGCTGAAATATTTTCATCTTTCTTAACCCAAATAGCTATTTTTGAGTCAGATTCTTCTAGTAAATGATCTTTATCGAATTTTAAATAACGGTTTAAATAAATTATTGGTATTAAATCCGCATCTAACTTGTAATATTCAGTATCTCCTACATATTCTACTAAAGCTTTATTATAAAGATATATTTGTTTAATATTTTCTGTAGGTATTGCAAATAAATCTCCAGAAACTTTTATTAATTGGGCATTAAGAATCGCCCTTGTAAATGGAACCATCAACCTAAAGGTCGTGCCAACGTCCTTTTCGGAATGAATTGTAAATGAACCCCCTAATTCTTTAATTTTTTCAGCAACTATTGCTAATCCCATTCCTCTCCCAGATATTTGATCTGCTCCTTCAAGAATTGAAAATCCCGGCATTAAAATGATTTTATTTAGGTCCTCATCACTGAGTTCGCTAGCATCTTCTTTTGAATAGAAGTTCTTTTCAACAGCTTTTTTACGAATTGTCTCATAATCAATTCCTCTTCCATCATCTTCAACCTCGATATATATCATACCTGCCCTTCTTAGCGTTGCAAGTCTTATCGTTCCAGTTTCATCTTTTTTCTTCTTTTTTCTCTCACTAGGTGTTTCTATTCCATGATATATTGCATTTCTTAATAAATGTATCAAAGGGGCGTTTAATTCTTCCAGAATTTTTCTATCAATTTCCACGTTTGTACCCTCTAATATTAATTGAACTTTTTTATCCACTTCTCTTCCAACATCACGTACTAATCTTCGAAAAATTCTAAAAGTAGATTCAACTCGAATAAGTTTAAGATCGAAGAGAATTTCTTGAATTTCAAGAAAGGGTTTATCCATCTCGTCAAAGATGTGAACTAATTCTTGGTCCCCTTTATTTTTTAAAAGTTGAGTAATTTGATTCTTAGAAATTACTAATTCACTAAAATAATTCATTAATTCTTCCAATATATTAATGTCAACTTTTACACTAGTTATCTTTCCTTCATCTTCAAAAGTACCCGTTATTCGTGAAATGTCTCTAACTTTACTTGGTTCTATTTTGGTTTTTGGTTTTTTTTCAACTTTAGAACTTATTTCTGGTTTTTTTGCTCCTTTAAACCAATCTGAAATATCTTTATCAATTAAAGTTTTAATCTCATCATCCTTTAATATCGTGATAACTTTATTTTCAATTTCCAAAATTTCATCTAAGATTTTCATTATATCATTGTCTTTTTTCTGAGTTAGAAAATAGATTTCAAAATCGACTTTAATATCTCCTTTTTCTAAAATCTCAGGATAAGGTTTACTAAAAAATATTTGTCCAACTTCGTTTAATGCTCTAAAAATAATGAATAATCTCACTTTTTTAAAGACGCATGTAGGTTGAAGCCTAATGTAAATCTTATAAATCAGGTTCTTTTTATCATCTATGATTTTTATAAATTTATCAGGAGCAATTGGAACTATTAAAGATAATTCTGGTTCGGCTCCCGTTTCAAATTCATCGAAACTATCCTTAATTGAAATTAAAAAATTCTCGTCAATATCGGACATGTCACCTTTTTTTACTCTTTTCAAGATTGACCGTAGTAAATCTAGACTATCAAATAATAATCTTATAAAATCATCTTGTTGGTTTTCATCAATCTGACTATCTTTTGTTTTATCTAAAAACGACTCAAAATAATGACAAAACTTTGAAGCATTATTAAGACTCGCCATCGCTGTGAGACCTTTTAATGTATGAAATGCAAAGTAAAGTTCCTGTACGGGTTTCATATCATTTGGATTTTTTTCTAATTTAAAGACCTCATCTTCGACTTTTTGTATTAAATCTTCTGCTTCACTTATGAAAAGTTTAATATCGTCCTTAGATACAGACACGTGAACACCTATTAATTGATTTTTTCAAATTTTGTTTATTATGCTTTTTTTTTTAATATTCTTTCAAGGACTTCTAAAATTTGCTCGGTTTTGAAGGGTTTTTGAATGAAATCTTTAGCTCCTTTCTTGGCAGCTTCAAGAACTAATGCTTCTTGTCCTAAGGCAGAAACTACTACAATTAAGGCCTTAGGATCTATCTTTAATATCTCCTCAATTGTTTCGATTCCTCCCTTTTCAGGCATTACTAAATCCATGGTAATCATATCAGGTTTTAATTTTTTAAATAAATCAATCCCTTCTTTACCATTTGAGGCTTCTCCAACAATTTCAACATAACCCGTTTTACTCATAATATTTTTTAAAATATTTCGAGTAAATTGAGCATCATCCACAATTAGTACTCTTTTTTTATCATCCGCCATTTTTATTCCCATTTTTTTATTTATTTAATTCTTTTTGAATTTGAACTTGTTCTGCTTCAGTAAGAACTTTTTCCACATCAAGCAAAATTCTAGGACGATCGTCAAATTTTACAATCCCTTTAATATATTCAATACTAATGCTTGTTTCAAATATTGGACTTAATCCTACTATTGAATTTGCTTTTATATGGGATATATTTAAGATACGATCTACTAAGAATCCTGTATTGATATTATTAATATTAACAATCATGATATAATTATTAGAACCGGTTTCATCTTGCTCTTCTATACCTTTCATTTTTAGGGTTTTAAATTCAGATAATTTTAATTTTTTAGCAATATTGATTACATAAATAATGTCTCCTCGGTAGTTATATATTCCCTCTACAAAATCAAACGTTTGGGGTAATCTCCTAATTTGACCTTTAGGAACTATTTCTCGAGCAGTCAATAAATCAATACAAAATTGCTCCCTTTCAACTTCAAATAATACTACAGATACAGTTTGTTTGCTACTATCACTTTCACTTATCATTTTTTGTTAACCTTTTTCAAATAATTAAATATTCATTTATTATATTTTCAAAACTACCAAATTGAGCAATATCTCCATCAAAACTATTAAGAACCTTTCTATATCTACCTACAAACTCTTCAGCGATTATATACATATATCTTTTAAGTAAGGGGGTCATTTTCTCAATCAAATAAGCAATTATGACTTTCTTTTCCGTAATTGTATAAAAGGACTGATTCCCAAAATTGATTTCTCTTAGTTTTCCCCCACTTTCTTTTCCAATTACAAATTGAGAAAAGGAAAATAATGCTGAAATAAACCCGCCAATTTGTACTTCACCATCAATTATATCTTTTCTAATCCCCATAACTTTTGTATATAACGGACATCCCCCATAATCGACAATAAAAACACCAATAACACCATCTATTCGTGGAATCTCAACGGTAGATTCACAAATAGATATAATTTCTTCAATATCGTGATTCTCATTGTATCTCTTCATTATTTTTTTTGAATGGAGATACAATTGAGGATAAACATGAGCACTTTCTTTTTCATCTATATAAATAATAATTAAAATCTCATTTGATAAGGATTTAAAATAATTTATGAAGACCATGAATTCTTCTAAGGGAAAAAATGATTTTCCATTCCTTTTTTGTAGGATCTCATCTTTATATAACTCAATGATATTTTGAATGAGAGACCGACCTATACCCTTTTGTAAGAATACATCAATATTATCATTTGATTCTTTTGATGAAAGGGTAACAAGTCCAACCCCTAATATTTGAAGTGTGTTTAAATCCTCGTTGTTAATACCAATCACTTTATTCATACCAATCATCGAGTAAACCCTTATAAATTTATGTTAATGATCTGATTTTTATTGAAATACTGAAATTCAATGTTTTCTTGCATTATATGAAAAACCTTACCCCTGTTTCTATTGACTTTTCAATGAATTTAACGAAAATGTTGATTAGTTCTAATGTGAAATAAATCTATTTTAGATTTTACAGAAATTTTTTTTGATAATATTATAAAAATTCTTATTAAAAAACCTTTTTTTTTCAATAAATTTTTATAATAGCATTTTATTTTTTAATAAGGTTTATTTAAACCTTCTTAAAATAGATATTCTCTATTATCTTTAATTTCAATTTAAATAATTCCAAAGAACACGTGAGTGATTCAATAATAAATTTAAAGCATCTCATTAAGAGTAAATTAACATATAATTTTTTATTTAATATATTACTAATAAGAGCAAGAACTACATAAAAAAATAGTAAAAATGGTTGAAACAGAAGATTCTCTCAAGGAAGTTTCTATAATTTGTCCTAAATGTGATACTAAAAAAAAATTATCTGTCCCCGTTAAGATTATAAATCAGAGCAAGCAGTTGACTACTGTTTCCATACCCGCAAAATTATGTTGTGAACATAGTTTTCAAGCTTTTATTGACAAGAATTTTAAAGTAAGAGGTTATCAACAAGTCGATTTTGACTTTTCAACGATTGAATACTTAGATAAAGATGAAGAACAAGAAGCCCATCACGTTATTCCAAAGCTAAATGATATTATACGAGTTTTAAGAAGTGTTGTAGATGACCAAGAGATTCTTGGAAGTGCCTTATTTAGCATTGAAGGCAAAATTATATATTCTTCACTTCCTCCAGATACTCTATTCAACACCATTAGAGAATTCGAAGTTAGAAAAGAAGAAAATCTCATAGATACAAGTAGAATTTATCTGGTCCTCGAAAATAAGCAGATGGTATGCTCTCGATTTTTTAATATACATCAAAAAAAGTATATAATGATATTAATATTTACCGCTAATGTAAAGCTAGGAATGGGAAACTTAATTTTAAGACAACTTGAAAAAGAAGTAATGGCTCTAATCCATGAGTAATTAATTATTTTTAATATATATACTCGAATATATAAAAATGCTTGATGGTTATAAAGGAAAATTATTATTTATCAATTTAAACCAAGAAAATCATGAAATTATTTCAATTCCAGAGGAAATCTTAGTAAAATATATAGGAGGTCGAGGATTAGGCTCAAAATTATATTGGGATCTTCTCTCTCCGCAAACAGGAGCACTTGAGCCAGACAATCTTTTTATGGTAATTACGGGACCACTCGGTGGAACTATGGCTCTTGGTTCAGCAAAACACGTGATTATAACTAAATCTCCCACAACGGGTGGTTGGCTTGAATCTTATTCCAGTGGCAGAGTATCTCCTGAGTTAAAATATGCAGGATTTGATGCTTTAATTATTAAAGGTAAAGCACATCATCCTCTATATTTAACAATTGAAGATGATCTTGTGAGTTATCATGATGCAATGCATCTATGGGGAAAAGGAGCTTTTGAGACAGAAATTTATATGAAGGAAAGGTTTCATCCAGAATGTGGTTGCCTTTCAATTGGTCCTGCTGGTGAAAACCTCCTCCAATTTGCATGTGTTGGAAGTGATTTTTTTCGAAAAGCTGGAAGAGGTGGAACTGGTGCGGTAATGGGTTCAAAAAACCTTAAATCAATTGCTATCAAGGGTTCAGGGGGAGTTGAATGCGCGAAAATGGATAAGTTATCAGCACTTACTTTAAAACTTGTCAAAAAAAGAAAAAGAAGGATAATTACTCCAATGACGCTAAGTATCACAAATGCCGCAGGAATGTTACCAACTCGGAACTTTACAATTGGCCACTTTCCTAAAGCAAAAGATAACATTGATATGCTAGCTGTCAATAAACTAACAACAAGTTTTCGAGCATGTTTTGCATGTTTTGCGTCATGTTCTAATATTACAAAAGTCAAAGACGGAGAGTTTAAAAACCTCATCCTTGAAGGTCCTGAGTATGAAACACTTTCTTTACTAGGTTCAAACTTGGAAATTGATTATTTACCAGCAATAATGAAAGCAAATTATTTATGCGATGACTTAGGAATGGATACAATTTCATCTGGAGTAATTATTGGTTTTGTAATGGAATGCTTTGAGCGAGGCCTCCTAACGATAAAAGATACGGATGGTTTAGAACTGAAATTTGGCAACTATAAAGAAATGATCAAATTACTTGAGCTTATGGCTCATAAAAAAGGTTTTGGAAATTTTTGTGCGCAAGGTGTAAAAAAAATGTCCGAACAGCTAAAAAAAGGTACTGAAGATTTTGCATTACATTCCAAGGGTTTAGAATTTCCCGGGTATGATCCCCGAGCAGGGTGGGGAAGTACTATTACATATTCTGTTACTCCTAGAGGTGCTTGTCATAGAAGAGCTTGGCCTCCAGCAAAAGAAATATTGGGTGGAATTGATCCTTTTACAACAGAAAATAAAGCGGAAATGGTTATAGAATTAATGAATGAGAGATGTATCTTACATAATCTAATAGTTTGCGACTTTCCTGCACAAGCTTTATCGTTTAATAAAAAGATATGGTGTGATTATTTAAATTATATTACTGGATTAAAGTATACTTGGGATGAGCTGAATTTTAAAGCAGAAATCATTGAAACGCTCATCCGGCGTATTAATCTTCGAGAAGGATTAACTTATAAAGATGATATGTTACCTAAAAGAATTTTAGAAGAAAGTCTAATTGAAGGGCCTGCGAAAGGGAAGATAATAGGAAATGAAAATTTCTTAAAAATGAGGATGAATTATTATTTGAATCGAGGATGGAATGAGGTGGGTGTTCCAACACGAGAAACACTCACTAAGTATGATTTTAGCAGGGAGCCTAAAATAACATTAAAATCATAATTAAAAGAGTTATATAATAAAATGAGTAATAAAGTCCTAATAATTCAAGCAGAAAATTGCACGGGATGCCGAATGTGTGAATTAGCATGTTCAAGTACTAAGTACGGATCTTTTATTCCTGAACGCTCTTGTATTAAAATTATCACAAATGGACTTGAAGGATGGAGCAGACCACTCGTATGTGTTCAATGTGAAGAACCCTTATGTATGGATGCTTGTCCAACTGGTGCAATTTATAAAAAAAAGACCTCAAATGGAGAATTAATCGTTGATTTTAATTCGGATCTCTGTACTAGTTGTCAGCAATGTATTGAGGCGTGCCCTTTTGGTGCAATTGAATTTTCTAAGGACATTAAAATAATTAAATGTGATTTATGTGATGGCTCACCAAAATGTGTGGAGTTTTGCTCATATAAATGTTTAGAATTTTATGAACTTCCAGAAAAATATTATATAAAGAGATCCAATACCATAAAAAGCTTAGCTAATAGCGCAGTTGGCAAAATTAATGATTTAAACTCCCATCAACGTCGAGTTAAATATTCTTTAGATTTAGCTAATATAACTACGATTTCAAAAGTGAAATAAAACTAAATAAACAATTAATGATTAAAATAAAAAAAAAAATTATTTTTTATATTTAAAATACCAAATGAGTCCACCAACTGCACAAGGTATTCCAAAAATTATTAAAATCCACATTAAACCCAAAAGCCAAGCAGTTACTAAATCTATAAAAGCTAAATTTTCAAAAGTTACCAAATGTTTATTCTGAATGACCAGGACAATGAAAAAAGCAATAAACACTATAAATGAAAAGCCACCACCAGCGCTGTTCCTATGTTTCTTTAATTTAGATTCTTTTTCTTTTTCTTCTTTTCTTTTCAAGTATTCTCTTTCCTCGGGAGTTATTAGCTTCTTCCACCAAATGTAAAAAGCTATACCAAAAAAACACCCTCCAGGCAAAAATACTAATAAAAGCTCCCACAATATTAGCTGAATGAGGAATAAGAGAAGAGTTCCTACTGAAAATTGACCAAATGTAATTATTCCACTGGTTACCATCCATGAATTCATGTGAAAGTATAGTACTGCTATCAATCCTATGATGAAAGCGACTGCTGTTATGGCAATAATAACAAAAAATATCCAGAGTCTCTTTATCATACTTTTCCAAAACGTCTCATCTTCAGTTTCTGCCATATTTAAAACCACTATTTAAATTGTTAACCTTTAAATATTGTTAAACAGATAAGAGAAGAGGTTATATAAACTTTATTAAAATAAAAATTAGGTTGTTTTATGAAGCTTTATAATTGAGAGTAAATTTACTAATTTTAAATAATCAATTGATTCTGGATCATCTTGTTTTGGATTCCACCCGAACAACATTTTTGAGGACTTCCCGAATTTAGTAACATATGATTTTATTATGGAAATTTTTTGATCTACATCTGTTATAAATTCTATATTAGGTATAAAATGGTGGAATCCCTGTCTTACAGTTGCTTTTTCGGGATTTGCACGTAAATTTTTAACCCAGATAGATTTCTCCCCCATCGCAGAAAATATCGTAATGCTTCCATCAATTGTTCTATATTCGAGTGGAGTTAGTCTTTTTTCTCCAGTCTTCCATTCTGTAGTTTTTAATAATAGTATAATCCTCCCAAAACCTAATAATGGTAATAATCTCGCTCGATATAAAGGTATCATGAAATATTTGTTTAATTTTTGCCACCTTTTCAACTTTCTTTTCTTTAACTCATCTCTTTGAAAGTGAAAATCATAAATTGTTGAACCTGGGCGAGGTAATTCATTAAGATTACTTTTTTTTTCATCAGATTGAATCATTTTCTTAAATTTCTTAATATACTTTTTTTTGAAATTATAATTATAATATATATAGCAAAGACACCAGGCAATAAGAATTAAAAAATAAATATGTTTAAAACATAAAAAAACTATCCATGAAAGTAATAATGGAATTAAATACTTTTTTTGAAATTTAAAATTTTTTTCTTCAATTGAACTCATTCCAAGAAGATGTAAATCCTGTAAATTAAAAAAAAATGAAATAAAAGGTGTTAAAAGCACCAAGTTATACTTAAATCCTCGGGGATAAAACAATTGGAAGCTAATTATAAGAAAAATTGATAAAAAGAGTGCTTCTATAATGTTCGAATGATTTGAGTTTAATTTTATGATCTTTTTATATTTTGAATTTTTAGCATACAACAAGTATATGATCCCAAAACTCCCTCCTAATAAAACATAATAAACAAGCAAGTATGCAATTGCTTGAATAATGATATCTGGAAGACCAATTAGCAAGAAAAAAGAGTTAAAATGAGTAGGCCAATTAGGGTAAAAATTAAGGGTTGTAAAAAACTCAAATGAAAAAGATATATTAATAATATATAATTCAATATACGATTGAGTTTTAATAATCAGAAATGGAAGCGAAATTGCTAAGATAGTGGCTCCATAAATAAGTAAATAGGAAAAAAAGAGTTTTAATTTAGATTTTCGATCGCTTCCTTTATGATTCTTTATCAACATTAAGAGTATAAGCGGAAAAAAAATTATTGTATATTGTTTGTACATTGTTCCAATGGCTAATATTAGAATTGATAAATAATTCTTTTTAATAAGGGCAAGATAAAATGATAATAATATAAATACCGTAAATATAGGTGGATTTAACCATATAAAACTTGCATACATTAAAGTAAATGGATTTATAAAGAATAACATCATTGCGAATATCGAAAATTTTTCATTTTTAGTTAACTGTCGTGAAATTAGTAAAAGTAGATATCCGGATCCTATAGAAGATAAAAATAAAGGTATTGCTACACTCCAACAAGGAATCGGTAAGTAAGCAAAACTTCCAAGTGTTAGGATGAAAAGTGGTCCATAATAATAAGAAAAATATTGTTCTGAGTAGGGAAATACTCCACTTGTAAATGCTTTTGTCCATCCAAGATAGTAGGCTTCAAAATCCCTAAACAATTCAATATCAAAGATATTTTGAAGTCCCATTAACATAGGAGTTTCATTAAATAGATAAGGCATGATCGGGATGCGGGCAATGAATAAACTTAAGTTAATTCCAACTCCAATAGCAAAATATCTCTGCCATCCGTTTAAATACCATGTTAAAAAACTAAAGACAATAATGACTCCAATTAACATTATAATTGCTCCATATAAGAACATCGGAGTGCTAATTGTATAATAATACCCATAATATTCTATTTCAGAAATATTTTCAAAATTAACAATTAATACACAAATAACACCACTATTCTTACTTGAAAAAGATCCAACATAACCAATCGAATCCATTCTAGGCTCATATTGACCATCTATTGTATTCAATGCTGATACATTATCTAATGAATCTTCAGCTAGGAATTTCTCATATTCTATTAAATTTAAAATTAAAACAGTGCAATTTGGTTCTCCAGTAATATATATATGCAAATCTATTTTAAAATCATAATCAATCTGATTGATACCAGGATCAAATATAGTAACCTGATATTCATCTTCTGCTAATGTGAAAGGCTCGATATTAGCTCTTGAAAAATCGGAAGGTAATATGGAATTTAAAACCAAACCTATAATAAAAATAACAATTCCAATTATTATTCCGATTTTCTGAATATTTTTCTTGCTTAATCTTTCCATATAATTATACCTATGAGCATGATTATCTTTTGAAAATTTTATAGGATTTCACTCTTAATCCACTTTAATGACTTTAGTATTTACTAATCATTTTTTTCCAATTTGTATTATAATAAAAAAAATTAAGAAATCCTTTATAAAATCATCATAGAGGTTTTTGAAAATAGTAGCTATAATAAAAATCTGTTAATTTAGTTTTCTACTGGATTTGAAGAATTTATGTAAATTTTTCCAGTAATTAATCATTTAAAAAGTATAAAATCCTATTATTAGATTTTTTCTTGAATATCATACCATATTCACCTAACTCAGTCAAATATTTACTGATTGTATTGTAATGCATTCCAAGTCCTTTTGCGAGTTGATATTTCGTTGATCCTTTATCATTTTTCTCCAAGTAATTCAATATATTTGAACATTTATCTTTCATAATTAAATGATTACACCTTGCCTCTTCTGGATTAATGGAGATATCATAATAAATCTCATGATTACTTATTTTTTCACACTTTATGTAATTAAATTTTAAGAGCATATCTAAATGCCACCTTACCAGAAAATTACTCATATTTAGCCCTCTCACAATTTTCATTAAGTGGACTCCTGGTTTTTCTTTTATAAATTCATAGATGACACTTCGATTCGGATTTTCTAATACATTTCCTCTTGTTAATTTTGATCCTTCCACGATAAATTTCTTGTCTAAGAGGGATTTTACAATAAGCTCAATCCCTGTGTTATTTAGATCAACACTTGATTTTGCAAATTTTGATTTTAAATACTGGATGGTTTTTTCTATTTCCAAATGTCTGTTATTTTGTAGATATTCTTGAATACTATTGAGAACTACTCTTTCTTGATCAATCTGGTGATAAAGGGCATGTTGACAATTTTCTGAATGGTTTTTTTCTTCCTTTCGATTTTTTCCAATGCCTTTTTTGAGTATTACGCTAAATTCAAGAATGATTATAGAAAATATTAAACCTAATCTACAATATATGATTTTTATGTCCTCTTCAGAAATTGTTGCTGTTCCAAAATTCATTTGAATGCTTTTATCAACGATTATTAAATCTATTTCTTGGATGAGTTCTTTTTCAAGATATTGTTCCTCAAGCTTAGAACTTTGGATTTTTTCAATTTTGCTAAGAGGCTTATTGGAACCTTGGATAAAAATAAATCCAAAAACATTAAAACTTGGTAGGATGATCAAAAAAATTGTGATTATACAGATGAACTTTTGAAGTAGCTGATTTTTATGAGATTTTTTATCGTTCATATTAAAATTTAAATAATTTTTTGAAGTCCAATTATATCATATTTAAATTTTATAAAAAAGATTATTGATTTTTGTCAATTTTAATATTCCAGAGAAATTAAAAGTATTTCATATAAAAGAAATCTGAAATTTTCTATAAAATAGAATATACAAGATCCTTGGATTAAGATTAATTGGTTAGAGTGAATTATAACATTGTTCCATTGATAGAGGACTAAGATTATATTTAAATCAATATCTCAGTGATATTTATATTAGTTGTTTATGAAATTGAATACAAATTTGAATATCTTAAAAAAAGATTAATATACGTAAAAGCAAGAAGTATGGGCCTAGCAGGA
>JBHLME010000011.1:0-54812 GCA_048938445.1 Promethearchaeota archaeon | reverse complement strand
CCAGGAAGTATTTCAAATCCGCTAATTGGAACCTATATTAAAGATGCTGCTGTTATTGTTATCGTAGATCCACATGCAGATAAAGGAATATTAAAAGAAGCACATCTTGCGAGAATACCCGTAGTAAGCTTAATTGATACAGATGACACGCTTACTGGAATAGATCTGGCAATTCCTGCTAATAATAGAGGTAAAAAAGCATTAGGACTGGCTTTTTGGATTTTAGCACGTTCGATAATGCTTGAACTCGGAAAGATAGGAAGTGAAAGTGAATTTCCCTATACCTTGGAAGATTTTACTTCTAAAATAGTTCCTACATACCGTGGAGATAATCAAAGTCAACAAAAAAGTAGTCGGGTTTATTAAAAATTATTATTCTTTTAATCTCATTTAAGATTTATTGTTAAATTCTTATTTTATTTTTGATTCTAGTGAAATAGTAATAAATGAGAATAAAAGTGAGTAATCAATTACAATTATAGAATTTTATTATATAGTTCACTAACAGATCTATATAATAAGTCATTATTGGAGATTTCAAGGAGGTTTTTTCCAACTAAATTGAATTTACTGACTTCTTCATCGTAAGGTACTACTCCGAGAATTTTTACTCGTTTATCAGTAATTTTTTCAACTTTTTCTTTTAAAATTTGCTCAAAATCTTCTGGAAACTTGTTTCCAAGAATCCAAATATTCTGAAAATTGAGTTCAACTTCCTTACTAACTTCAACTATCCGTTCCATGGTATGAAGTCCCATCTTACTAGCATCTGATACAATAACAAGATCAGTTACATCCTGGCCAGTCTTCCTAGCAAAATATTCTAAACCTGCGGGAGCATCTATAAGCACTATGTCATAATTTTTAGCAAGCACATCAATAACATGCTTTAAGGTATTATTGACGCTACAATAACATCCAGATCCCTCACTTCTTCCCATTTCAATGATATCAAAATCATCCCTTTCAATAATCGCATCAAAAACTTCTGCTTCTATGATTTGATTCTTGGGAACATCTAAAGGGATTTGTCTCTTCGTGATCTTCTCTTTAAGCACGGTCATTTTGCCTCCTATGGTCTCATTAAAGTGAATTTCCTCCCCGATTATGTCTGCAACATTAGCGTCAGGATCTGCATCAATTACAAGGATATTTTTATACTTCTTGGTTTCAAGCACGTGCTTCAATAACATAATTAAGAGCGTCGACTTTCCTACACCTCCCTTTCCACTAAATGAGATAATTTTTGATGTCAAGAGTTCTTCTCTCACCTTGTTTTTATTGCTTCAATTACATAGAAAGAAAAGGTTTATAGAATTTAAGGTTTGATATCATGAATTATTAATGTAAAACCTCTTAACATTTATTTTATGAGGTTTTATTATAAAAAGAATTTTAATTCATAGAGTTCTTAAGAAAAATAGTTTTTTAGTCAATCTTCTCTTCAGAATATTGATAATTTACTCCCGGAGTTAAACCTGCAATTGAAAATATCTCATCATCTGCAATTAATTCTTCAATTCTTTTTTGAGAATATTGACTGAAAAAAATGGGATTGAGGAAATTCTCATTATTTGAAATGGGACGCGTTAATTTGTTATGAAATGCCACTTCTTTTGTTATTAATTTCGTCAAAGGAGTATTTTTCGCCAGTCTATAATAATATCCTACACTCACCCTTGTGGGTCTATGTTTTTGAAAGAACTTTATGACATCTTTTGTAGAGTTAAACGGTTCATGAGGATACCCAGTTAACAAGTCGATGACTAATTGGATTCCATATTTATTGCATAATCTAATGAATTCTGCCAGATCATCATAAGAATAATTGTTTAACGCTTGAATGTGTTTGTCACTATCAACTGTTAGAGTGATTAAATATGCATTGGTCTCATTCAGTAATCGAATAAGTTCTTCATTAAAAGGAGTGGGTTTCATGTATAATGTCCATTTTAATTCTATTTGACTTTCCTTCAACGCCTTACAGAAATTAATGGAATGAACTAAATCGTTGTTAAACTCACTATCACATAAATGAAAGTGATTAAAACCTTTATCAACTATATAACTTAATTCAGCAATAATATTCGAAATTTTTTCGGGGATTATTTTCTTATTTGCTTCAATACAATACGGACAATGATTTTGGCAACCTATGTGAGTTCGAAATCCAACTATTCCACCATTTGACATGTATTGAGAATAATTTACATTAGAACCTCGTAAATGAATTAGATCACCATCCAAACCAAGTTGCCAACCATCAAATAGTCGACTATTGATTTGTTTTGAAGTCCATGCTTTTAGAAATTCTGGAAAAATAACTTCTCCTGGTCCAATAATACCAAAGTCTCCTTCAAGGTAATCTAAAATTTCTTTGGGCATGGCAGAAAAACCTGAACCTCCTAATACAATTGGTATATCAAATTTTTTGATCACTTGTATTAATTTTTTTATTGCTGGGAGGTAAAATTCGTTGTTATAATAAAGACTCGAATCTATATTTCTTATGGTGATTCCAATGATATCATAAGAACTTTCTTGGAGGTGTTTCTTTAACTCTTTTTCCGGAGATACTGCAAAACATAAATCTAAGATTTCAGCATTGTATCCGTTCTTTCTTAATGCCGTCATTAAATATTCTAG
This sequence comes from Promethearchaeota archaeon, assembly GCA_048938445.1. Lineage (GTDB taxonomy): Archaea > Asgardarchaeota > Lokiarchaeia > Sigyniarchaeales > SOKP01 > FT1-020. The sequence continues at coordinate 52,166 of JBHLME010000011.1, read as the reverse complement.
ACCTATTGGAACTACTGGTGGTGATTTCATTGTATTTGGATTAATTAGTAGAATATTAAAGGTCATTGTAAATGAAATCTCGAAAATGAATGGAAAAAATTATTTAAAGCAATATATTTTATCAATTTTAATGTAATATCATAAAAAAATCTCAGCAAATTTTAACTAATGAAGAAAATTCTTGGAATAATGGGAAGTCCTCGTAAAGATGGAAATACCCATATTCTTATGTCAAAAATAATGGAAGGCGTCAAAATAGCAGGTGGTTCTGGAGAAATAATCTTTCTTATAGATAAATTAATTAAAGACTGTGATGGTTGCCATTCTTGTTGGAAAGGGAATGATTGCAGCAAGAATGATGATATGAATGAGATTTATCTAAAAATTAATGAAAGTGATATTATTATATTCGGCACTCCAGTTTATTGGTATGGTCCAACTGCTTTAATGAAAGCTTTTCTTGATCGTTTTGTTTATTATAACTGTCCTGAAAACAGATTAAAGATTAGGGGCAAGTCAGCTATCATTGTCATTCCCTTTGAAGAAAAAAATTACGAAACCGCAACTCCTTTAATAGATATGTTTGAAAAAAGTTTTCGATACTTAGAAATCCCTTTAATTGAACGTATTATAGTTCCAGGAGTTTATCATAAAGGAGATGTATTAAAATTTGATAATATTTTAAAAAGCGCGTTTACTTTAGGAAAGAAAATTGTTTTGTATTAAAATTTTCCCAGTCCAAAAAAATCTAAATATTTTTCAGTTAATTCCTGAAAAAACATGCTATCAGGAATAGCATTTTCTCCTTCAAGTTTTAAATTACCCGCCATATATGACGTAACAGTGTCCCCATTGATGATGACATCTATAAAATCTGATAAATTAGATACAATTTTAAGTGTTAATTTTTTTGGAGTTCCATGCTCCCACGTTAGTTTATTATTAAATATTTTTATCGTATAATCTCCTACATCGGTAATATTTAAGCATATAATTACATCTTTTCCTGAAATTTGTTCTTGACCATGATGGCAATGGTTTGCAAATAAGGAAAGCAAAGTCAGGAAAGATGATATATGATAGGGTTCTCCTATTGAAGATCCAATATAATATACTTCCAGCAGCTCTTTCATTTCTTTGATTTCTATTGGAATGGACCTTTCTTCCTTTTTAAGAATATTAGAATAATCAAGACTTGAATAAAAAATTTCCAAATAAGAAAGCAATTTGTATAGATCACCAATAAATTTAATTTTTTCAGAAAAAATGGCAATAATAGCTTCTAACCTGCCAAAAATTAAATCTGAAATTGTTTTAAGGTCAATTATTATGATGATGTTTGCTGATTCTATTTTTCCCGATCCGAAATCCATAAATTCATCACTAATCTTCAAAAAATATGGATATTTACTTTCTTTAATTTCTATCATTATTAAAAGTTCTTCGTTACTTAAGAAATGAGATTTATTATTGGCTTTTAAAAAATTAGTTATTACTTCAAAAAGATATGGTAAATGTTCTAATGATAAAATTGGTTTTTTTTCTTCCTTGAGTTTCAAAATACGTTCTATTCCTGACATGTGAAAGGTTTTTGTATAATGATAAAGTTATTCTTAATAAATACAATATTTTTCATCTATTTTCGTTTTTAATCTTCTTCTAAGATTAAATATTTTTGCATGATAATTGAAAATGAGATCATCAATTTGCCTTTGTTCTTGACTATAGTCATAATTTATATCCGTCTTTTTTTTTAAAATAATTTTCTTCACGATCTTTTCTATTTTTTCTTTAAAATCTCGTTCTGGTGGAATAAAAGGAAGAGCATGAATGCCAGTTATTTGAATGCTGTTTGTATTATTAATAATACCTTTAGCTAGATAGTTATAAAAAGAACTATTCAAAAGACCTAACATGTATTCAATTGAAATCGAGTTATCCTTTAAAATAAATCCTATCGCTTTATTTGAATCCCAATAACATCCATTTGGCATGTAACGAGCAGCCAATCTAGAACTAATCCCACTTATTACAATTCCTTTTTCTTCAAAAGGTACATTACTCGGAATGTCATAATTAGTAATTGAATCATCATTCCAATCTAATGCTTCCATGATAGGTCTATAGTATTGGTCATCCCCTCCTCTTTTGAGATAAGGTTTCCAATTCCCTGAATTGAATTGTTTTTTGGAAATAATTTTATATTTTTTACGATTTACTTGAATGCGCTGATTTTTTTTCTTGAAAATGCTTGCTAGTTCTGTTTCCTCTATAGCTGCGATGTATTTTAAATTATCATGTGTATGCATTCCTATAAACCCTTTCAGGTATTTTTCTAAATTTGAAGCTCTTTTAAAGAATTTAATTACTTCTTCATCTACATCTATAAAAAAAAGATTAAATGGTAATAATTCATACTGCTTTTGTTTAATTTCATGAATTGTTTTAGGATTTTGATATTCCTGTTCACTCTTAAGTCTTGGAATAATTCTCATTATATTATTTTTTCTTTTATCTTTATTTTTTTTTCCAGAACATTTTGTTAAAATAATTATTGCAGGACTAGTGCTTACGTTTTGATTTTCAAATAAATTTCTTGGAGCAAGTATGATTTCGTCGATTTTACAATTATCTAAAATGAATCTTCTTAATTTTGCGTGTGTCCTCAAAGTTAGAAAGGAATCACTTGTGATAAATCCTAGTTTCCCACCTTCTTTCAATCTCAAGATTCCATTTACCAAAAACATTGCATATGTTTCATGAGCATTTATTTTTCCATATACTTTTTTCAATTGAATTCGATTATTTCTAATATATTTACTAGCTTTATTCAAGTATGGTGGATTTCCTATAATATAATCAAATTGGTTGTAAGAATCACTTGTTAATGATAATAGAGTGTCTTGAGTTTTAAAAGATACATTCAACTTTTCAATTTTTTCTTTATACTCTGAATTTATGTCAAATGAAAATATTTGGTCGCTCTTAACTCCCGCTTTCAATAAACCTTTAATAAATGCTCCAGGACCAACACAAGGATCTAAAATTACCTCATCCTTTTTGATATCTCCTAATCTAGAGATGATATAATCGACTGTTGATTTTGGAGTTAATACAACACCTAATTCTTTACCATTTAACATTTTTAAATTATTTATATCTTCTGATAATTTAAATTTTCTATTTGAAAATATTTATTTTAGTATTCTATTATTATTATTTTGTTAATAGATGAGGGATACAGATTGGCATCGATTAAAGTTTTGATAGCAGATGACTCGGCATTTCTAAGAAAATCGATTTCTAACATTTTAACTGAGGATAAAACGATAGAAATCGTTGATATGGCTATTAATGGAAGAGAAGCTATTGAAAAAGTAAATAAACACCATCCAGATGTTCTTATTTTGGATTTATTAATGCCGGAAATGGATGGTTTAGAAGCATTTAAGCACATTATGGAAGATTACCCTATTCCCACTATAATTTTATCTGCTGTTAATCCACAGAATATGGATACTTCTGTTCAAGCGTTATTAATGGGTGCATTTGATTATATTATTAAACCTGGAGGAATAGGGGCAAAAGACTTGCCTAGATTCCGTGAAGAATTACGATCAAAAGTGTTTTTAGCATCTCAATCACAAATCAAAAGAGTATATTCAAAGAAAAATGGAATTAATAAATCAAAAACACTACGTCAACAATTAGTTGATGATACATTTCAATTTGGAGTATATTTGAGAGACTTAAAGCCCATAAAGGAAGAAGATTACTTACCAAAAGAAAAAGAACTCTTAGGTACTAAAATTAAAAAGAAAAAAATTACTGAGGAAAAGCCTACTCCAAAACCTCAGGAAGAATTGATTCAATCATCTCAAGAGAAAGTAATTCCAAAAGAACCTATTAAAATACCCGCTATTATCCCTGTTAAAGGAGTAAAAATAACATCTCCAGTAATAGTTATCGGCGCAAGTGTAGGTGGTCCAAGAACCCTTAGAACCATATTAAAGGATATACCAAAAAATATCTCATATCCTATTTTAATTGTTCAACATTTAAGTGAATTCTTTTTAGAATCCTTTGTTAAGTCATTAGATGCCGCCTGTAAAATAAAAGTAAAAATGGGTCAAGACGGTGAATATATTTCACCCGGTATAGCTTACATTGCTCCAGGGGGATATCACATGGAAATTCAAGTAAGAAGTGACTATCCGAGTATTAAAATCTTTAAGGGTGAACCCGTAAATTATTGCATACCCTCAGTAGATGTTTTATTCTTTTCTGCGGCAAAAATTTATGGTGCTAATGTTGTTGGAGTATTGCTTACAGGTATGGGAAAAGATGGAGTAGCAGGTTTAGGCGCAATTAAGAATAATAGGGGAAAAACCATCGCAGAATCCGAAGAAACGTGTGTTTTATATGGAATGCCTAAATTTGCGAAAGAAAAAGGTGTTGCTGGTATGATTTTACCTGATTATAAAATTGGTGAGTATCTTCGAAATTACTCTTGAAATATTAATAAGCACATAATCAGATAATATCTTTTTAATATATAATGAATCTATTTTAGTGGATTTAATTAATATTGAACATCTCATTTTAAAAAATGATTTAAATAATTATGCTTTTTAATATTTATATTTAATTTTGTGGATTATTTAATATTGTTCCAATCATTAAATAGTTCTTCAAATACTTGATTATAAAAATAAAAGGTTATTATATTGGCGATACCTATATACACTGGTGAAAATCTAGTAAATGACATGATTGTTCTCTTGGTATGTTATTTATATATTTTTATGACGATTATCATACCTATAACTTTAAAGAAGAAAGATAAGATCTCAAGTTTTACTGCAAGAAAAGCTGTACATTTATTAGCAGGATTAGTCGTAATACTTGTACCTTTCTTTACAAGACCTTTAGGGACATTTTGGGCTGTTTTAATAGCTTTTTCTATGACGATTATTGTATATAAAAGCGAGAAAGGTTCAAAAGTAAAATTATTAGAAGATTTTTATCAAGCAATTGGAGAAGAAGCTGAAGAAAAGCTTAAACGTGCTTATTTACAAGGTCCCTTCCATTACGCCGTGTCAATTACTCTTTTAGTGAGCATATTTGCTATCATTCAATTGATTGGATTTATTATACCTATTATTCCATGGCAGAATCAGATGTATGTGGCAATTTCAGGTTTACTTATACTGTTTATTAGTGATACTTTAGCTAGTTTGGTTGGAAAGAAATATGGAAAGATAAAAATCAATTTATCATGGACTGGAACTGTCAGAAGTCTTGAAGGTTCTTTAGTTTTTTTTATTAGCGCATTTTTATTGGCTTTCTTCTCTCTGTTTATCTTTGGATATTTAGCCAGCACGCTTACACTACCTGCTGTAATTATTTATTCTATCATTATTGCTGCTATTGGTACTATTGTCGAAATACTATCCCCTAGCACTTGGGATGATTTAACTGTCCCAATAATCACAACTATCATATTCTTTATTTTTACTAACTTTATTATATTTTAAAAAACAAAATCTAAGAAGTTGAAATAATGGAAATTTTTGATGTAATTGTTGTAGGCGCTGGAACTGGCGGTTCGATCGCAGCGAGGTTTGCTGCTCAAAATGGTTTAAAAGTATGCTTGATTGACAGAAAAACAAAAGACAAGATCGGAGATAAAATCTGCGGAGATGGGGTAGGAACTGAAATTTTTAATTTTTTAAACATTAATCATCCTAAAGATGAAGAATTATCTTGTCAAATCAAGGGAGCTAAATTATACTCTCCTAATCTTCAAAAATGCTTAGATATGATTGATCCTAAGCAAGCGGGTTATGTTGTAAATCGATTAGAATTTGGACAAAGATTATTGAACGAAAGTATTGATGCGGGTGTTACAAGGTTCTTAGACAATACTATGGCCTTAAACTTAATTTATAAAAAGGGAACTGTAAGTGGCCTAAAAGTTAAAATAAATAATGGCGAAAAACTCGATCTTAAAGCAAAAATTGTTATTGACGCGAGTGGTTTTTATTCTCCACTTCGCAAACAAGTTCAAAGTCCTATGGTAGAGAAATATATTCCCAAATCTGATTCAATTTTATGTTATCGTGAAATTGTTAGCTTCCCAAATAGGGATCAAATTGTCAATGATCCAGAATTCATTACAATTATTTTAGACCAAGAAAGAGCACCTGGAGGATACATTTGGTATTTTCCCAAGAATGAATATAGTGTTAATATTGGTTTAGGAGTGTTCATGGATTATAAAGGAAAAGTAAAAGATTATTATCAACAGAATGTATATCAAGAATTTATATCTTCTAAAAAAATTAAACTCGAATCCTCTGGGGGAGGAGTAGTTCCTGTAAGAAGGCCTTTATGGTCATGCGTTGATAATGGATTAATTTTAATTGGCGACGCTGCTTGCCACGTTAATCCACTTCATGGTGGGGGAATCGATCCTTCAATGCGTGCAGGATATCATGCTGCTCTTACAGCATTAGATGCTATCGGGGCAGGAAATGTGTCTATTAATCAATTATGGAATTTTAATTATAAAGTAATGACTACCTTTGGAGCTGAATACGCGGCTCTTGATTTATTAAGAATGGTTCTTCAAGTACTTACAAATGAAGAGTTAAATTTCGGCCTTAGTAAGGATTTATTAACTAGCGAAGAGATACTTAAAATTGCTGAAACGGGAGTAATAAATCTATCAATAATGGATATGGTTAAAAAAGCTATAAGTGGTATATCTAATCCAAAATTATTATTAGATTTGAATTATTTAAGAATTAGGATGAATGAAATTTCAAGTCATTACAAGAAATTTCCAAATGATATTAATCAATTTGAAGATTGGAGGTTTAAAACAATTCAAATATATGATAAAATAGATAAAATGGTTATTCAACCTAGAAAAAATCCAAAAATTGAAAAAAGTGTGATAAATGGTTAATATTTTGATGAAAGAAACTGAAAAAAATAAAACCTACAAATATATTATTGATAAAATTAATCTTGAAGGCACGCTTCATTTTTCTTTAATAGATCCCGATCCAATACGACAAAGCCCCGAGAAAGCCGCAAAAATGGCCAAGTGTTGTGAAGATGTAGGAACCGACGCAATTTTAGTTGGTGGAAGTACAGCTTTCTCACAATCTTTTGTGGATCAAACAATTGAATTAATCAAAAAGGAAGTAGAAACGGTCCCTATAATTATTTTTCCTGGAGCAATTACTAATGTTTCCCAGAAAGCTGATGCGATCTTATTCATGTCATTATTAAATTCTTCAGATCCCTATTTTATAATCGGGGAACAAGCACTTGCTTCTTATCTAATTAAAACTTCTTCATTAGAATCTATTTCAATGGCATACTTAATTATAGAACCCGGGGGTACGGCTGGTTGGGTTGGAAATGCGAGACTTCTTCCTAGAAAAAAGCCAAAACTTACAGCAGCCTATGCTCTCGCAGCTGAAATGTTTGGATTCAAATTAATCTATTTAGAAGCAGGATCCGGAGGAGATAGTATCCCACCAGAAATTATAAAACTATGTTCTAAAGTTTTAAGTGTCCCTCTCATTGCTGGAGGAGGTGTTCAAACAAAAGAAGATGCAAAGAAGTTTGTGAATGCTGGAGCAGATATAATCGTCATGGGTAGTTTCATTGAAAATACGGTAGTGAGGGATAAAGGTGCAGCTTTAAAGGAGATTATAGATGTAATAAAGGAAACTAGTAAATCCAAGATTAAAAATTATGAAATGAAATGAAATTTAATTAAAAGAGGTATTTTTCTCTTGAATTTAAAAGATATTATTGAAATAATGCGCCCTATAAATTGTATAGTAGGCTCACTCACAGTTATTATTGGGATTTTGAATACCCAAACTGGAATTCCAGTATACATGTTAATTGGTAATTTAATCTTAGGAATTTTAACTTATTTTTTTATTGCTGGTTCTGGAATGGTAATTAATGATATATATGACATTAATATTGATAAAATTAACAGGCCAGGGCGTCCTATTCCAAGTGGAAGAATTTCCTTACAACAAGCTAAGATTCTATTTATTATTACCTACACAATTGGTGTTATCCTCGCGGTTATTAACAGTTTAATTTTCTTACTCGTTCCTTTAAATATCCTTATCGCAGCATTTTTCGGTTTTATTGGTTGGATTTATGCAAAATGGGGTAAAAAAAGCGGCTTTCCGGGGAATATAATCGTTAGTATATCCTTCTCAATTGGATTAGTTTATGGAGCAACCTTGAATGGTTTTATCGTTCCATTATACATATATTACTTTTTTCTGACAGCATTTTTCCTGTTATTAGCTAGAGAGATCGTTAAAGGATGTGAAGATATCGAAGGAGATAAAGAAGAAGGTGTAAAAACTTTGGCACTTACGATTGGTACGAAGAAAGCTCTCATCTCCTCGATAATTTGTCAAATTTGTGCAATAATTTTTTTCATTTTACCATTGTTCACGAACATAAGAAATCCTTTATTGTTCATCATAACTATGAGTTTTGGATTAGGTGTGGTAATAATTGCAGTAATCTTATCTTTAGTAAGTAATCTTAAAAAGGAAGAATTCGGAAGAATCAGTCTTTTACTAAAAATTGGGGCATTTCTTGGATTAGTTGCGTTTGTTTTCGCAAGTATATGATATGATAACAATTTCAAAAGTTTAGGTTTAAAGAAAATTTTCTAGGTAGCTTAGAATTTTTGAAAAAATTTTCTTTTTAATTAAATCTAATAATTCTGCTTTCTTTTCATCATTAAGCTCTCTAATAGGAAAGGTTTCAATTAACATCCTTACTTGAGTTAAACCTAAATATTTTCTAGTATATGTTGCATCTGAATACTTATAAGTTGTCAGAAATTCACTGTCTAATTCTTTTCTATAATATTCTAATATTAAATTGAAATAGTTCATTAATAAAATTTGATCTTCTTCAGAAATTATAGGTTGTAAGAAGATTTGAATGGGATGAGTTCTATAGGTATTTGAAGAGACATAAATTCCTTTAACCTTAAATTCATCTTTAATTTTTTTTAAGCCAACTCTACCATCTAAGGAACCTTTATCAACAGTTTGCACGAATAAAATATTAGATTCTATTTTATACTTTAAATCATCGTTAACATGAAGTTTCATTTGTTTATAATTATTATTTTCATATTTATTAGCATCTATTACTGTAATTTCATTTTTTCCTCTATATTTTTTAACCTCTTCTTTTAATAAATAATATTTTACGGTTAAAGGTTTTCTTGCTTTATATTCTTCACAAAATTCATTAAATTCAGACCCTGCCCGATATTTATACTTTGATTTTAAGATATACTTCTTTTCAATAATTTGGTTATGTTTCTTAAATTTTTTTGCACTAAATTGGATAGATTCGTGATTAGGTTTTTTTTTTCTTTTAAAAAAGCCAATACATGTGTTAGTTCCAGTAAATTCAAACATTTTAGTCTCAAAAATATACATTTGGGCAATATTATAATATCGCAAAAAATCCTTTCGGAACTTGTTTGATACTGATGCTCCAAATAAAAAATTTGATGGAATGATATAAACCATTTCATCTATATTATTTCTCAAATCGTTAATCATGGCTATTTGATATAAATCTTGATAACCCTTATTCTTTCCTTCAAAATATTTTAGATATTTTTGCGTTTCTTTATGTTTCCGTATATATCCTAAGTATAAATATGGTGGATTTGTAATGTGAAAAATTGGGATTGAACTGTTTTTTAAAATATCTGGAAATTTATCCAAATTATCTCGGATTTTTATGTTTTTTTGAGCTATTTCTTGAGAAATGCCATATTTAATGGCGTTATTAATACATTTTTCGACCATTTTTTCTTGAACATCGAACAAGTATATTCTTTTTTCGAAAAAAGCTTCTCTTTCTATTTCTGGAATGAAATTTAAGATCGGTAAAACTAAGTTTCCTTCACCAGAATAAAGATCAACCCAAATGTGATTTTTTAATCTCTCTTGAATTTCAGGAAAAATAAACTTTAGAAACATATCAGTAGAAGTCAAGTGCTCTCCATATCTTCTTCTATTGAGTTTATCTGGAAACGGATTAGTTGATCCTAACATGTATATTATTATTTAATTTTTATCTTATTAATATCATGAGTTAAACTTAATAAACTACAATAAAATGAATCAAAATAAGTTAATGGCAAAATAATAATTATTTTTTCATTTTCACATAAGATAATCTCTGTAATTTCTCAGGAATCTCCGCCCTAAACTTTAAATTCGCAGAACTCACCTCAATAAACTTCTCATATTCATTAAATGAGAGATTCTCAAATAGAAAGATATTATTTCCTATTTTTTCTGGATTTGAGTGAAACCAAATATTATATTCACCATTAGATTCCTCTATTTCAAATCCTCTCAATTCATTCAGATTAAGCAACGCGATATCTCCATTTAGTTCAAGAACGTATTTAGGAATATCATTAAAATCATAAAGAGAATTAAAAATATGATAGGAAATTATTCTTTTATTAGTGATCATATATCGAATTTCATGATCCTTGATTTCAATTGATTGGGCTTCTTTTGTTTTTTTTAATCTTCCTCTATATCTTTTATCCTTTACTACTACTTTTAACCAATTATCCGTTAACTTTAAGGTAGAGCTTTTTATCCATAGAATTTTCTCATCAGCACTGAATAGTTTCTTAATTTCATTTAATTTGGTACTTTCGGTTCTTTTCAATTTAGTTTCTTTTATCTCTGCAATTCTCATTTCTTCCTTTTCAATGTTACGAATATATTTTTGGTCCTCCAATTTATCCTCTTCTTTAACTTCCATTGATTCAAGGCCAAAAACATTTAGAAATTCATCAGGTTCCTCCCCTTGGTCAACTGACATCACCTTGCATCTCTTAAGGCCTGCTTTCATAATATCACCCTGAACAACCGTCGCAATCCTTGAACCTAAAAATCGTTTCCGAACTGTTGATCTCGCTCCTTTCCATAAATATATTCTATTTATATTTTGATTGATGACGAGAAATACTTTTTCGGGATTTAAGTAATCTCCTAATTGAGTTTTATTGATATCAACTTGTGTTTTTTCACCCTCATCACCAAGATCAAATACCATAAATTCCTTCCAATCCATTATTTATCACGATAAAGGAAATATTTCTTACTTTTATCTAAAAATACCTTTAAATGAAGATAAATTTAATATATAAAAATTTTTTTAACAAATTTTTCAATTCATATTTAAATAGGATATATGAATGTTTAAAAAAGGAAATAAAAAATTATTTAATTTTTAACTTTGTATTTTTCTAACTTTTTCCATCGAAAGAAAAAGAGTATTGGTAGAAACAAATAAAAAGCGAGATATAACACAAAAAACAATACTATTCGGAAAATAGGGCTTACCATCAAATCAGGCTTGCTCCAAATACCAACCAAGATGAAGACTCCGTTAAACATGTAAAGAACCCCTTCAATTAATAAGACTCTTTGATGAATTATCACATGTTTATTGCCTAAAATTGCTTCAATTATCAATCCGATTAAAGCAATCAAACACATCAAAAAACCAAAGATACCAATTACAATCCAATCTCGAAAGTTTATAATATTTACCCAAATTAAAAAGCACAAGAGAATGAAGACAATAGCACCAAAAATATTTTGACCGCGATTAACAAATGGCTTCAATGGCTCCCCTGTTTCTGGTGAAATCGGCATTCCTTTCTTTAAAAGTTTTTCATGTAATATTTCTCGTTTAAGTTTCTTTTTATAACTCTTAACTCTATCTGGATAATAACCACGTTTACTTAACCAAAAAAATATTATTGTAACAACTCCTATTGCACCAAAAAGCCCAGCATTATTAAATATACTTAAAAAAATCAAGCTTATCTTCTCTTCATCAAACAATGTAAGTGGTTTATCAGGTATGAGAACCACTGGATTTTTAATATAAGAAGAAACTAAATTTAGGGCATATAACACATTAAAAATTATGATATTTGCAATAACTATCAATATTATTATCTTATATATTGACCATAATTCCGTGCTTATAAAGACTTTCGGAGTTTTTCCTTGTTCATATTCCTGAGCTATACTACGTGGGCTTCCCATATGAGCTAATGCTAATCGAACAGAATCTTCAGTAGGTTCGTCAAGTTCTGATATATCTTCCGCTTTTTCCCAGATATGCGTTTCAAGTTGCTCTAAAATTTTGATACGCTCTTTTTTATCACTTTTAACCCACCAAGGTAAGTATTTCTTTACTTCAACAAGATAATTATATACTAAACTCTTCATTTCTTTTTCAATCAGTTTTATTACCCCTTTTTTTTATTTTATAGTTTTCTAACTTTTTTATCCTATAGAAAGGATATATAGGAGAAAAAAAGAGACATATAAAGATTATATAGGCAACAATGTTTAGATACATTAGATCAGGAGTAGTTAAAATTGTAATTACAATGCTAATTCCTAATAGTATGGATAGGATTAATTGAATAATAATGATAATTTGATGATATACCACGTGTTTGTTACCTATTATGAATTGAATTGTCCATGAAATTGATGAAGTCAAAAAAATTAGAAAAAATAAAATCTGATATTTAAAAATATTTAAATTAAAATTAGATGGTATAGGGAAAAAAATTTGAGCTCCAATACCGAGCCATATAATGGCACTTGCAATATACCTACTACGATTTACAAATGGCTCCAACGCTTCTCCTGTTTTAGGCGATATTGGCATTCCTTTCTTTATATATTCTTCACGCTTTCTTTCCAGATTAATTTTCTTTTTTTCTTGACTGAGATGCTTTTTGTAATTCAGATAACTATCAGGATAGTACCCTCGTTTACTTAACCAAAAAAATATTATTGTTAGGGCACCTATTCCAATAAAAAATATAAGATTAGTCGTTATGAATACAGAAATTCTATAAAACTTCCCCTCATCCAAAAAATCCAAGAGATTACCAGAAGTAATGTCTACAGGATTTATAATAAAGGAAGCGACAAACATTACAATGTCAAGTATAGTATATCCTATAAAAGCTATGATTGCTACTATCATTATTATTTTATATATTGGCCATAATTCCATGCTTATAAAGATTTTTGGCGTTTTTCCTTGATCATATTCTTGAGTAATGCTAAGTGGATTACCCATATGGTTTATTGCTATTCGAACAGTATCAATAGTAGGTTGTCTATCTTCTGAAAGATCTGCGGCTTTTTCCCAGATATGTGATTCAAGTTGTTCTATAATTTTGATGAGCTCTTTATTATCATTTTTAATCCACCATGGTAAGTGTCTCTTTACCTCATTAAGGTACTCATATATTAAATCGTTTATTTTATTTTCTTGCATGCTATATAACTCCTTTTTTTAATTCTTGTATATTTAATCCACAAATTTCGCAATAATGATATTCAGTGTTGATCAAATCAATTTTATTAGAGCAATTAGGGCAATATAGATATTTATCTTTTAACGTGACATTCACATCAAATAAAGGAGAAATAGCCTCTGTTAACTTGGTGAAAAAGCCTGAAATATGATTGAAGATTTTAAGTCCAACTTCAGTCAAGTTATAATAAATTCTAGATCTCCCGTCTACTTTTTGACGTCTTGATTCTATTATACCATCTAAGTCAAGTTTCCTTAGAATTGGATAAAGAGTGCCTTCTTCAATAACTAGCATGTTACTAGTCTTTTCCTCTAATTCTTTGAGGATTTGATAACCATATATACCATTATCTCCTGACTGTTTAATAATAGATAAGATACATAACGTGCTAGTGCCTCGATTAACTTCAGATTCAAACTTTTCAACGAATAATCTGAAAAATTCTTCCCTAATTAGCGCTCTTTCTCCTAGATCCTTAACTCGTTTTATAATAATTTATCAACTCCTAGTGTTTTACATTTTACTATTTTGTAATAATGCTCTTTGTCTAATACTATGCATAATATAGTATCTCAAATATTTAAATGTTTGCTTTTTATTTAAAATTTTTTCACATATTTAGTTTCTAAATGAGTATTTTTGATATCTTAGTATTAATTTTTTCTAAAAGTCTGAGTGACCTAAATTCAGAAGGATCATTTTTTTCAAAGATTAAGGAAATAGTAATTGAATATAGAGGAATCAATTCATTTTGTTAAAATTATTTTTATTTTTATGGTAATTTATCTAGTAAAAAAGAAAGTTACTATTCTTAGAATATAATTTTTTCAAAAAAATAAGAAAAAAAAATAAAAAAATTAGATCTTATATTGTTCTAGCTTGACCATCCAATAGATTTCTTCTATCATTGACAACAGAGTTATGGCCATTATCAAAACTACTAAGCCCTTCACGAGTTCATAAAACTCTGGAGTAATCGTTCCAAACTTGGGGGGTGCTTGAAATACGTCAATCCAAGGGAGCATTCCTGGATTTTGAATTACTAGTATCAAGAATAATGCATTTACCACCTTTAATCCCATCATAATCCCTAGGATTATCTGATGGTTCATTGGTTGTTGATTTCCTATTACTCCCCGTATTAAGTTCAAACTTCCTTGAGCCACTGATGTAATTCCCCATAAGCGAACTAACATGAGAAATTCAACAGTGAAATAAGCAGATAAATTTGGAATTGGCTGGATTATTAATAAAAACCCAAATATCATTCCAAAAATTCCTCCTCCAATCTTTTCTCCGGGTTTTATGAAAGGCTTGAGTTGTTCACCTGTTTTTTGAGAAATTGGTAATCCTAGTACCTTTGCCTTTTCAATTTGCCTGTCTTTTTTCTTTACTTCGGCAGGAGATTTAAAATCTTCTGGGAAATACCCCTCCATCGATAAGGCAATGAATATTATGGTAATCACCGTGAATGCAGCAAATACTCCCATGAACCCAATCATGAGATCACCAGGCAAGGTTCCAAATATCAAATTTAATACGTAAAATATGACATTCGCTATGATAATTACTGAACAGACTATTGCTAAAACTTTCGTATATATAGGCCATAGTTCTTCAGTAATATAATATTTAGGTGTACCCCGACGTTTATATTCACGTGCGATGCTGCTTGGCGTTCCCATGTGAGAAATGGCTAACCTTACAGCATCATCTTGAGAATAACCCTTTCCTGATAAATCATCTGATTTTTCTCGAATATGTTCTTCAAGTTCATCCAATATATCATCTGCTTCATCTTTCTTTTCCTTCAACCATTCAGGTAATTTCTCTTTTACCTGCTTTATAAAATCCTTAATCAATAATTCCGTAGTTCTTTCGCTCATTTTTTAATACCTCTTTTTATTAATTCATTTTCAATATTATGACCGCATGCATCACAAAAGCGGATTTCAGTGCCAGAATATTGATTCAAATCTATTTTATTAGAACATTGAGTGCAATATATATATCTATCTTCTTTCAATGATACTTTTACATCAAATAATGAAGCAACAGACTCTGTTAAGACTGAATAATATCCTGTTAAATAATTGTATATCCTTTTTCCGTCATCAGTAATGCAATATAGTTTTTTTCTTCTACCTTCTTTTTCTTTTCTTGACCGGATCATTTGATCTTGTTCAAGTTTTCGTAAAAGTGGGTAAAGGGTGCCTTCTTCAATTACAAGCTTATCATCAGTTTGTTCTGAGAGTTCTTTAAGGATACCATATCCATGAATACCTTCATTTCCATACTGATTTAAGATTGATAAGACACATAACGTTCCTATTCCCCGATTAATTTCCGTCACTTGTTTTGTGATGTAATTTCGATGTTGTTCAGAAGCTATCAAGACATCCGATTTTAAAACTTTAACATTCTTTATCATCTTTACAACTCCTTTTTTTTTATATTTTTTATTTATAGTATTTTAATTATACTATGTGACCTATACTATATTAAAGTAATGTAGTCCAATTTTTAATAATTTATTTTCACCATTCTTAAAGAGTCTAATTTGTAAAAATGAGGAATTAATAATTTTTAAACATAATCCTAATATGTCAAAAACAATGTATAATTCTTATGTCAAATATTGTAATAACTGGTAGTACAAAGGGATTTGGCCTTGCTTTAGCAAAAATTTTTTTAAAATTTGGAGATTCAGTAGTAATATGTTCCCGAAATGAAGATAGGGTTGATAAAGCGCTTAAAAATTTAAAACAACTTTATTCAAATGATTCAGTTTACGGTGTGAAATGTGATATCACTCAAAAAGAGAATGTTGAGAACCTTGGTCAATTTGCTCTTGAAAATCTTGGATCTATTGATATTTGGATTAATAATGCAGGTATTTCTAGTGCTGGAGATAAACCACTTGTCGATACATCAGAAGAAAATATTAGAACTATTATTAATACAAATTTAATTGGAACATTATTTGGTTGCCAGGTTGCCTTAGGTATAATGTTAAAGCAAAAATTTGGAAAGATTTTTAATCTTGAGGGATTAGGTTCCGATGGACGAGTAGTTCCAAATGTTATTCCTTATATTTCAACAAAAGCTGCCATTCCAATGGTTACAAAGACTCTAACTAAAGAACTTAAGAACTCTAATATCCTTGTTAATAACATTCACCCAGGGATGATGGTAACAGATTTAATTCTGAAAGGTATGAGCAGTGAATCAAAATTAATTAATATTTTAGCTGAATTGCCTATAACTGTTGCAGAAAAGATGGTTCCAATAATGAAAAACATAAAAAAAACAGGAAAAAGGATTAAATTCTCGAAAGGAAGTAAAATTTTTATTAGGTTTATGACTTCTTGGCGTTTTAAAAATAGATTTATGGATAAAAATGGTAATCTTTTGATTGAAATCGAATAATTTCAACTTAGATTGAAGTAGGTTTATTTAATTGCTTTTATTTTGGTAATTAGTTCAAATCTTATTCATATTTATCTATAAAATTAGAAGAAAAGCTTTAATAAGATACTAAATACAATAGTTTTTTTTCTTAATCGATAATCTTTTAACTTATTCTTAAATTCCTATAAATGAATCTAGATGAAACTGAACGAGAACCTTGAAAATAAATTAAATAAAATCATCACATTTCTAAAAGATAAAAAGGTGATTATTGCTTTTTCTGGAGGAGTTGATAGCACGCTTTTAGCATTTCTTTCAAAGAATAATGCAAAAGAGACGTTATTGGTAACCGAACAAACCATCCTTTATCCAGAAGAAGAAATTGAGGAAACGAAGCAATTTGCGAGTAAATATGACATCTCTCATTTGATTATTGAGAGAGACCCTTTAATAGACGATAATTTTAGATGTAATCCGAAGGATAGATGCTATATCTGTAAAACGGGTTTATATGAGACTATTCTTGAAATTAAACAGGAAAGAAATTATGATATAATTATTGATGGTTCAAATTTAAATGATCTTAGTGATTATCGACCTGGAATGAAAGCTTTGGAGGAATTAGAAATTAGCACTCCATATGTAGACTTTGGAATAGACAAGCAAGAGATTAGGGAAATAAGTAAATTTTTTAACCTTGAAGTACAGTCCAAACCTTCAATGGCTTGCTTTTCATCTCGAATTCCTTATGGACAAGAAATTAATAATGAAAAGTTAATTCGCATAAGAGAAGGAGAAAGATTTTTAAAACAAGTCTTTCATTTGAAACAACTAAGAGTACGGCATCATGAAGGTAATCTCGCAAGAATTGAATTCCTTCCACAAGACCTCCCTAAAATATTAGATAATGATAAACTAGAGCGGATAAAAGCTAAATTCAAAGAATTAGGATTCGTGTATGTTACGATTGATATTGAAGGATTTCGTTCAGGGTCAATGAATGAGGTATTGGATTTAAGTTCCTAATTTTTTGATATAAGAAATTATCTTTTTTCTTTTTTCTAACGCTTTTGATGCTGCCATTTCAACATTTTTTTCCATGAGTTTGATAGAATCTGGAGTGTCTTCTCCAATTTTTTGCTTTATCTTTGTATACGCTGATTCTCTAAATCGTGGGAGAATTTTTTCTTTCTCATCCTCGAAAATCATTGAGACTTCCATCGAATTGTCTACTTTACCAATTTCTAAACATATGATATTTTTTTTTTTCAAATCGGAAATGATATCGTTTGAGACCTTTTCTGAACAATATATCAAGAGAGCATCTAGGGAGACTCCCAGATAATCAACTCCTACTTTTTCTAAAAGATTTAGTACGTGAGGATTCACGAGTTTTCTAACTTCATTTTCATGTATAATCACACCACATTTAGCCTCGTAATTAATTTCATACAAATCTCCTCTTAAACCACCATTTGTTACATCACACATCGCACGAATTTCCTCGAGATAATCCGCTTTCAATAATATCTCGCATGCTTCGAGGAATTTAATATTCATGGTTTCTCTTACTACTTTGTGGTTTCCAGAATAAATTGCTGTTGTAGTAATCGTTCCTCCTCCCGCTCCTTCAGTCATTAAGATTCTATCTCCCGGTTGTATGTTTTTTCTTGCTAATACTCTCTTATTTGCAAGACCCACAGCACTGACGCCCCCTACAAATCGATTTCCTATTACCATGTCACCCCCTATTCTCAATGTTGATCCCGCAGTTATCGGAACGTTCGCTAATTCAGAAATTGCTGACACCCCTGCCATAAAATCAAATAACTTACCAACATCTGCATCATCTCCTAAATGGGCATCAATCATGATAGAAATAGGTTTTGATCCCTTCACGTATAAATCCCTTAAGCATGCACGAGTCACGTGAAATCCACAAATAAATGGAAAATCACTGAGACGAGAATGTATCCCTTCCATCTTAGAGACTATAATCAAATCTTCAGCATCATAAGATTGACCTTTAAAATCTGTTATATCCTGTAAGCGAACAGCTCCCGCATCATCCAATGAACTTGGCGAAAGAAAAGCTTTCTTTTCGGTTTCTGAAAATTCAGTGATTAATTTATGCACGAAAAAATCTCCCGCACCACGACATCCTACTCCTTGTTTCCCAACTGTTACGTTTGCTCCATTAATCTCTAATAATTCTTTTATAAATGGATCTGAAATACTTTTAATATCACTCTTCTTACATTCTTCTAATACAGCTTCGGCATAGTTATAGGCGGTTTTATCATCAATATCCTTGTGATCTTTATAGGCTTGAACCAGTTTTTGTAATATTTGCTGCTCAGAAAACTCTTTTTCAATTAACCTTCTTGTTAAACCTTCTAAATCCAAGAGAATCTTCCCTCTTAAATATTATTTCAAAATTTATATTTTTACTCTTAAATAATAAAGCACGGTTAATAAGAAAAATTCTTTGAATTATACATTATTCATAAAAAGGGAATGAAACAAGTATTTCTTGAATTTTACCTTGATCTTGAACGGTGTATGACTGCCCCTGTTATTGAGATAGCTGTAATGATAATTCCACCTATGATAATGATGGGTATGAGTCCGAGATCTTGCGGATTATTTGGAAAGCCATCATTTGGGTCATCGGGAGGATCGTCAGGGGGATCATCTGGGGGATCCTCTGGTGGAATGTATTCAAAAGCATACATTATTTCTTTGATCGTTTCTCCAGAGCCTCCTGTAATATTTACTTTTATCTTATAATCACTTCCATCATTCAAGATCGAATTCCAATCTCCTTCCCATAAGGGTTCATCCGTGCTCACTTTTGACATTGGAGCCCAATTAGTAACTTGAGCATCAATAGCGTTATAAGCAGACCATGCTATGGAACTAATTCCGTTGGGATCCCATGCAAGGACTCGTATTTTTGCCTTACTCGGGTCATATTCGTCATCTAAAAACATAGTAGTAGGAGGGTAGGTAATGACTCCTTGGGGCCATGTTTCTATAGTTTCTGTTGAAGTTGAAATTTGACCGTGGTCGATGGCAAAAATTCGATATGCATGTTGCTTGTCAAAATCTGCTGTCTCAATGTCAAAATAATTCGTGTTATCTCGTTGTTGAATGAAATTATCATGGGTATGTCCCGAAATATAGCACGTTATGTTATATTCATTATTTAATTCATTAAAGCCAACCCCACTCGTGCTATCCTCCGAATCAATACCATAAATTCCAAAAGGCCATTCAGGATCTGGTCTATAAATAGGATGATGTCCAAAAGTAAAAATTCCATCGTAATCTTTATATTCTTCCAATTTTGATTCATACCAATCCAATTGATCTTGGTATAAATAACCATTATAATAAAATTGTAACCAATCATAATCAGAATTTTTAGATAAATTTAAACATATAAATGCATAATTTCCAAAAGAGAAGGACTTTACAAACGAATAATTTGCTTGACCAAGTTCACTCCCCAGCATTGAATAGGTAAGATAATAATAATGATTAAGTGATGTGAGCGATACATCGTGATTCCCAATTAGATCTATGTATACAGATAAGTTTATGTTATTATCATCAAGCACGTCCCTATAATCCTCCCATTGTTCGGGAACGGTTTCAAATTCAGGTCCTAAATCTCCGTGTACTAAATCTCCAGTATTTATTATAAATAGAGGATTGATATTATGATATGATGTATTAAAAAAAATGTTATAATTAGTTACAGATTGAGGATTATTAAAATGTGTATCTGTCACATGTATGAACCAAAAAAGTTCTTGACCAGGATCATCGATGTATCCCTGATTTGAAGTCTTAATTGTTGGTTGAATTGGATTAATTTTTTCTTCTGGTAATAGCGAAAACTTATTTATGTTTGATAAAAAAGGAATATAAAAACTAAATACTAAAAATCCTAAACACATGAGATAAATTTTTTTTTTATTAAATGTTATCATGAAATTCAACTAGAACTTAACATTAAACTTTGATTCAATCTATATTTAACTTTTCAACCTAATCATTTTTATACTATTCCCTTATCATCTAATGATTTTTAGATTGATATGAATTTTAAAAAAAAGTTCCTGTAAATTTTAAAAAAATGCTTAAATTGAAAAAATTTAGAAATAATAATTGCTGAAGATTATTATAAACTTGTGCTTTTTAAAAATTATTGAAGAATTGAAATGATTTAATCATTCAAATAAGTTGATTTAAATATGGAAGATGATTTAACTATAGTTATTTATGGAGCAGGTGCGATCGGAGCAACTATAGGAGGATGGTTGAGTTCTGAATATGATAATGTGTATCTTCTATCAAGGGGAGAGAATGCTCGAAGGATGAAAGAAAAAGGTGTAGTGTTATATAAGGAAAAAAAAGAAAATGCTGAAACCATTCCAGTTAAAGTAATTGAAGACTTGAATGAATTAACTTCAATTGATATTATAATGATCTGCGTAAAAATTTATGATCTTGAAAATGCTGCGAAGGATATTGCCTCTAAATGTGGAGATAAACCTATAATTATCGGATTACAGAATGGTTTAGAAAATAGAAAAATCTTACCAAAATATTTCTCAAAAGTCATTTATGCTGTTATCCTTATGGGAACATGGCAGGATGAACCTGGTATTTTTGGTTTTAATGATAAAGGGCAACTTATACTTGGTGTTAAGCAAGAGAATCTTCAACCAGAATTGGAAAAGATAGCCTTGGTGCTGAAGAAAGCGTTGAATATAAAAATGGAAAAAAATATTGAAGACCCAGCACATTCAAAACTAGTAATAAATTTAGGTAATGCTTTATTCACGCTGGTGAATATTAGAGAAGTTGAAAACAAAAATATTACTAAAATTAGAAAAATGTCAGCAGGCCTTTTAGTTGAAGGATTAAATTTAATACAAGCTGCTGGTTTCAAACCACATAGACTTAAAGGCTATCCTTCATGGTCTGTTATTAAGGCTTCTCAAAAAGCACCCGACAAAATTGGTAATAAAGTATTTTTAAATACCGTTGAGAAAACTTGGAGGAATACAATGGTACAAGATATGATATTAAGAAAAAAAAATAAATCAGAACTGGAATACTTGAATGGATATATGTTGAATCTCGCAGATTCTATAGGTTTTGACATGCCATATAATAGAACAATTTATGAACTTTGTAAAGTACAATTCTCCAAGACACCATTTGAACCTTTACCAGTTGAGGTTGTATGGGATAAGGTACAAGAGAAGTTGAAGAAATAATTTTAATCATTACACTTTTTTTAACACAAATTAATATTATATATATGATGAGGGCAAATATATAAAACAAATTAGAGAAATTTTATTCTAAAATTAATTTCGATAGCAATCAATATTAACCCCAAATTGATTAGAAATGTTAAAAGAAAATATTAAAAATGCTAAAAGATCGAACAAAAAAAGAAAAATAGCAATAATGATTTCGGTGCCTGTTTCAGCATTGGCATTAACACTTTCTCTTATTTTCATTCCTATTCAATTTAATTTTGTACGAAATAATCCAATAAATACTCCAATTGATCCAATACCGCCTCCACCACCTCCACCCCCACCTCCACCCCCTCCATCGATACATAATATTACATATTATGAAGAATTTGGGGCATTTACCATATGGGAAGACACTAATTTTGAAGGAGGAAATAGTATATATTACCCATTGGAATTAGGGCAAGATGGAATGAATCATCCACTTGTAATTTGGGGTGATGGAACTTTAATGAATCCATCAATTTATAATGGATTGTTGAGACATCTTGCTTCTCACGGTTTCGTAGTGATTGGACCAAATGATCCAGAGACTGGGAAAGGTGATACTATGATTGCTGCAATGGATCTCTTGATTTTGAAAAATGATGATCCTTCAAGCCAATTTTACCAAAAACTTGATGTTGATAACATTTGCGTCATGGGACATTCTCAAGGGGGTGGGACAACACTCATTTTAGGTGAAAATGAAAGAATCACTTGTACCGTACCAATCCAACCATGGATTGATATATATGGTGATGTAAGCTTACTGAATCAAAATGGTCCGATGTTCTTAATCACTGGACAATTCGATATTATATGTCGACCAGAGTTAAATAGTGATCTCGTATTTCTAAATTCAAACGTACCGACTATCTATGGAAACTTGCTTGGAGCGACTCATTTTACTCCTTTTGGTGACGCAGGAGCAATGAGAAAATACATTACGGCATGGTGTTATGCTCATTTATTTGATAATGTCGATGCCCAATCTGTTTTTTATGGAAGTGATGCTTTAATCTATATTGATACCCAGTGGATATGGGACACTACTAATATATAATTTTAAAAATTTATTTTTTCATTAAATATTAAATTATTCATTAAATTAGTCCTATTAGAATAAAATAATGATTAAAATATTAAAATTTTATAAAAAAATTTATTAATTTATTTTTTTTTCCTTTATCAATGATGAGATAAAGAAATGAATAAATTTAATTAGGAACGCGAAGTTTAAATTCAAAGTTACACTAATATAATTAGGTAAGACTAACAAAATTTTGTTATAATTTTGGAGTACTTTTTCATGCAAAGACCTTTCATAAAAACTGAAACTACTGATTCTAAAGGGAAGAGCCTCATACAATGCTTATCTACTTGCGAACTTGGAACAGAACTCATTGTCGTTAAAGTAGATGCAGGACATATGGCTAAAAATCGTCTAGGAGATCTCGGGATTGTTCCTGGAGTAAAAATTGTAAAGAAAAAATCTGCACCATTCAAGGGGCCTGTAGAAATTGAGGTTAGAGGATCATCTCTCGTTATAGGTAGGGGATTGGCTTCAAAAATAATAGTAAAATGTAACTCAACCTGCGATATTGAACAATAATCCCACAAATCATACTATACAATCTCTAATATTTTACACTTTCAATAAATCTCAGGTGCATTTAAAGCTTCTTCAATATTATTATACAGTTTTTGAACGGAACAAGGTTTATTTGCGAAATTTATTACACCCAAGGAAAGTGCTTGATCTCTAATCGTGTTATCAGCACTAATAAAGATTATTTTCAAAGTGTTGTCAATTTCAAGCATTTCTTTTGTTACTTGAAGACCATCTTTTAAAGGCATTCGATGGTCCATGATGATGACATCAGGTCTTTGATGGAATTTTTTGAGCATCTCTATAGCTTCTTTTCCATTTTTAGCTGAGGCAAGCACTTGATAACCTTTCATACTTAGTGCTTTCTCATATAATAATCGTAAAGAGATATCATCTTCAACAATGAAAATGTTAGCTATTGTCTATTCACCCCATTTATTAAAAAAATGGAATATTTTTCCCTTTTTCTATGAATTCTTTAAATTATTAAAATATGTCTAATCTAACAAGCAATTCTGCTGTTTTTATAATTACATGAATATTAAGCAAAAATGCATATTTAATTGTATTGGTTTAAAAAAAATGACAAAATAGATAAATTAAATCTTGATAATAGAATAGTAGTTTCAAAAAACGGAGTTTTTCCATTAAATATGCATTTTCCTAAATATTCTTCTATTTTAATATTAGAGATAATAATATAAATTATAGATATTAACGACTTAGTTATTTTGAATACTCTACAAAAATCTAGAAATTCTTTTTTTAGGTAAACCTAAAACTTAAATACTAATATTCATTTTATTTTCTTAGAAGAAAACTTAACGAGGTAATATTACTTGATAACAATAAAGTCTAAAAATGAGATGAAAGAGGACCTTAAAAATCAAGGTACACCGTTAATTGAATGTCTTTTAACCGAGTGTAGCAAAAATGAAAAAATAACTGTTATAAGCGTGAATGCCGGTTATAAGGCAAAAAATCGTCTTGCTAATTTAGGAATTGTACCTGGAGTAAAAATTATCAAGAAAAAGACTGCACCGTTTAAAGGGCCAATTGAAATATTTGTAAAGGGAACTTCTTTAGTTTTGGGGAGGGGATTGGCCTCTAAAATACTGGTAAAGTGCAACAATACTTGTAATACTTAATTATTCTATAAAAAAAATTCTGTTAGTTTTTATATTTTAATAAATTGATAACCAAAAGAAAAAATTATATATTAAATGATGAGTTGTCACGTTCCTAAAAAGAAGAAAGGACATGTTAGAAGCATAAGAATATCCAAAGGAAAAAATATAATACAAGAAAATGATGGATCATATAAAGACACTATTAATATTGCTCTAGCGGGTAATCCTAATGTAGGAAAATCTGTCATTTTTAATCAACTCACGGGTCTTTCACAAACAATTGGTAATTGGCCTGGAAAAACAGTAGAACGAATGGAAGGTAATTTAGATTTTTTGGGATACCATTTTAATATAGTTGATTTACCTGGAATTTATTCTCTTTCTACATTCTCATTAGAAGAAATAGTAAGTAGGGAGTATATTATATCTGAAGAAGTTGACCTTATAATAAACGTGGTCGATGCGACAAATTTAGAAAGAAACTTATTTTTTACGTTTCAACTCCTCGAGTTAAAAGTACCTATGATTATCGCTTTAAATCAGATGGATATAGTTAGAAAAAGATACATGAATCTTGATTTTAAAAAATTAGAAGAAATTTTCAGGCTTCCAGTTCTTCCCGTCGTTGCTGTGCATGGGGTAGGTGTTCATGAGCTTCTGGAGGAAGCGATTGAAATGGTGGTATATCGTCATCCTCATCGTCATTATGATAAAAAAATGTCAAGAAGAGAAATTCATCACTCTCATGAATATTATAGAACGGAACATGTTCATGAAAAAGTTGAGGATGGAACTTTTCTAAAGAAGGAATTTGAATTTCCTAATTTAAAGAAAACAATCTCATATGGAAGAGAAGTTGAGGAAAAAATTAAAAATATTCAAAAGAAAATAAAGGAACATAAAGATTTCCTCTATAAATATAATTATCCTTCGAGATTTTTAGCTATTAAGATTTTAGAAAATGATGAGGAAATAAAAAAATTATTTGAGGAAAGTGAACATATGTCAAAAATTCTTGACGATGTAATACAAATCAGAGATGAATTGGAAAACCTTCATGGTGAAGACATTAACACTATTATTAGTTCAGAAATATATAATAACATTCATAAAATTGTCGATGAAGTATTAAAGATTAAATCTCATGAAAAACGATTTTCAATAACAGATAAATTAGACCATTTGACCACCCATTCAATCTGGGGCTATGTTATTTTAATTTTAGTGATATTTGGTATATATTATTTTACATTTACTATTGGACAATTTCTTGGCGATCGAATTGACGATATTTTTAAGATATGGACCGGTGGAATATATCAAATTTTTGGAGAAAATAATCTAGCTGTGAAGATTTTTTGGGATGGAGCTATGGGGGGTTTATTAGGAGCAATAGGAGGAGTTTTAGTATATGTTGTCCCTTTCTTTTTTATCATTGAAATCCTTCAAGATTCGGGTTATTTACCACGAGCAGCATTTTTAATGGATAGAGTTATGCATGCAATTGGAGTTCACGGAAAAACAATTATTCCTATGATATTGGCTTTTGGATGTAATGTTCCAGCTTGTGCAGGATGCAGAATTATGGAAACAGAAAGAGAAAAGAAGATTTCTATTGCTCTAACTTCATTAATTCCTTGTGGAGCCACTTTGATTGTAGTAATGGGTTTAGTTGGGCGTTATATAGGTTTTGGATGGGTAATTGTATTATTTTTTATTAATTTTATGGTTATCTTGATTGTAGGCAGAATTTTAAATAAAACAATGCCAGGACAATGCACGGAATTAATAATGGAAATGCATGAATATAGGGTTCCTAATTATAAAGTAATACTTAAACAAACATGGGGTAGATCTAAAGAGTTTGTTTATAAAGCGTTACCAATCATAATTGTTTTGGGTATTTTTTTAGAAATATTAGTTATTTTTGATGCTTTAACCCCAATCAATTTCATACTCTCTCCAATTACCGTTTTTTGGTTAGGTCTTCCCGCAGTTACAGGAGTATTTTTAATTTACGGAATATTGCGTAAAGAATTAACCTTAGTTCTGCTAGGAATATTTGCAGATAATGTTGGAAAAGCGCTTAATGTACTATTGACTGAAACTAATATGATTGTTTTTAGTTTGGTTACAATGCTATATATTCCTTGCTTTGCAACTATAATTATCATTGCTCGACAAACAAATTGGAAGTATGCCTTACAAATCTCTCTATTAGAGATCTCCTTGGCTATTCTTATAGGTGGGATCGTAAATTGGGGTTTAATATTTATTTTTAGTCTTTAAACCTTTCTATTTTTCTAACCAAATCTTAAACATTTATATTCTTTTTTATATAATCTTAATCATTAAATATCATTTTTTTTTCTAGATAAAAAAAATGCGCGTAAAAATTACAACGCCTTGTAGAATTCATTTATCCTTAATCGATGAAAATGGATATACGGGAAGGGTAGATGGAGGGATTGGTCTCATGTTGGATCAACCTAATGTAGTTTTTGAAGCATCTAATTCTGCTGATGAATTTCAAATAGAATGCGACCATTATTATCGAGAGTCTATAGAAGTTATTAATGAAAAGGCTTCCAAAATTTTTAAAGAATTTAACATAAATAATAAGAATTTTCACTTTAATCTTGAGAAATACTATCCAAGTCATGTGGGTTTGGGTTCTAAAACACAACTAAGCTTGGCAATTGCCACTGCAATAACTAAATTAAAAAACATAGATATTACTACTCAAGAACTAACAAAGTTAGTTGAAAGAGGAGGAACTTCTGGAATTGGATGGAGAGGTTTTGAAACTGGAGGATTTATATTAGATGCTGGACATGAATTTGGAATGGGAAAAGAAAAAGAAACATTTCTCCCATCTAGCGCTTGTCCTTTCGTTGATCCTGCCTTAACTATTTTTAGATATCCCATACCTGAAAATTGGCGGTTTGTGATAATAATCCCTAATGTGAAAAAAGGTGCTTATGGTGATGAAGAAGTTAATATCTTTCAAAAATTTGCTCCAATCCCTAGAGAAGAGGTAAATGAAGTATCCCATCAAGTATTGATGAAAGTAATTCCTGGAATTTTAAAAAATGATCTTGAGTCCTTTGGCGATGGATTGAAAAGAATTCAAAGTATTGGTTTTAAAAAGATTGAAATTAATCTTCAACATAATACTGTCAAGGGATTACTTAATTTCTTAGATAATTATGGCGTGAAAGCTTATGCCATGTCCTCTTTTGGTCCAAGTGTTGTAGGAATAACTGAATCTGATATAGAAGCAGAAAAATTGAAAGAAGAAGTTCGAGAATTCCTTAAACCAGATGGAGAACATGTATACTTAAGCAAGCCGAACAATTCTGGAGCAAAAATAGAAATATTTGAATGTGATTGAATGTCTAAAGAAAATATTTATTTTTCACCAAGTTTAAGTCTAAGAGAAAGAGCTTGTTTTGAAACTGGCATTAAGTTGGGAGCATTATACCATATTCTCTGTGGTATTCCTATCTCATCAGAAGATAATGTTATAACTGCTATAGAAAGAGGGATTGAAAAATCAATCTCCTGCCAACCTTACGTAGAGTCTGTAAGAATAAATTTAGATAGAACAAAAATCAAAGGTGATAAGATTACCCCCTATGATTATGATGAAATATCAGGAAAAACTATTAGGGCAGAATTAATAGTTGTTTATGAAGATATTAAAATTAATGCTAAAATTGATTGGATTGAAGATATGGATTATCCCTTGATGTATATTGAAAAAATTGAATAAATTTTAATTACTATAAATGAAATTAACTCATCTAATATAATTCAATCTATTAAAAACTTAATATATTTTAAAATTAAATCAACTACTTCTATAGCATTTTGGTTTTTACCAAATCTACGAATATTGTCTAAATTATCGGTAATTTTTGAATAAATTGAGTTTATCAAGGATAAATCATTATTTTCTTTCGCAATTTTTAACCGGGTTGCTAATATTATTGATTCTAGTGCTAAATTTTCTGCTCTATTAAATAATTTATAAGATTCTTTGAATTTTTGAGCTGCGATTACATGCAATTTAAATTCTGTAATTTCTGACTCTCCAAATAGATCTTCTTTAATAATCTGAGTTTCAGAAGCAATGATACATGTTAATATACCCCATGCTTTATTCACATATGGAATAAGAATCGTAGATGAAAAAGCATTTTCATTAAAAGGATTGTCAATTTCTGTATAGTTATAATATTTTTTTGGAAATTGTATTGAAGCTTTTGGACATTTTAAAGCAGCTAATGCATAAAGACTTATATTATCTACAAAATTTAGAGTAATTATACCTGTAGCTTCTAAATTTTTAAATGTTTTGGTATTGGAATAAGGGCTTATTTGAATGAGGTTATTTTCAATTAATCTAATGCCCATACAAGAAGTATTTGGATTAATATTTCCGTTTTTTGAGAAAGTAGTAGCTAATATTTCGTACAAATTATTCTTTTTTAATCCAAATTCTTGAGGTTTGAAGTTCATTAACATCATACTACTTAATTTAAAATTGAATATTTTTTCATTTTTAAAATTAGTCTTCAATAGAGAATAAAAACAATTGTCTTATAAACCAAATATTGAGAATTTTAGAACTTTGATATAACTAACTGGAACTTGCCTCCATCAATAATCCATGAATGAAGAAAGTCATTTTTTTTTTTTTTATCCCATGATTGTTCAATATTAGATATGCCCTCATTTAGATTTACTAAAAGGCTTAAATCTGCTTGAAATTGTTCATGAGAGGGATATATAACCAATGAATTGTTATTATCTTGGGTTTTTATTAATTTTATAAGACTTGAAAGAAAAGTTGGGAGTTTTTTCTTTTTTGGTAAAAAAACAGCTCAAATATGTGCTGTATCTACTGTAAAAAGTTCTCTTTTATCGGTAAGTAAAGAAATTGAACCAATAGAATGGCCTGGAGTGTGAATGATTGTAATTGTAAGACCTCCTAGATCGAAATAATCTCCTTCTTTAAGTGTTTTAATTTCAAGAGCGGGAGGTATAGTAAAAGAGCAGCTATTAAATCTATTTACAATTTCTTTCGAAGATTCTTTTAATAATGAAAGGTTAACAGGTTTAGCAACCAAGTTTGCCTCATCCTCATGAATGTAAACTTCATCAAATTCATGATTCCCTCCAACATGATCCCAATGAGCATGAGTATTGATAACAATTAATTTCTTATCACCTATCAATGAATCAATAGTAGGTTTAATTGGAAAAATACCACATCCCGTATCAATTAAAAGCGCTGAGTGTGAACCAAGTAGTAGGAACATGTTTGTATATTCTGTTAGAAATCTAGGATCAACTTCAGATAATTTTTCACGTATGACAATTAGATGATCATTGAGTTCAATAATTTCAAACCATTCATTTTTTTTATCCATGGTTTGAATAATTTGAAGTAATATTTATAATTTTTATAGGGAAAAATTTGTAACTTTAGGACGAACTCGTCTCTCAGGATAGATTACTCCCGGTAAAGGAGGACTACTATTATATACTTCTTTAATTTCAATTATTCCAAAAGTTATACCCCTTGATTTTTTAAAACCAGTAAAAATTCCATTTATCATTTGATTAGCTAGATCAAAATTTGCCCCGTAAACAGCAATATTACTATTTTGAGGGATTTTTTTTAAATCATCTCTTAATGCAGAGCCTAAAGGAAAAATTAACCTATTATGATCTACTGCTTGAAGTTGTAAACAAGGTAGAATTACTGGATATCCATCAGATGGATCAATATATGAGATGAATTTAGGATTTATAGGACCTTTAAATATTTTATAACCAATCACGTCCAAGCGTTTTTCTTCAAAACCTGTTTTCATACCTCCTTTTCCTATTATATTTTTAATGATTCCTTTAGCAATACTTAAAATTGGTAATGCCCTCAAGGAAGTGGCGGCTATAACCTTTTCATAATATGCTTTATAAATCCTAACATAGGTCATATATCGCATCAATTCTAATTTATTGAAATAATCTAGGTCTTCTCCCTCAGATTCAATATGACTAAAATCTGATTTTATTTGGAGGAATTTAAATGGCATTGAAATGTTCATGTATAAAATACCTTGTTTAGGGTTTTCGATTACGTATTTCTTACTTAAACCTTCTGTGAATTGACCCCAAACAATTTGATTATTAGTTTTTGCACGGTTATAGGTAATTAGGGTTAAATGAGGCCATCCTCTATGGTCAATCGTAGCTAAGAGTGCTAATTTTAATTCAGTAGCAGTAAATTCAATGGCTTCCTCGGTTAATTCTGAAGACCAAGTAAAATTTTTTTTTTTATTTTTCATGAGTTATCACAGTAATTATAGTTTTTTATAATCGTTTTATATATATATTATTTTTTTAACAAGAAGGTAATTTTGATTTATTATCTTTCTTAATAGAATCTTCAGTATTTTCATTTTTTGTCAATCCTGACCATCTTACATTCTTAGCTCCAGTGGTTTTTGCAATTTGACAAAGATTATCCATTGTTTTTTTAGATAATAAGGTTTCATCTTTTAAAATCCATTCTATGCCTAGTCGTTCGTATTTAGCACTACATAGATTGTTGAATGCAAGAAGATCCCATCGTTCAGGGAAATTATTTAACTTTTGGACAATGAAATCACCTATACCTTTAATATTTTCTTCAGTAGCTGTGAATTTTGGGATAATTGGTGTTCGAATCCATATGTTCTTATTATTTTCATTTAATTTATTTGAAAGCCATACGGCATTATCTAATATTTTTTCATTTGAAACTCCCGTCCATATTTTGTGTTTTTGGGAGTCAATCTCTTTAATATCTAATAAGAATAAGTCAATATATGGAATTAATTTCTCATATATTTTTTGAGATGCAATTCCACATGTATCTAATGCTGTTGAGATTCCATTCTCTTTACACATCCTTAGAAACCTCAATAGAAAATGAGGATGTAAAGTAGGCTCTCCACCAGAAACGGTAATACCTCCTTTAGAATTTGTGTAGTATACTTTATCCTTTAAAATCTCATGAAATAGGTCATTTAAATTCCACCATTTCGCCGTAATAACTAATGCCGTAGAAGGACATTCTTCAGCACATTGTCCACAGCTTTTACATTTTTCTCTATCAATTTGAAGGCCATTTTTGTCAAGAGATAAAACTTCATTTTGACAAGTTTCAATACAAGTTTTACATCCAATGCATTTATGTTTAAACCATTGAAGTTGAGGTTTATTACTTATACTTTCTGGATTATGGCACCACTTACACGTTAAAGGACATTGCTGGAAAAATACAGTAGTTCTGATTCCTGGTCCATCTTCTGTTGACATGCGTAAGACTTCAAAAATACAAGCGTTATTTTCTTCCACTCTTTACACCATGTACTATAACAGATATAAAAAAGGAGTTACATGCTATGAGATTCTCTTGCAATGATCTCATCTTGTAATTCTCTTCCAATTGAATTGAAATAGGCATTATATCCAGTTACCCTAACCAAAAGATTTTGATAGTTTTGAGGGTGTTTTTGAGCATCTCTTAGCATTTCAGCATCTAAAATATTAATTTGTAACGCAGTACCTCCATTTTCTACATATCCTCTTAAAAATGACTTGAATTTTTCTATATGTTCAGGATTTCTTAATAAACTAGGATTAAAGGTTATTGTATGACTTGCACCATTTGGTAAGCAATTTATGTATTCTCCATCATATGATTTACCACCTAAAGCAATTCCAACAGAGTTTGTAACAGCAGTAGGTCCTTTCTTATCACTCCCTGCACTAGGACAAATAGCATTTGAAAGAAAAGTTCCTTTATTTCTTCCATCAGGAGTAGCTATGGTATATTTAGCATCAGCACCCGCCCAATAATTCCATGATAACATTCCACCCCTAAATTGAAAGTCTGTAGATGTTTTATAATTCCAACACTCATCTGCCCAAGTTTTCATCACGTCTCTTGCAAGATTATTTACATCATCATCATCATTTCCATATTTTAAGACTTTATTCTTTAAGTAAACCTGTATTATTTCATTTGTTTTACCTTGGAAATCAGCATTTAAAGCTTCCTTTATTTTAGAGATGGTATATTTTTTATCCTCATATATTAATTTTTTTATAGTATACAATGAATCTACTGTAGTTCCAAATCCAACACCTTCTATAGTTATAAACCGTAATTCTGGTCCCCCATTTCGAATATCTAATCCCTTTTCAACACATCCACGGACAATAGTTGAAATATATGGAGTAGGTAAATATTGTGCTCTTAATGATTCAGTAGGATTATATACATCTACAGTGTGTTTTATCAAGTATCTTGCTTGTTCTTGCCAAGCTGCATAAAACTCCTGCCATGTTTCAAAATTTTCTGGATTTCCCGTTTTAGGAGATAACTGTGCCCCTGGTTTTGAAGGTGCCTTACTTGCCACGTTCCCTTTAAAAACATTACTAGGCATGTTTTTGCCGTTCCAAAGAGTTAATTCTATTGTTTTCGCGAGATTGGGATTGCAATTTACCGTACCTGATCGATCATTACCTTGCATCGTGTTTTCTAAACATCCAACACACGCATAGTTCCACGCATCCTCTTTTAGGATTCCTTCTCTAACCATTCCTGCTATGCTTCTCTCATCAAAGTTTAATAAGAAAGGAGCACCTTGAGACCGAGTGATCATTTTAATGATTTTATTTAATAATTTATCTGGGGAATTTCTGTGTAGTCTAATATTGGGTTTTGGTTCTAAGATAGGATGCCATTCATCTATTACTTCAAGTATTGTATAAGTTAATTCATTAGTCAAATCTTCACCATTAGGTCCACAGCCTGATAATGTCATTAATTGTCCAAAACCCGCGGTTATTCCTTGATTTCCACCTACCCTGATCTGTGCATCATATACGGTATTACAATGGAACCAAAAGCATCCTAAAATATCTTTTGCAAATTCTTTTGTAATTTTTTTTTCAATAATTACATCTTTTCTATATAGATCCCATAAATATTGATCAGTTCTTCCAAATGAGACTCCGGGACCGGGATATGATTCTTCGGCTATTACTAACATGTGTGTTATCCATAAAGCGTGGACTCCTTGCCAAAATGTTTCAGAAGGTTCCCAAGGAACTTTTTCTAAGTTTCTCGCCATTTGTTCTAATTCTTCAATCCTTTTTGGATCTGATGTGCCCTTTTTAAGCCTTCTACATTCCTCAGCATATTTTTTTGCTAATAACTTAGGAATTTCCACAGAAACAAGCATTGCACGGAGTTCTTGACCTTTAGATCCTTTTTTCTCTTTATCACTTAAATTTTTATAACTTTTTTCAATTTTATTATGTATGAATTTGAATCCTTTTTTTATAATCGTTTCATAATCAGGTATGAGATGACCTGCTGTAGCACCTACATTTCCAAAACCATTTTTATGGAAATTAAAAGTATTTCTTCGATTAATTAAATTCCTTTTCCAAAAATCTTTAGCTTCTTTTTTATTGAAGCATTTGCTCAATTGAGTATTAAATCTCCCTCCTGCTAATAACTCATTATGAATTATTTCTTGAGGTATATAATTCAACATTACCTCCTTGAAAAAAACTGATCTACGTTCTGGAAGTGATAGCTCCCAAAAACCATCTGGTAATATTATAGGTTGAGCTATAGATCTTATGGAGGAAGCAAATGGACCTCTATCCTTATTACCAATATAATAATGGATCTCGGGAACAATGTAATAATCTCCTTCATACCAAATTATATCCCAATCCATTCCTGTTGTAAATGCCATATATTCATTGTTCCATTCCCTTTCAACTCCTTTAAAATAATAGTCTCTCAACCATTTTTGCCTTGGGGAGAGATCATGAGATTTAGCAAGTTCAAACCTTGGGTTTTTTTGAGAATTTATATTTCCGTTTATATCACTCATTATATTATCCCCTAATCATGTATTATATATTTTAAGTAGAGTAAATAATATTTATAAGTTGTTTTTACAAAATATAATAAATTTTAATGAATTAACTAAACTATATATTAAATTAGGAATAATAATCATAGATGCGTGTAATAGGTGTTGATCCAGGTTCAAAATCATGGGATTTTTATGGATTAGAATTTGGAAAAGATGGAAAAAAAATCATATTAGACACTTCTTTAATGTCTAAAGAACTTATTAATAATCCAAATAAAGCTTTAACTATTATTAAATCAATAGAAAATGTTGATATGATGGTTGCTCCAAGTGGATTTGGCCTCCCATTAAAAAATGTTAAGGATTTATCTGAAAAAGACATTTTTTATACTTTACTTAAATTCAACATGGAAGAGAAAGATCCACTTTTAGGTTTAGGCAAGATTCTAAAGTTAATTAAATCTGAAGCTATACCAGGTAAGATTGTTCCAGGTGTAAAACACTTACCTACAGTTCCTAGATATCGAAAAATAAATAAAGTTGATATGGGTACCGCGGATAAGTTATGTACTTCCGTTGTTGGTATTAGAGATCAAATGGAACGCTTTGAGATTGAACCCACAGAAACTAATTTTATAATGATTGAAATTGGTTATGGTTTCACAGCAGTATTAGCTATTGAAAATGGACAGATTATCGATGGAATTGGGGGTTCAAATATAATGGGTTTTAGAGCTTGTGGGAGTTTAGATGGAGAATTGGCTTATTTAATTAAAAATATTGAAAAAAAGAACATTTACAAGGGTGGAGTGGCATATATTGCCGGATTTACCAATCTAAGTTTGAAAGAAATTACGCTTTTAGCCGAAAAGGATGATCAAATTAAAACAGCATTTCAAGCATATATATCAAGCGTGAAAAAAGCAGTCCATGCAATTTCTTCCTCATTTTCAAGTAAGGACAAAATTACAGAAATTTTATTAGCTGGAAGAGGATCAGAACTACCATATTTAAGAGAAAAAATAATGCTCGGTCTTAAAGATTTAGCTCCAGTCAGATTAATGAAATCATATAGTCAAATTGCTAAAAGAGCTGCTCAAGGTGCTGCTTTTATTGCTAATGGATTATTGAATGGGGAATTTGCTCCTATTATTGATAACTTGAAGCTTAAAGAAGCATCAGGTTCAATCTTAGATGATATTTTTATTCCTTTCGAAAAAGAAAGATTGATGAGTGGTTTCGATTAATATTTTAATTATCACAGGACAAAATAGTCATGCAATTGTCAAAGAAGTAACCAAGTCAATTAAAAAACACTCAATAGATATTCAAATTGCTCCAATCTCAGTTTCCGCATTTCTTACTGAAAAAATGACTGAAACCTTATTAGATTCTGTTTTATTGACCGATTATGACTTAGTTTTAATTCCGGGTTTTGTTCAATGGGATACTAAAAACTTGGAAGATACATTGTCAATCCAAATAAAGAAAGGACCTGAATTTGCATCTGATATCCCATTAATAATAAATAATATAGATGAAATTCGACTGTCTAATAAAGTTGCTGCAAATAAATTATTTGAGAGTTCAGGAAGATTTTTTTATGAAGAATTAATAAAAAATCAATTGAACTTAGCAAAAAAAAAAATTGGACATGATATTTTCTATATTAATGAAAAAACTTCAAATATAATTATTGGTGGCGGTCTTCCTCCTCCAATTATTGCTGAAATCGTTAATTGTACAAAAAAGAGCGATTCGGATATTCTCAAAAAAGCTAAGCATTATATTAATTCTGGAGCAGAAATAATTGATGTAGGTTGTATCTCCAATCAACCAAATCCTGAACGTATAAGGGAAATTATAAAACTCCTAAGAGATAATTTTAAAATTCTAATTAGTGTTGATTCAATGGATATTAATGAAATTAAAACTGCCACAGAAGAAAATATTGATCTCATACTTAGTTTAGATTTAGGTAATTATAAAGAATTACTTCAATTACCAAAAACCATCCCAATAGTTATCCTTCCAACAAATATAAAAAATGGATATTTTCCTAAAGATCCGAAAGAACGTGTAGATAATTTACTAAATTTAACTAAAGAATTAAAGCAACATGGTTTTACTAAATTAATTGCTGATCCATTACTAGAAACGCCAATATCACCTGGTATTTGTCCCTCTTTAGAATCTTATTATTTGTATAAGAAGAAGGTCTCTTCTGAAGAATTGAAAAAGTTAAAATTGCCACTTTTTTTTGGAATTTCAAATGTTGTAGAATTAATGGACATTGATTCGGTTGGAATTAATGGTTTATTAGCTAGTATTGCAATCGAATTGGATGTGGGTTTGCTTTTTACTGTTGAACATAGCACTAAATTAATGAATGGTGTACGAGAACTTAAAGAATGCATGAAGATAAATTATGTCTCTAAATATAAAAAAACACCCCCAATTAATGTAGGAATTCAATTATTTAAAGCAAAGGGGAAAATTGGTATAGAAATACCTAATATTAATAAAAATAAAGCAATCATCGTAGAAAACAATAAAAAGGACTATATTCCTGATAAGAATGGATATTTTAAAATACATGTTGACCAATATTCAAGAAAAATCTATGTTCTTTTTTACTCTAATAATCACGAATTACTTCAAACTTTAATTGGAGAAAATGCTGAAAATTTGAGTAAAAAAATAATTGAAATGAAGATTACTGATAACCTCCAGCACGTAAATTATCTAGGTCGAGAATTATCGAAAGCAGAGTTCTGTTTGTTTGCTGGGAAGCCTTATATTCAAGATGAATGATTTAAGCGTAATATTTTTATAAAAGTTTAATCCTATTTTTTATTTAAGATTGAATTAGAACTTGATCTACATCTATTAAATAAAGAGGTATGAAGATAATGAAAATTGGGATAATTGGTACTGGTAATGTTGGTACTAGTTTGGGAAAGATTTGGGCTGAAAATGGTCAAGATATATTTTTTGGATCAAGAGATCCCGTAGGTGTCACAAAACTAGTATCTAAAATGGGATTAAATATACAAGGAGGAACATATAACGAGGCAGCTCAATTTGGAGAAGTTGTCTTGCTTGCTATACCATGGTCGTCTGTTGAAGATACTATTGGAATTTTAGGAGATCTTAATGGAAAGATCATTATAGATTGTACTAATGCCGTAGCTCCAAAATTAGGAGGTTTATTAATTGGATTAACTACTTCTGCAGCAGAGAAGATCGCAGAATGGGCGAATGGTGCTAACGTAGTAAAAGGATTTAATGCTTTTGATCCAGAATTCATAAATGAGGTAAAAACAAGAAGTCCAAAACCGAGCACCTTCATATGTGGAGATGATTCTAAAGCTAAATCATTAGTGAAGGAATTGGGACAAATAATTGGATATGATGTTGTTGACTGCGGACCACTTAAAAATGCTAGATTTCTTGAACCACTCGCAATGCTTTGGATTGAACTTGCGTATACACAAGGAATGGGTCCCGGAATAGCTTTCAAGTTGCTACATCATAGAAAATTACCAGAGTAAAAGATTACTGATAGATCAATATTGAAAATAAAGAGTTATTCATTTATTATTTCGGTGCATTGAAAAATTTCCATGCCCGGTTCTAAAAGTGGCATTAAGGGCTCCATATTTTTTGTAAGATTCTGATTATGGATATTAAATGCTTCCTTATCCTTATATTTTTCATAAAAAAGGATTGTATTTTTATTTTTAGTACCTTTTACTTCATGAGGAATGTATGCTAAACATCCTGGTTCTGAATTTAAAACTTTCGGCACGATTTCTTTCAATATTACTTTCGCATCTTCCATTTTACCTTCTTTAACTTTTATTTTAGCAATTATAGTTATTTCCATAGTAATTATCTCATCTTGATTATAGATTATGATTTTAAATTAAGCACATTATTTTAAGATTAAATAGTTTATTCTTTTTTGAAACACCTTAATTTCATTTAATAATTTAAGTATAATGTATATCTTTTTTAAACTTTTAAAAATAATTCTTCTTTCAATCCATGTAAGTATTTTAAAATTTTTAATCCTTTCATTGTAATCAAATATTTTTTATTTTCCTGTGATATATATCCGATGCTGATGAGTTTTTCCATATGGAATAACAAATGTCCCGCTTTTATTCCTATATCTTCTTCTAACTGACTGTATGTGCGTCCACCATTTTGCAAATTAGTCAGAATTTTAAGTCTTAAAACATTAGATAACGGACTTAGAATCTTATAAATATTCTCAACTACACCCTCTTCAAAACATGTATCATCGTCAAAAGCAATGAGTTCTTGTGTAAATTTTATTTTTTCTTTTCTTGACGTAATAATCAATTCTTTTAAGGAGTGATAAATTTGAATGGATCTGTTTAAGCACTCATTATTGCATTTATCTTTATAAAACTCATAATTTGTTGTTTTAAGAAATTTATTAATTAATTCAACTGCTCCATCAGGTCCATTTTCGGAATAAATACGTAAAATTTTATAAACTCCACCTTCTAATAACCTAACGCATGCATCAGATATTTTACATTCAGGATCTTTATTATCTAAGAATTGTATCATTTGTTTTTGGGCAGTTAAAGATAATTTAGAAAAACTTGTTTCATTGATAATCCCTTTTTTTATGATAGCTAATTCCTTTTTTACAATTAAAATTAAATCTTGCAATGAATTGAAATTCTTGTTCATACTATCTAATTTTTTATTAATATTCATCAGGGAATTTTTAGATTCTTCCATATTTCATCAAATTTAGAATTATTTATGATTAAATTTCAATAAGCTATTCTTAACTATAGTAATCTATAGAACTTAAAAAACCTATAGAATAATATAGGAAAAACTTTACTTTTATATAGTTACTTATATTAAGAAGATTAAGATTAATAAAACTATCAATTAGGTGAAATCCAATTGAATGATTATGAATTTTTAAAACTTGAAAAAAAAGGAAAAATTTGTATTCTGATACTAAACAGACCAGAAAAAAAAAATGCTTTAAGCGAGGTACTCAGAAATGAAATAATTGATGCATTAGATCATCTTAAAGAAGATAATAAAATAAGAACAGTAATATTTTATGGGAATGAGGGTTTTTTTTCTACGGGATTTGATAAAGATGAAGTTCAAGCTTCAATTTCCAGTCCTGAAAAGGCCGAACAATTAAAAATTTCTTCTCTTCTTATACATAAAAAAATGTTTGAATTTCCAAAGTTGACAATTGCTGCTATATCAGGTTATGCGCTTGGTGGAGGATTTGATTTAGCAGTCCTTTGCCATCTTCGAGTGGCCTCTAAAAATGCCATATTTGGCCATCCTGAAATCGCATTTGGTGCTTGTCCTCTTTTTTTTTCCTATATGTCTTTAGTAGGAAGAGGAAAAGCACTAGAATTAGTCTTGAATACGGCATCTCGTGAAACTTTCATTAATGCTAAAGAAGCATATGAATTAAATATCATAAATAAATTAGTTGATGATGGAAATGCCCTCAATGAAGCAATAAACATGGCAAAGCAAATAAATAAATCTCCAAAATTGACAATATCAATGTTAATTCAAGTAAACAATGCTTTTTTCGATCAATATAAAGCATATGAAACTGAAGTTGAAACTATAATGAGAAACATGGTGATAATGAAAAAAATATAAAAATCTAAACTATTTTAGAAGTTAAAATGATTAATAGAAAAAATATCCAAAAAATAGTTAATTAAATTCAAAAAATATTTGTTATTTTTATTAATGCCATCGTTTCTTTTTTTTTTTCCGTGTAATTCCATCATCTTCAACTTTCGGCGTAATATCAACGTCCACTTCTGCCATTATCCATCCCAAATATACAGGCGCTCCAGCATATCTTTTATCGGAATGCACGGTATATTTAATATCTAAAACTTTGGCATTATTATCACTTTCCCGTAATATATTTAAATTTTTGTTAAGTTTACTCGCAAATTCTGCCGGATCCTCGTATTGCCCCCCAACAACGTATACTTGTTTCATTCTAATAATATTCTCAAAGGGAGTTATCTTTTCTATTTTATTCACCTTGAATTTTCTATTATAATAAATATAATTATTATAGCGTTATTTTTAACTTATATTAATTTAAAATTAGGTTTTTGAAATAATAATAAGATTAATAATTGAAAATAACAGGTTGGATTTCGTTTAATATAAAAAAAGATTATATTATAATACATTTTTCATTAATTAATTAGAAAACTTTGAGAAT
This sequence comes from Promethearchaeota archaeon, assembly GCA_048938445.1. Lineage (GTDB taxonomy): Archaea > Asgardarchaeota > Lokiarchaeia > Sigyniarchaeales > SOKP01 > FT1-020. Next base: position 10,988 of record JBHLME010000011.1, on the reverse strand, counting down.
TTTAAGGTAGATCGATCACGAGCGACTCCACTAAATCCTTGGCTAAAGAAATTCATTTTGAATTGAGAAAAGTAGAAAAAGAGATTGGAATAAGTGAAATTGAACCTATTGAAGAAGAAATCAAGAAATTTTGTGAAATCATTGATGATAATAATCCCGTCTATTTTGATCGTTCTATTTTTCCACCAGGATATATTATGAACTTGACAAACCGCGTCATACAAGAAGTTTTTATTAAAATAGGTCCCAAATTCATTTCTGAAATAAGGGGGGTAATCCATGTAAGTTCAGAGGTTAAGTTTTTTAAGGTAATGAAAATGAACCAGAATTATATAATAACCATAGAAACTTCCCAACCAATAGAAAAGGAAGGAAAAATGGGGAACTATTTTTCAATTGTATTTAAAACTTCAATCTTAAATAAAGAAAATGAGATTTGTGCCATTGATAATCATGAATTCTTTTTTAAATTATAAATAATAGGTGTAAATAGAAATTGAATATTAATCCTATTGATCCGAATGAATTAAAAATTGGATATGAATTACCCGAATATGTGGTAGAGATATCTGCTCAAAAATATCGTAAATACAATCGATTAATCAAGGAAATAAATCCCATTCATATTAGTAAAAAATATGCTCAAAGAGCGGGATATGATACCATAATAGTCGCAGGAAATTATCTTTTTACTTTTATACCAAAATGGTTAGTTGATTGGATCGCTGATGTTAATCCAATTAAAAACATTACAATAAATTTTGTGAATCCCGTTTATCCAGATGATAAATTAATTCATCAAGGTAAGATTAATGAAATTGAAGAATTAGATGGTTCAAAAATACTTAAATGTGAATATACCGTGAAGAAATCGAACAATGAAATAACCGCTTCAGGTGAAATCATACTTTCATTTAAATTACCGTAAAAGAAATTTATCGATTAAATTTTTGGAATTTTTAATTAAAGAAATAAACCATTTTCTTCCTTTTTCTGGTGTAGCGTGGTATGGATCTCCTAAAATTCCAGAAGCGGAATAATCATTTGCATTCCAATTCTTTAATTTAGCATTCATGTAATTTGGATCTAAGGAAGGTACATATTTTACAGACTTTTCATTTAAAAGATTCAATTTTACCTTTTTTGGAAATAAATATAGCATTAATGACGTTTCATATTCACCTGCATGACAGATTCCACCGATTTTTGAAGTTCTAAACCTTAATAAATCTTCTTTTATTATAGAAAATGTATTAATAACTAAAATTTTTTTTCTATGCTTAATTTGAATTGAATTTAATGCACGAACATTCCCTCCGTGAGCGTTAATAAAAACTAATTTAGAATATTTATGAAATTTTCTTAAAATGTCTTCAATTTGAGTGATAAATACTTCTTCTGAAATTGATTTAGTTTTTCTGAAGCTAAAATGTTCTGGTGAGATTCCTATTTTTATACCTTGGATCACCTTCCCCCCAAAAATTAGTTTCATTTTATTAACTAAACTACATGCAATTAAGTAATCTGTATCTAGGGGTAGGTGAGGTCCGTGTTGTTCAAAACTCCCAATAGGAATTAAAATAAGATTAACCATAAAATAGATTTAAATAAAATTATTTCCTCAAATATATTTAATTTAGAAGCATTACTTTATTTACATTATTATTTTCTCTAATACTCCTTAAGCATGAATTTGCCTTTGAAATTGCCTCTAAAATATTATGACCACACCCTATACCTGCTTTTAATGTCCAAGGAACATGTTTAATTTCAAACTCTTCAATTATAAGTTTTATATCTTCTTTCTTTACTGAACTTGGACAAACACAAATAAAATTATCACCTCCATTAAAAAAGCAAAGTGCTCCAATCTCCCTAAATGCTTCCATTAGAGTAATGTGTCCTCTTTTTAAATTAAAAAAATTTGAATATAACGGGAATACATCTGTTGCGATTTTTGTATAAAAGTTTATGTCAACATGCGCTATTTTTAATTTATGATTATTGGAATTTATTTGTCCATTATGAGCAAGAACTTTTTTCCTTGAAGATTGTGCACTTCCTTTTGAAATTAAAAGGCTTGATGCTTCATATTCAGCCTCAATTGGAGTTTTTCCTATCCCTATTCCCATACTTATTGTGATAGGATATTTTTTTTCAACTTCTTGTATAATCAGGTAATGATCTTCAACTGAAATTCCATTGGATACTGCGATCATGTTATCTTTTGAAACAAAAAATACCAAACCGTTTTGACGATTAAAAGCTTTTTGCAAAAATATAAATAATTCTGAGAGAAGGATTTGAATCTTATGCTCCCTATTATCCCCCATTTTTTCCGTGAAGGGTCCAAAGTTATCTATCTGAATGCATGTGATTTGAATCAAATATTTTATCCCTCAATTCTTACTTGAAAATTCTAAACGTCTTATCATTTTCACTACGCTTTCTACAGAGCGGCGGGCAAAATCCTCAATTCTCTCAACCGCTTCTACTCTTGTCATTCCTGGACCTGAAACTCCCAAAGCGACAGGTTTATTAAACTCTAACGACAGGTCCACCATTTTTCTTGCTGCATGTTGGGCTACAATTTGATCATGATCAGTATCTCCCTTTATAACTGCACCCAAACAAACAACTCCTTCTATTTTTTCTTTAATCAATAAAGTTTTTATAGCGAGCGGCATGTCAAAACTTCCAGGAACTTTTATAATTTCAGTTACATTACAACCCAGAAATTCTGCATGTTCTTTTGCCTTTTTTAACATGTTTTCCGTAATATCGTAGTGAAACTCTCCTACGACTAATCCTATATTGTGTTTTTTTTCATTCATGTTTATCACTTTTTATTGTTTGATAGGCCCCACATCCGGAAAACCTTGCCTTAAACCACATCCTGCATGCTTCTGGAGCCAAATATTGTCGAATAACAATCTTAATACATTTTGAGCATGTTTTCGAGCTCTATTATCGCAAATTTCAATTACTTCTTCTGGAGTTTCCCCCTCATCCTCATGAACAAAACATTCAATTATGTGTTTTCCAGTTATTAATTGGCATGAGATTATACCTTGACTAGCTTCATGTGCACAAATTTTATCTTTTTCAGCAGCTCCAGGCATGCCAAGTACAATACACATTTCACATTCATAATTATCAAATAAAATCTTGCAAGCAACAGGTAAGTCCTTAATACCTGGAACTGTATATCTTATTAAATTTACCTTACTTGTAGTATTTTCAATTTCTTGTATTACCATCTTTGCCATATCAACGCGAGCAAAAGTCGTATCAACAATTCCTATATTTTTTTTACTCATTTTTACACACTTCCTAATTTTTAATAACTTCTTGATAAGCCTCTATAATTTCTACTCCTTCAATCATTACTAAGTTGTTTTTTTTAGAGAATTCTTTAGCCTTTTCTATTGAAAGAGCCCTCTCTGTTTCACTATCTAACATTTCACATAAAACTGTAATTGGTGATAAACCTCCCAAGTAAGCTAAAGTAACCGTTAATTCGGTATGCCCTTGCCTTGCATTGATTAAGTCTTGATTTGCAATTAATAAGTGAGTATGTCCTGGTGTTCGGAAATATTTTCCAAAAACCTCTTGAAAATCAATGCTACTTCGTTTATTCATTAATATCTGAGTACCAAGTAATCCAAATTCTCTAATGGTTAATGAACGATCTCTATCCGTAATTCCCGTGTATGTGTTTATATGATTAATAGTAATAGAGAACGAGGGTTTATCTCCATAAGGTGCATTACAATCAGGAGCGATGTGGTTAAAAATTGCATAATTATCTAAAGATTTTGAATATACTTCTGACATAAATGGGAGTCCAAGTATTTTTGCTATTCTATGATGCATAGCTATGCATATCAATCCTCCCGCATCGTGTCTTAAATGATATACATGTTTTGGTGTGCATTTAGTAGCAAGGCAAACTAAATCTACTTCTTCTTCGCGACCATCAATATCATATACTAATATAAGATTACCTTTAGCAAGCTCCGATATTGCTAATTCAGTATTTCTCTTCATTGAAATTTCTGATAATTTTAATTAAAAAAAAATAATCATCCTTATTTATTTAAATTATTGAGTAGATAAAATAACAGAAAATAAGGGAATTCATGGAATTAAATTATATATTCTAAGAAATAATAATGAATTTCATTAATATAATCAATGATTCTTTCAATATCTCCTTAAATATCACTCCTAATAACTTAATCCAATATATAATTGGAGATTATAATTACCCATTTATGAGTAGAAAGAATATTTTTAATCATTATTTTAAAATTCTTTAATGATGTTATAGAGAGTATCCCTTTGAGCAGGATGCTTACCTGCAGTTCTTATTATGTCAATAATTTCTTCTGGAGGTAGATATTCTCCATGTCTACTACCTGCAGTCTTTGAAATGTTTTCTTCCATTAAAGTACCTGAAAAATCATTCACTCCATATTCCAAAGATACTTGAGCAAACTTTGGTCCTAATTTTACCCATGAACACTGGATATTATCAATATAGTCATTAAGAAATAACCTTGAAACCGCATATAACCTTAAATCATCAATACCATAATTGGGTTTAAGCTTATATTTATCCGATCTAGAAAGCACGGGATTCTCTCTCATGTAAACTAAGGGAACGAATTCAGTAAATCCCATTGTCTCTTTTTGAATATTTCTTAAAACATCTAAATGTTCAACTCTATTTTTTAATTCTTCTACATGACCATACATTATAGTGGATGTTGTAGGAATACCAATATAATGAGCAGTTTCAATAATATCTATCCATTGAGGAGTAGAAACCTTGTTTGGACAAATAATCTTACGTACATCATCAACTAAAATTTCAGCAGCAGTACCTGGCATTGAATCCAAGCCTGTTGCTTTAAGTTCTATTAAAGTATTCTCTAAAGAATCTCCCCATAATTCAGACATGTTAAATACTTCTTGAGGAGAAAATGCGTGTATATGCATGTTTTTATCAACCTCTTTAACAGTCTTTAGGATATCGAGATAATAATCAAATGATAGATCTGGATTGATCCCTCCTTGAATGCATACTTCAGTGCAATGATTATTTTTCGCTTCGATAACTTTTTCTCGAAGTTCATCTATAGATAACAAAAAACCTTCTTGAGAATTTTTAGACACGCTAAAAGAACAAAACCTGCATCCTTTATTACAAATGTTTGTAAAATTTATATTTCGATTTATTATAAAAGTGACAATATTTTCTTTTTTCTCTTGACAAATTCTATCTGCCACGTGTTGTAAAGCAAAAAACTCTTTTCCCGTGACTTTTAACAATTTCAAAGCGTCTTTAGTGCTTAATTCTTGACCCTTTAATGGTTTTTCTAGGATCTCTTTAATATCTGGATTAATCCTATCTAAAAGTTGAGACCTTAACATTTAATTAATATTCTCTATAACTTTTTTGATATTATCTGAACAAAATTCTGAGTTATTAATATATTTTTTGTAAATTGGCAAGCGCTCTATTAATTCAAATCCCTTTTGATTACATATATTTTCTAAATGTTCAATTTGCGGCCATTCATTATTCGGATTAATGTAATCTAAGGTAAAAGGAGAAATACCTCCAAAATCATCAATTCCCATATCAATAAAGTCTTGTTCATGTCCTTTAATTAGATTAGGTGGAACTTGTACATGGATTTCATTTTCAAAAATTATTTTTGCAATCCCGGCTATTTTTAAGACTTCTTCCATTTTAAGAGGAATTTCTGGTTTATAGGGAATACCTTCTTTATATATGAAATTTTGGATGATAACCTCTTGGATATGTCGATATTCCTCATGAATTTCCTTAATGAGGAGCAAATCCCTGATTCTATCTTCAAAAATCTCACCAATCCCTAATAATAATCCCGTAGTAAATGGAATTTTTAACTTACCCGCATTTACAATGTGTCCGATTCTTATTTCTGGTTTTTTCATAGGGGATAATTCATGCACGCCTCCTCTCTCGAATAACAATTCACTCGAACTTTCCAACATTAAACCCATGCTAGCATTATATGGTTTTAAAGCTTTTAATTGCTCGTAAGTAAGGACTCCAATATTTGTATGAGGTAATAATTTAAAATCTATTAAATATTGGCATATATCCTTAACAAATTCAATATAGTCAATACAACTCCTTCCTTCTAATTCATCTTGAACTTCTGTAAAAGTATCGGGTTTTTCACCTGACATGAGAAGGGCCTCCTTACAATTAAATTGGAGAGCTTTTTGAACTAAAGTTACTATCCGTTCATTATCTAAAAGAACTACATTTCCCTCTCCATTGATTTTTGGAATTTTATAATTATAAAAACAATAACCGCATTGATTTTCACAATAATTAGATAAAGAGAGTGTGAAATTTTTTGAATAGGTAATAATTTTTTGTTCTTCTTTAGGTAATTGAGCTTTGATCTCTTTTACTTTCTCTTTTATTTTATTCAGAGACAGATTCTTAAAATAAGTCGTATTTGAACCATTCATGAATTACATTTAACCTCTCAGATATTTCAAAATTGCATAATCATTCCGATATTTAATACTTACTAATTTAAACCTGGGGGCTTGGAACATTTTATCGAATCCCTCTCCTTCAACTAAGCTAGTAGCATCTCTTCCACCAACGATCCATGGCGCAATTGTTAACCTTATCTCGTCCACAAGATCATTGCTAATGAAACTCCAATTTAAGGTACCACCCCCCTCCAATAATATTGAATGAATTCCAATTTCATGTAATTTTGGTAATAAATTTATAATATCAACCTTAGCTCCCTTTCCAACTTTTAGAATTCTTACGTTTTTAGTTTCAAATTCATTTATTTTTTCTTTAGAAACATTCTCAGTTGTACATATGATTGTTGGATATAATTTTGGTTCATATTTAACTACATTTGAATCAATAGGAATGGAAAGGTTACTGTCCATCACGATTCTATAGTACCCATTATGTTCATGGAATTTAATATGGAGTTTTGGGTTATCCTTGAGTATTGTTCCCTTTCCAACCATGATGGCATCCATTTTAGAACGGAGTTCATGGACGGCTCTCCAATCATCTTCGTCAGATAATTCAGGATCACCTGATCGTGAAGCTATTTTTCCATCAATGCTCATTGCTGCATTCAAAATGATGAAAGGTTTATTCTTCATGTTCTTTTTTTAACTAGCTATTTATTGGTATTTAAAGAGTTTTTAGAGAATAATAATGATAACCAATTATTATATTTTACAAACTTAGTTCTTTTTTGATAGGATTTTATTAATAATTCTTATCATGAATTCTTTAATGATTTTTCTTTCTCATCTTATAATAATATGTTATCCTATTTTTTTTTATATTTAAAGATCCTTTCTAAATACTTAGACAATGGACTAATAACAATATTTTTAAGCATGAATCGATATATGCATTCTACAGAGAAACAATGTATAAAGATGAGAAAGGGAGAATAATATGAGAGCAAGAGTAGAATATTTAGATCCTTTGATCCAAATTACTGGATTTCTCAGCTTTATTGGTACTCTTTTTGCTTTTTTTTTAATATGTTTAATCGTCTTAAAAGCTCGACGATATCAAGATAAACTTTTATATGTATTCGCACTCTACTTAATTGGACTTAACACGGCATGGTATTCAAGTGCTTTCTCTTATATATTTTGGGTTTTTACCAAACATACATTTATTGATGAAGTATATATCGTGCTGGGAACTTTGGGAGTTCCTATTTACTTAATGAGTTGGAGCTATGTTTATACAACGTTAATAGCACGAAAGTATAGAAAAAAAGTGCTTATATGGATGGGAATTCTCTCTCTCCTCTATTATATTTCTGTAATTATTTTCATGTTTGCACCACAATGGTTAAGAGAACTTTTAATTGGGTTTTTAAATAATCCATTCGACTCTGAATATAGAGGTTTTGTATTAGTTTTTATAATATTTGCAATGATTTTTGGTGATATTACTATTCCTCATTTTTGTTTAATTTCAATAAGAGATAGTAAATCAGCAGTTAGGCGATGGAATGGCATATTTTTTTTAATAGCAACGATATTGTATAACATTGGAGTAATTATAGATGGATTTGTGGATTTAGAGATAATTCCTTTAATAATAATTAGACTTATAATATTCATTTCTGCTATATTATTCTACTTGGGATTAATAATGCCTAATTGGTTCAAAAAAATACTTAGAATAGAAGAAGAAACCTAAATAATATTTTCTAAATTAATTTCTTTTAAAAATAAGTTCTCCTTTAATAAATATCTTTTTTATGTTTTCTGGTCTTGTCCGTTGAACAATTAAAGTATGTAAGGTATCAAAATCCATTTTGCACCAGAGATTTGGTTCTTTTAAATCAATAATAAAAAAATCAGCATTTTTTCCTTCTAAAATTGATCCCATTTCCATATCCAATCCTAAATTTCTGGCCGCATTAATGGTTACCATCTTTAATAAGTCTTGAGGGGAGATTTTAATTATATCTAGATTTCTTCCTAAAACTCTCGTGATTCGATATAAATAACGCAATTCCTCAAATAAATCCGTGCTATTTGCCATCAAATTGTCTGTTCCTAATGAGATAGGAATATTTAATTTTAATATATCTATAATTGGAGGAAAACCGACTCCAAAATATCCATTTGACCTGGGACACAATATTAAAGCCAATCCTTTTTGTTTTATTAATTCCAAATCATTATATTTTAACTGTGTTCCATGCACGATAATATCAATTATATTGTCATTAATAACTTCTTTTATTAGATTCTCATTTCTCACGACCTCAGCACAATGAGATGCAATCAATTTTTTAAATATATCCTTACTTTTTCTTAGTTCCTCCTTAATTGAACTCGTGACGCTTTTATAACTGGCTAAACCTATTCCATCCGCTAATTGAAAAATCGATTTAATCTCATTTTTTTGATTGAAACGTCCAAAAATTTTATATCTGATTGGAGAATCTTTTAAAGCTTCATTTAGGATCATGATTCCTTCCAAACCATTTTCCCGAAAGTCAGCAAAACATGTGATTCCATTTGTAAGCATTTCTAAAGCAGCTTTTTGTATTCCTTTTACTTTTAAATCTTTAGAGGTTTCAGCAAGTAGTTGATGTTTTAGACCATTAGGAGGAGCTACAACTGAAATCAAATCTCGGTTAAAGCCTCTTTCTTTTGCAAAACTATCTCCAATATGAACGTGTGAATTAATAAAACCTGGAACGAGTAATGATGATTGATTTGATAGATTTATATCCTCATTTTCATCCAATTCTTCATATTTAATGGTTAAAATCTTTCCGTTATTATCAATTTCTAAATGAATATTCTTTTTGACATCTAAATTGTCCCCAATTAATCCATAATCAGAAAAAATATTTCTATTAGTCATGGAATAAACTAAATAAACTATAAATAATGAAAGCCTATTTTAATAATCTTAATTATTTTCCATCTTTTTTAAAAGTTTGAGAAAGAAAAATAGTCTTACTTTAATTAACAAATATAAGAAATAACTATTTAATAGAAGTTAGATAGAATCTAGAAACAATTAATAAAAAATAATATTGATTATTGTGTCACGGGGTTATCACGGAAAAATATTAGAAGTTAATTTATCTGAATCTAATTGGCGAATTGAAACACTTCCAGATGAGATATATCGCCAATATTATGGAGGATATGGTTTAGGAGTTTATTATATTTATACCCATCAAAAACCTGGTATTGATCCTTTGGGACCTGACAACATATTAGGTATATGCCCTGGTTTATTTACTGGAACGGCAACTCCATTCTCAGGTCGCTATATGGTATGTGGAAAAAGTCCATTAACAGGAGGATGGGGTAATGCCAATTCAGGAGGTACATTTGGTCCAGAAATTAAGAGAGTTGGTTTTGATGGAATTTTTTTTGAAGGAAAAGCCGAAAAACCAATTTATTTATTTATCGATGGAGAAAATATTCAATTACTTGATGCTTCTGAGTTATGGGGAAAAGATGCCGTAGAAACTGAAAAACTTATTGAAAAAATACACGGTCCCCGTGTTAAAGTTGCGTGTATTGGTCTAGCGGGTGAAAATCTCTCGCTAATATCCGGAGTAGTTAATGATTCAGGAAGAATTGCTGCTCGAAGTGGTCTTGGAGCAGTGATGGGATCCAAAAAATTGAAAGCAGTGTGTATACGTAGAAGTAAAGAAAACAGGAAAATTGAATTGCATGACAAGACCAGGTTAATGAACCATGTTAAACAATATAATTCCAATTTCAATGAAATGGCTAAAAAGGGATTTATAACGAGATTTACAGCAAATATCGGATCATTAGCATCATTAATGCGGAGATTAAAAATTGGAATAACTTCTTTTGATTCTCCCTCATTATCCAGAATGGTTATCCAGATGTTTTCTTCTGCTCAATTGGGAACCACTTCAGCTAATGTCCTTTCTTCTCAAATAGGAGATTCCCCAATAAAGAATTTCAAGGGTGTAGGATATAAAGATTTTCCAATGAAATCTGCTAAAAAAATAGACGGTAAAAAAATAAAGAAACTGATGAAAACACAATATGGTTGTTTTACCTGTCCAGCTCGATGTGGTGCAATTTTGGAATATGATGCATTACCTTATCCAGAGAAAGAAACCCATAGACCTGAATATGAAACTTGTGCCTCGTTAGGATGTTTAATCTTAAATAATAATCTAGATCTCCTTTTAAAAGCAAATGAATTACTTAATCGCGCAGGTATGGATACTATTTCTGCAGGATGTGTCATCGCATTCGTTTATGAATGTTGTGAAAGTGGATTGTTAACCGAAAAAGACTTCAAATGCGAGGGCTATTCTGAAGGATTTTTACCAAAATGGGGAGATAATTCTTATTTACTACAACTCCTTGAAATGATGATTCATCGTGAAGGAATTGGT
>JBHLME010000239.1:0-3453 GCA_048938445.1 Promethearchaeota archaeon | reverse complement strand
ATTGGAGTAAAAATATTAAAAATCTAATAAAAAAGAATGAAGCACCATTATGGGGCTGGAAGGATCCGTCAACTATCTATACTATCCCTTATATCCATGAATACTTGACCAATCCTTATTATATTTGTTTAAACCGAAATATAAATGATATTGTTGATTCCATATTAAGAGTAGCGAAAAATTTTTCAAATATTATATCTATTCTTTATTTATCTTTCCGCTTTTTGGATTTGAAGACTTTTTTAAAAATGATTTGGAATTATTTTATTGAATTCTTAAAAAAAGGGAATAAACACGAAGTTAGGAATTTTTTAAAAAAAAGGATTATTGAAGTATATAACAAGATTAATTATTTCGTGTTGGATAAGAAGCATCTATGCTTGAATCTTGATGATTTAATTAAGAACTCAACAGTAGTGATTAGGAATTTAACGAATTTTCTCGAGATAAATCCTTCAGATAAACAAATCTCTGATGCTCTTTCTTTCATACATCCTGAGATTATTCATTACTAATTAGATTAAAATAAGAAGAAAAGCTTTCTCTAATCATTTTTTCCTCTTTTAGGACAATAATTAAATAAAGAAAAAAACTTACATAAATGTTAAACATTACTATTCTTCCCAAGGTATTAACGCACGATATGGTATAGAATACTAACCTATCTAATCTTCTTTAATAATATCTTGACTAATCTCTTCAAATTCGAGTTTGCGATTTAATATAAAGATTCTAAAACTGATGATTTTGAAAGAATTTTAATGATTTTATCCCAATAATCTTTTAAATCCCAGTATGTTTCTTTTTTTATTTTTTCAGAAAGTTCTATAAATACTTCTTTTATTTTAAGAGTTTGAAAAAAAGTTATAGTAGGCGCGATAACACCTATCATATATTGTTGATGCCCTCCCCTCATTCTCTCATCCGGTAAAGCATCGAAAAAGATATATCCACAATTGTTAATATTTTCAATATTAAGTAATATTCCATCTGCTTGTGTTACAGTCTGAGTTCCGTACATAGTTTCTATACCAGAAAACAATTGCTCTGCTAATTCATCCAGAGATAATAATTTAATTTTATCTTGAGGATAAAAATCTTTTAAAATAGGTCCAATACGATCATCCCAAAAAACTAGAATAATAACTACATTTTCCTCTGAAATCGATGTATCTTTGCTGATTTTTACAGTGGAAAGCAAATCAGCGATCTTTTTATTTACATTTTCGACTTTTTTATATCTAGAAATTTTTCCAGAAATTATTGCCAATATATCTTCAAATTCAAAAGGCTTCGTTATATAATCATCAACACCTAAACTCTTACCATATCTTATATCTTCCTTGGAACAACGATTTGTTAAAAAAATAAATGGAATACTATTCCAAAAAGAATTATTGGAGACTGTTTTGAAAAATGCATAACCATCCATTTCTGGCATATCAATTTCACTTATTATAAGATCAGGTAATCGCTTAGTATCAGATAAAGTCCTAATAGCGTTTAATCCATTAGTTGCTCTTAATACTTGATACCCATTAGTTTCCAATGAAATCTGAAATTCTTCCGATTTCGAATTATCCTCAACCACAAGAATAAGAGGTTTCAATATAAAGTCTTTTAAATGTTTTAATAATAATTAATTAATTAATCAAAGTTTGGCTATTTTAATTTTTACTTTGATTGATTTACAACATTAATAATATTTCTTTTGGTTTCTATATTTCATAAAAGAAATTTAATAGACTTCTTTAGCTGAAAATTTAGTCAATAAATTAAAAGGATAAAAAAAATGGTAATTACATGAAGACTATAGTCCCTTCGCCTGTTGTGACTATGTCTCCATTTTGATTTTTAACAATCGTTTCGCATATGATAAATTTCAATTTACCTTCTTTTTTTGTAAATTTTTCTTTTACCGTGGCTACAGCAGTTAATTCATCACCGAAAAACACAGGTTTAATAAATTTAACTGTTTGCCCTCCGTACAAAATTCCTGGACCAAACAATTTAGTACCTAAAACTGCTGAAATTAAACCAGAACTCAATGCTCCATGTGCAACTTGTTTGCCAAACATTTGAGTCTTTGCATATTCGGGATTAACATGTATAGGATTATAATCACCTGTAATTTCAGCAAATTTCATAACATCTTCTTCAGTTATAGTTTTAGTAAATGAAGCAGATTGTCCAATTTCGTAATCCTCCCATTTTACATGTTCTAATTTTGACATAAATAATCAAATGATGTGGTCGATAAAAAGATTAATATTGTTCTTATTTGAGAAAACAATGCTAAAATAAGCATATTTGAAAATGGTAAGAAATTTATTTTTTCGATTATTCAATTTTTTAATTTAAAGTAATAATAATAATAATAAAATTAATTAAAAAAGTGAGAAGATATGGGAAAATTAGCAAGGAAAGTCGCATTAGTAGGAGCTGGCATGTGTAAATTTGGTGCGAATTTTCCGCACAAAAGAAATCCGGACATGTGGGTAGATGCGTGGTTGGATGCGGTGAGTAGGACTGATAACGGAATTGAACCAAAAGATATCGATGCATGCTATGTAGGAAATTATTCTTCAGATTTATTCAATCATCAAGGACATCTAGGACCTCAAATGGCTGACTTAGTTGGATTAGTTCCTAAACCTGCTGCTAGGTTTGAAGGTGCATGTGCTAGTAGTGGTGTAGCATTTAGGCAAGCGATTATTGCTATTGCTTCAGGTATACATGATGTAGTTTGTGTTTCTGGAGTTGAATGCATGACAGAACAACCAACTGTCAATGTTACTGATATTTTAGCGACGGCTTCCGATAGTTTATTCGAATATCCTGCGGGTGCCACATTTCCGGGATTATATGCAACTTTAGCATCAGCACATTTTCATAAGTATGGAACAACCGTAGAAGATCTAATGAGAGTGGCAATAAAGAATCATGAAAATGGAAAAGAGAATCCTTATGCTCAGATGCAATCATCAATTAAAGATATAATGAATAGTAAAATAGCAAAAATAAAAGCCTCTGGGGGAGATATTCCAGATTGGAAAGATGAATTTGATTTTCTTAAGAGTAACTCAAATCCAATGATCGCTTATCCATTACGTCTATTTGATTGTAGTCTTGTAACTGATGGAGCTGCTTGTCTCTTTCTTGCTTCTGGTGACGTAGCAAAAAAATTCACTGACACACCTATTTGGATTACTGGTACTGGTCAGGGTTCAGCAGCATTATCTCTGCATGATAGAGATTCTTTAACTAGCTTTTTAGCAACAAAAGAAGCTGCGCGTCAGGCCTATGAAATGTCTGGATTAAAACCAAAAGACATTCAAATCGCTGAGGTCCATGACTGCTTTACTAAGAGCATAACTAAACCGTTATGTTCGTAAATTAGCAGAAATCGTGGCTCTTGAAGATTTGGGTTTTTATGAAAAAGGTAAAGCTGTT
>JBHLME010000118.1:0-14041 GCA_048938445.1 Promethearchaeota archaeon | reverse complement strand
GAAAATTGAATTAAAAAAAAAAGATGAAAATATTGAATTAACGTCTGTAGAAATAAGCGGTGTTGTTCGGCTTATTAAATTATCAATTTTTAATAGGGATGGCTCTGCAAATGTTGAAATGAATAAAGAAGAATTTTTTAACTTTCTCTCTCTAATCTCTGCTTTTAAAGACGTTGTTATAGGAGAAGATTCTATAATTATTGAAGAGGATTTGAATTTAATACAAAGCAAGGTTTCTACAACTTCACATACACCAGATATGAATGAAGAAATGTTTAATATAGATGATCAAGAAACGGGAGAATCATTTAATGGTGCTGATGAAGAGCATCTAGATCCTGAAGAATGGGATCCTTGGTAAATTGAATATTTATGAAATGATAAAATATTATAATCCATCATTATACCTAATTATAAATTAATAATTCTCCAAGATTCTCGTTTTTAAAATAGTTTCATTGAAAATTATAAAGATAGTGTCAGAATTAAATATTATTTTACTCGAAATATTTGGTATCTCATCATTTTTAATTTTAATGTTCATCTATTCAGTTATTTCATCCGATACGATGACAAGCGCACTAATTTTAAGTATTTTTTTAATTTTATTAATCCCTCTTTATATAGCTTTTAACACCCTACAATCATTAATTCTAAATTATGGTTTAGAAAATCTAGTTTTTTTTAAATTGTTATTTTTTTATTGTAATGTGATAAATGTTTTCATTGGATCATTTTTAATTATTCAGTTAGTATATTTAATCTTAAATTCTTGATTTCTTACAATTAGATGATATTTATAATTAAAATATAACTACAGAAAAAAAATAGAATAAAGATGATTATTACAAGAAAAATGATTAAAAGTATATTATTATAATCAATAATCTTCAAAAAGAAATAAGATGATATTATTATACATGATAAAAGAACAAGAAAAATTATTATAAATGAAGTAAGATCGAATGAAGATAATACCAAATCCGACATGCTTACTCCATTCAAATTGAATTCTAGATTTAAAATCTTAAAAAATGGAAATATCCCTCCAATTGCTCCAACTATGATTGGTAAAAGTAATATGTATAAAAAGACTTTGAATTTTTTAATCCCTTGAGATATTTTACAATTGAATTCTTTATAATTACATTTACTATCGTTAAAATTTTCAATTTTTTTATAGTTTCCCTTGATAATTTTTAATTTTTTAAAGTAATTTAATAATTTCTTCAATTGTTCATAGTTGATATTAAGTTCTTTTGATTTGATTAAAATTTCTTTAAATTTTTTGTCTCTGGATTTGTATATATTAATTAACAAACAAGAGATACATTTATAATTGTAAAAAAAATCAGAATTTGAATCATCACAATTATTACATTCTATAACTAAATAATATTCCTTTTTACCATTAATATTATAATTTTCATAGAGTTTGGCGCTATTTCTTATCGTGATTGACATTAAATTATTATTTAAATAGGATTTTTTAAACAACCATTTTTTTATTTAGTTAGTATAATCGGAAGTCTATACCAGTCTTATCACAAAATTTATTTAATTTGGAATATTTATAAGGTCAAGTGATAATATATGGCACATCGGAAAAAACATGCTCCAAGACACGGATCATTAGCATACCTTCCAAGAAAAAGAGCTGCTACAATAAAAGGACGTATAAGACATTGGAATGACTCAATAGAATATGATACTTTTCAAGGGTTTGCAGGTTTTAAGGTAGGAATGACCCATCTAACATATATAGAAGATCAAAAAACTAGCACCTATTATGGAAAAGAATTAATGAAACCTGTAACTATAGTAGAGGTTCCTCCATTAATTCTTATAGGGATTAGGATTTATGATAAAGATGAATATGGAAAATTCATTATTGGAGAAATATTTACTAAGGAAATAAATGATTATTTAACTAGAAAAATAAGTATTCCTGATTATGAAAAATATGATTTTAAAAATGTTAAAAATAATCTATTAAAGAAAATTAATGACACTAGTGAAATTAGAGGGATCTTTCAGACGCAACCATATAAAACTTCAATCTCAAGAAAAAAACCTGATATAATAGAAATAAAATACGCTTCTAATGATCCAAAAAAAGGTCTTAACTCCGTTTTAAAAAGTCTAGGTAAAGAAATAAGAGCAAGAGATGTTCTAACCGATGGAGAATTAATTGACGTGATTTCGGTTTCAAAAGGGAAGGGATTTCAAGGTCCAGTTAAAAGAAGTGGCGTTAGGATTTTGACAAGAAAAAATAGTAAAATACGTAGAGCTGTGGCTTGTATTGGACCTTGGCATCCAGCTAGAGTTCTTTATACAGTACCCCGACCAGGCCAATTAGGTTTCCACCAAAGAACTGAATATAACAAGAGAATTATGATGATTGGTGAAAATGAGGAAGAAATAAATCCAAAAGGAGGATTTATTCGATATGGTATGGTGAAAGGGGATTATATATTAATATTAGGATCAATACCTGGTCCTAAAAAAAGGTTGATTAGGATGAGAAAAGCACTAAGACCTAAAAAACCTTTTTCGCCTCAAACTCCCGAAATATCTTTTATAAATAGAGAAAGTCAACAAAGAAAATAAAATATAGAAGTGACGTGATCATATGGAAAAAGTTAATGTTTATAATTTGGATGTAAAAAAAAAAGAAACTATCACTAAACCTAGAGTGTTTGAGGTTAAACCAAGAAAAGATCTAATTCAAAAATCTATTGAAGTATCTCAGAGCCGAAAAAAACAAGCTCAAGGGAGAGATCCTAGAGCGGGATTGAGAAATACCGCAGAAAGTTGGGGGACTGGTCATGGATTATCAAGAGCCCCTAGATTGAAGGGATCAGGATATCCGACAGCACGAAATGTTGGTAGAGTACCATATGCAAAAGGTGGTAGGCGCGCTCATCCAATTAAAGTTGAAAAAAGGATAAAGAAAAAAATGAATAAAAAAACTAAGTTGTTAGCTTTAATTTCGGCTATATCAGCTTCTGGAAATCACAGTTGGGTTGAAAATCGAGGGCACTTAATTGATAATATTCCAGAGATTCCTTTAGTAGTAGATGATAAGATCCAAACAATTAAGAAAACAGAACAGATTTATTCAATTTTATGTAAATTTGGCTTAAAAGAGGAGTTGAGTAAAGTAAAAACTAAAAAAAAAATTAGAGCAGGAAAAGGGAAGAGGAGAGGTCGTAAATATAAAAAAAGAAAGGGTTTGCTTTTTGTAATAAAGGAAGATTTTGGAATAGTGAAAGCCTCAAGAAACATCCCTGGAGCAGAAATCATTAAGATTGGTGATCTTTCTATTGATAATTTAGCACCTGGAGGAATGGCTGGAAGATTGATTCTTTGGACTCAATCGGCATTTAATGAACTAAATAAATATGAGGAGAGGATTTAATGGAAAACTTTTATGCAATCATAAAAAAACCCCTAATCACAGAAAAAACCTTTGATTTGATTGAGAGAGAAAATAAAATAGTATTTATTGTTGATAAAAATGCAAATAAAAATACTATTAGGAACGCTATTGAAAAAATTCATAATATAAAAGTAATAAAAGTCAATACTTTAATCACGCCTAAAGGTGAAAAGAAAGCGTTCATTAAATTACATCCAGATTATTCAGCTCAAGATGTTGCTATTAATTTAGGTATTTTTTAATCTTCTTTAATTTTTGAAGATTGATAAATCTAAATTTAAAAATTCATTTGTATTTAATATTTTAACATTTTTTAGTAAATTTAATTCCATTTTAAGCAACTCATTATGATCTATTTCATTAAATACCAGTAAATAAATTAAATATCTTGAATAATATTTTTTAAAGATTTTTAATAATAGATTTGGATCACACTTATAAAATGTAATAAAGAGGATATCTTTGAAAATAAATATAATGTTCTCATTGATTCTTTTAAATTTAATATATTCTTTGAGTAAAGCTTGCTCAAATTGTTGGTTAAATTGTTGAATATTGTTAAAATCAAACGGTATATCTGTTTTAAATAGTTCAGAAAGATCTTTAACTGAATAAAAATTATTAAAAATTGAATAACGCCATAAAAAGAGACCCATATTTTTAATTCCAATTTTTCTTTTTTCTAATAAATCTATGTTGAAAAAATTATTAACTTCTATGATTATATTATCCGAAGTTTGATTTTTTTCTAAAACTTCAGAAAAATAAGCAGCAACATTAATACTGTTATTGAAATTTAATTTAAAGTTAAAAATGAGATAACCAAATAAATTTAAATTATTAATATAGTTCAAAAATGTTTGTATAAAGAAAGTTTTATTTTTTAAATTTTCAAAATTCATTTTATAAAATATAAATTTTTTAAAATTTTGATTATCTTTCATTAGAATAACATTAGTATCCTTTAAGATGAAAATATCATTACTTATATTCTCATCTAATATCCCTATAAAGGCCTTTTCTAAGCTTTTTGTTTTCAAAATTGTTATGTCTATTTTTTTTTGATCTATTTTATCTTTAATTAAATTCCATAGTTTAATAGTCTCGTTTTTAGTAGTATTCTCAATATTAATAAAAAAATAAAAATCTTCAACCTTTTTATTATCTACTTGAAGGTAATAATATTTAATAAATCTTTTATTCAAAAAATTATTCAATATTGAAATTAAAGGAAATAATTTAGTAGTTTTAATGGCAAAGAATCCAGTATATTTCCGATTTCTATTCAAACTCTTGTAAAATATTAAATTTTCATCTACAATATAAGATAATAATTTGAATTTTCCTTTTTTTATCATTTCATAGGTCACTTTAAAAAAAAATTATATAAACTTCTAAATTTTGTAGAAAGAATTTGTAGAGTTTAAAAATCTATATTCAAAATAATGAATATAAATTAAGTTTTAATCGATTTAACAAGATGATTAAAAATGGAGGATTTTTTTAATAATATACTAAATGACGTAAATTATTACTGTAATATTTTCTTACACTCTATGAAATATATTTTTTCTATTATATTATTAATTTTAGGAATTTTTATGTTGCTATCCATAAGAATAGTGTATTTTAAAAATGAAAAATCAGGTGATTACTTTAATCAAGAAGTCTTAAAAAAATTTCGAATTGTTTTAGGCTTCTTAGATATAATATCCGGATTTGGAATAATGTTTAATTTTCTATTATACCTTTTATTATGGAATCTTCCAGAAGGTTTCATTTATATAATACTTGAGTCATTTTTTCTTTATTATAACTATGAAATTGAATATTTAGATATTGTTTTTGATATTTTTCAAAATAATATCTTCTCTATCTTATCATTTTTAGCTTTAATGAATTTATTTCTTTGCCTTTTTTATTATTCAAAAAATTCAATGAATAAAAATCCAAGAAAAACAACATATTGGTTATTGAGTTCCATAGCAACGGGTCTCTTAGTTGGTTTTTCGACATGCATCCCTCACTTGTTATAACTCATCAAAAAAAAATGGTTTATTTTAAGAACTTTTTATTTGATAATATTGCATGGTAAATGCTAAAAGAATGAAATTATTATTAATTCTTGGAATTTTAGCGGGACTTAGTGGAATATTAATGTTATATATTTCAAACATATCAATGATTATTGAGAGCTTTTATTTTTATTATCCCGGTTCTATAGGAGTAGTATGTGTAATAATGATCCGCATTATTGTAATGTCCTTGATGACTTATGTAATGTTTAGTAAATGGTTTAAAGGAGAAAAACAATTCCTTGATGATATCCCTTTCCTTTTTGGATTATTTTTTTTAGGCATAGTCTTCGGTAAATTTATTGATCTTTTTGTTGATTTCTCTTTTTATAGTAATCCTACGCAATCTTTAATTATTTCGAAAATTAGGTTTATATTATTAGCTTTTGACTTGATTCCGATGATTTTTCTTAGTATTGGGATGTTATTGTTCTATATGTCAATAAATAAGAACCGTGTAAAAATACAAAATGAACATTATAGGAACAAATTACGTTTTTGTATATTATTAATTATTTTATCTATCGAAATTATTATGGGAATACTTGCTCCAGATCTAAAAGTGGTAGGTTTATTTTATCCAATTGTGCTCATTCCTTCATTACTAATAATAATATGGTTATTTTGGTTTACCTATCAAAGAAAGAAGCTTTCTGAAATTAATTCATTCATTCTAACTTTAGGATTTGGAGCACTTTTATTATCACAAACAGTACGACCAGTATTACAAATTATTTTCAGTGAAAATCCCTTTATGATTACTATTGCAGAAGTTCTAGATTTATCTGTATTTACAATTATTTTTATAGGATTTTTGATGAAATCCAATTATACTTAGTTTTTTTATTACTACAATTAATTAATAACACAATCAAGGAAACAAGGAATTAAAAATCACTATTATTGACGAATTTGATGAGAAGAATTCATCAAGATAAATTAATTTGAATCTTTCATTTTTAAAAAAGGGAGTGTTTGGAAGAAAATTTAATACTTTTTGGAAAGCATAATACTTTACATAATATTAGAAGGTTTGAAAACAACTGTCTTTAAATAGATAAGATTAGATTTTTTTATAAATAATTTAATATAAAATGATAAAAAAGATCTTATTTGTCCAACCATTTGTTTTAGAAAAAGAACATTTAACTGATGAAATTCTAATCTGGGAAGTTTACTTAGAAAATTACCTAAAAAAAAAGCTACCTTATTTACAATTTGATTTACTTTATTTACCAGTGGAACAAGACATGGGGAGTCTTAAAATAGCATCCTTTAAAGAAAATGAATTATTTGAAAAGCAAATGATTACAATGGTTTCTGAATTAGATTTTGAACTTGATGGTAGTACATTGATAGGAATTTCAGTCACCACTTCACATCATTATTTATCAAGTAAATTAATCGCAGAGTTCTTTCATAAATTTTATCCAAACTCTTATATCGTTTTTGGTGGAGCACATGCTTCATCATGTCCAAATGACTTTATAGATAATAATTCAACAGGAGATTTCATAATAGTAGGTGAGGGAGAAGTTTCACTTTATGATTTAATCAAAAATCCTTTAAAAAAACAAAAAAAACCTGTAATAATTAATAAGAAACCCATTAATGATTTAGATGATTTACCTTTGCTAGATTTCTCTATTCTTGATAAATATATAAAGAATTTTAAACATCTTAGTATCAGCTTATCAAGAGGGTGCCCTTTTAAATGTGTTTTTTGTATAGAACATAATTTGTTAGCAAATGGACATGTAAAAAAATGGAGATGTTATAGTCCTAAAAGAGCCATTCTTGAAGTAAAAAGAATGATAGAATATGGATCAGAAAATGGTATAGCACTTTATGGTTTTTATGATCCGATTTTTGGAATGAGTAAAAAATGGTTAACTTCATTCTTGGATCTCTATGTTTTTGAAGAGCAAACGCAAGTTTGGATTGAAACTCGCTTAGACCTCTTGAATGATAAATTATTACAAAAATTAAATCATAAAAATTTCTATTTAATGTATGGCCTTGAATCTTATTCAAAAAAAATGCTTAGTGTGATGAATAAAACCAATAATCCTACAATATACCTGAATAAGTTTGAAGAGTTATTTTTGATACATAAAAAATTGGGGAGTTTTTTTATTTTAAATATACTTTGCAATCATCCAGGGGAAACAGATAAATCACAGCTAGAAACTTTTAGCAGGTTAGAAGAAATGATTGTGAAAGATAATATTGATCCAATGGCCTTTAATATTCGTTTTTATCATCATTTTACAGGCACAAGAATTTATACCAAGTTTGAAAATTTTCAAAAAAAATATGGTTCATATGCTTTTTTTCCAGAATGGTACAAAAGAGAAGAATTACTTAAATATGGACCTTATGCAGTTCGCCCTTCTGCTAAATATACCTTACGAGAGAGTTTCAATAAATATACTAAATATTATATAAATCTTTTGAATAATAGTTTGGATAATATGAAGAAATATAAACAGAATGGTAATTTATTAAAGATCTTTAATCTGAAAAATCAAGTTGAATCATTAAAAAATAAAAAAGGATCTTTTTTTAAGTTTTTAGATGAAAATGAAATTGAAATTGGATGAATCATGAATGACATAAATAAAAATATCTTAAAATATTTAGATTCTAAAGGAAAAATCAAAGCTTGTTTATTACATAAATTAATAAACCATTTTTGTTCAGTAAATTCAAAATATAGGGTAAATAAGAAGTATTTATTTTCTTGTTTGTTGTCTTTATTAAGTGAAAGAAAAATTGAAATAATTATAGTGGAACCTTTTGATGTAGAATGGAAGATTGACTATGTAAGAAACTTCACTTTTCTAAAGGCAGGAAGGTACTATGTTCGTACTTTTCATAAATTTATTTATCCTAATATGGAAAATTTTACTAATAATTATTATATATTTGACTCTAGAGGCTTAGATTTTAAGAATAAATCAAATAGGGAAAAGATTTGTAATGGATTATTAGAGATCATAAAAAAAAATAAAAATATTAAATATAAAATGATAATTTACTATCCTCAGAATTCTAATAAGCTAATAATTCATGAACATCTTGAAACACCATTTCAATTAAGTTTTGATGCTATAAATCCTCCAATAAATCAAATATATCAAGGTTCTAAGCTTAGTTTTAAATTAGAAAAACAAAGATCAAATTTGTCTATAATTAAAGCATTTCGCAGTAAATACATGTGTTTTTATATTACTCTAATTGAATCAATTCATCAAGTAATAATAAAATTTCAAGAAGAGAATAGAAATTTTGAGAATAATTCAAAAAAATTGAATGAATCTATTAAAAAATTTGGATATTATTGCATAAATTATGTAAACTCTGATTGGGTGGAAATTAAAAAATCCAATCCTTATCGTTGGGAAACATTTTTTAGATTGTTTAAATTCCCATTTAAAATACTGAATTTAGAATTTAAAACTATTCGCTTTTATGGCAGGACTTTTGAAACAGCAAATAGATTCAAATTTTGTATTTTTATTAAAAAAAATCATCAAGATGTTATTTCTAAATTGAAAAATAGGGGGTATGAAGAATTAGCAAATATTAGTGAAGATAAATTTATCGCAATTGGATTAGAACAAGAAATATGTCTTCCTTGTCCATCGATTGAACATTTTTATTTTATTGCTAAATATATTTGTTATTTTCAATTATTTTTATTATTTTATCATTCATTTGAATACCTAAAGGATATAAATCCCAAATTAAGGCTAACTTCCAAAGAAAGAAATATATTTGAAATATTTTTTCCCGTGATAGATCAACTTTTTGACGTTTCCAAGGAATATGTCTCCAAATTATTAGTTTTTAAATACTATACGCTTAATTCAGATGAATTGGAAATTATTTACAATAATATTTTGGTCAATAATGTAAAATTAATAGAAACTAAGATGTATAAATATTTTTTAATTAAGCACTCATCTTGCCCTAGTTTAGTTAATAGTGAATAATTCCCATAAAAATCCCACAAATAACCGAAACATTTAAATATATAATTTATGTATATATATGTGCATCACGGGAATAAAGTTACTAAATGATAGTAATTTAAATAAGGTTTAAAGCCAGATTATTTCAGAGTTATGTAATTGGATGTATTTTTAATATGTTTTAATAAAAAAAATAATGAGGAGTTAATTATAATGGATGTTGAAACCAATAATGATAATTTTTCAAATGATTGTGTAGAATGTGGAGGAAAAATTATTTCTATTCAAGAAAAAGGCGAGATAGTATGTGGTCAATGTGGTCTCGTGATCAGTGAAAGAATTCTAGATACTTCTCATAGCGGAAAGAGAGCTTTTACTAAACAAGAAAAGGAAAGAAGAGAGAGAACTGGATCGCCTATATCTATTCTTTTACCCGATTTAGGACTGAGCACAATTATTCCAAAAGAAAATATTAAAAATCCTGATTTAAAAAGAGCTGCCAAGTGGAATTCACGAATGTCTTGGGATAAAAGAAATATGTTAATCGCAACTACTGAGCTAAAAAGAATTGCTAGTAATTTAAACCTCCCAAATCATATAAAAAAAGCTGCTATTCGCCTATATATTGAAGCATTTAAGAAAAAACTACTTCGTGGGAGATCTATTAATGGAATGGTAGCAGCATGTCTATACTTTGCATGTAGAGAAAAAAAAATACCTAGAACACTTCAAGAAATTTTAGATGAAACATCTGTTAATGCAAAGGATGTAAGAAGATGTTATCGAACATTAATTAAGGAATTAAATTTAAAAGTTCCTTCAACAGATCCCATATCACTTATACCTCGCTATATAGCAGAATTAAACTTAGACACTGAAGATGAGAAAACGACAATTAAGATTTTAAATACATATACATCTAAATTTTCTACGAGTGGAAAAGATCCAAAAGGATTGTGTGCAGGAGCTTTGTACTTGGCCTCGAAAATAAGGGGTAAAAGAGTAAGTCAAAAAGATATAGCAATGTTAGTAGGGGTAACAGAGGTAACACTCCGTTCAAGATATAAGGACCTCGTAAGTAAGCTCAATGTAAATATTTAAGAATATCTTTTTTTTTATATTTTTTCTTTATCACGTTCAAGTAATAACTTAATAAAATCAGGATATGTCAGCATATATCCTTGAGCATTTGGTAAATGTTGTTTTATTCTTATAAATAATTGCGAATAATGATGAGCTCTTTCTTTCTGATCTAAAACATCATTTCTGGTTTGTTCCCTCATTTTTTCCACAGGTCTTCCTTTTAAAACGGATCTAGCAGGAATTGCTAAACCCGGGGGAACCTCACTATCTTTTAAAATAACCACTCCTTCTCCAACTGAACTTTCTTCATGAATTAAGGTCCCTTCTAAAATTTGAACATAATCTTCCATAAAGCACCCTAATATTGTAGCTCCAGTTTCTATAATACAATAACGTCCTATGTGAATTGAACATTTAGGGGATCTAGTAAATAATATAACACCATCAAAAATAGTACTATACTCTCCTATATTAATTGGAGCATTATCCCCACGGATTATTGCCCCTGGCCAAATAATAACATTATCGTGTATTATTACATCTCCTAGAATTGTAGCTGAAGGACTCACAAATGCATTTTCACTAATTTGAGGCCGTTTACCATTAATTTCTAGCAATACCATGATTTATTCACTTTTTAATATTACTTTGATTATTTAAATAGATATAACATATTAAAGTAAATCTATAATCCTAATCATATTTATTAAATTTTTATATTTTTCCAGACTAAGAATTTTTATTTAAATACTTGTATTGGATTATCATATTGAAAAAATACAAATTCTTCATTTGGATATTCTAAACTCAATATATTATTTAATTTTTTTAAAGCAACGCATAAACTTTCATAGAACGGAATTTTTATTATACAAATTCCAATATCATTAGCGTAACTTGCTCCTAAAAAGTTTATTTTACCAGAGATAAAGCAATCACAACCTAATTTCGATGCTTTCTCCAAATAGTCAATTTTAAATAGTTCCCCTCCAATTATGCAAATTTTTTTGAGAACTTTATTCAATTCACCAACATAAATTATTTTATCGATATTATAGTTTTGCTTTATTCGTTTAATTAATGTATTTAAAGTTAGATCTTCTCTTTCATTTGTATAAAATTTTGGACTGCATATTCGACCGATTGGAATCTCTAGATTATTGAAATTCATAATATTAAATGTATGTTCTAATTTCAAGAATAAGAGTTCTGAAATTATATCTGAAATCCCTCCTTCAGCAGATATTAAGGATGAGTTTAAAATAAAAATTGAGATGGGATATTTTGAAAGTAAATTTAATTTATTAATCAAATTATTATTAAACATTATAATTGGTTTATGTATTAAACCATAAAATGAGATTATTAAGTTTATTTTATTTTTAATGGCATAATGGATTGCTTTTAAGCTTAAATCTACTGTCATTAAAATTTTTTTAATATTCTTTTTTTTTTTGTCTCCATAATGAATACCATAAAGTTCATTATCAATAAGATTAATATTTGGTGATAATGATTTTTCAATTAATTGTCTAATTTCTTCAATATCCATTACATTAAAATGAATCAGTATCAAAATTAAAAAAATAACTCAGTTAAAATTTATTAATTTGGATTTCATTTACTCATATTATAAATTTAAAAAAAAGTGCTTATTTTTATGAATGATAGTGATTGCATCTTTTGTGATATTGTTGATAGAAAAATCCCTGCTAAAATTATTTATGAAAATGATAAAGTATTAGCATTTTTAGATATTTTCCCAATTTTTGAGGGTCATACTATATTAATTCCTAAAAATCATTATCATAATATAGAAGATATTAAAGAAAGTGATTTAATGGAACTTATTAAGGTTGTCAAAATATTAGCAGTTCATATTCATAAAAAATTAAATATAGAAGGATATAACATTCTTCAAAATAATTTTAAAGCAGCTGGACAGGAAATAAATCATTTTCATATTCATATTATTCCAAGAATAGAAAATGATGATAGATTTAAATTAAAAATCCCTAGAAATCAAGCATCTGATGAAGAACTCGAGGGAGTTTTAAAAATTTTAAAAATTTAAATCATTTTTTTTATTTTTTATGATTTTTGAGTTTATTACAAATAAACTGTTTAGTTTAAATAATTAAAATTAAAAATTATTAATGTTATGCGAATAATTTTTTGGTTAAAAAAATGTTTTAAAAAGGTAAAGGATTTCTATAAGGATGAGTTTGGTGGAAATATGGTTGAATATGCTTTATTAATAGGATTTGCTTTATTTATATTTTTCATAATTGTAGGAGTTATAACATCGCTAATAAATTGGATGATAACTCAATCTAATGGATTTTTTGAATTATTAAGTTAAAAAATTTTTACGTTACAATTGCACTTTTACTATTAGATTACCTTTACGTCTAATTTTAAATTTTTCAGACCATATATGAAAATTATTAACAGCAAATTTTCTATCTAATTCTAAATCTTCAATAAATTCTTCAAAAGGTATTTCATCCACGCCTTTTAATAGAGTAGCTATTTTTTTATTTAAATAATCTTGTTCTGGGGGGTAAAGTTCTCTCTTTTTTGCTCTTAAATTTTTCAATAAATCATCAAATCTACCGTAATAAAAAAAATGTTCGACAATTTTACTAATAACAGCTGCAGAATTGTTGCCAAAAACTCCGATTAATTCATTAACTTGATTCATCGTGATATCACTTAAAGTTACTGTAGTTCTTTTTACTTGTTCTTTCTGATCAGGCATAATATTTTAGAATTATAACATTTTATTTTGTCGACATATATTGCATAAAAAAAGACATTAATAAACTTTATGCAGTTTTATGATAATAATGCATAAATAAGCATCTTTATATATTTTATTTTTTATTATATTATTAAAGAACTTGCTTTCAAGTTCACTATTTATATTGTCGAATAAATGTCGTTAAAAAGTAGGAGGAATATGTTATGGCCAATGAAATAATTATAGAAAAATTTTCAGATACTAAGACCATTTTATCACCAATCCAAAATAATTTATTAAAGACTTTAGAAATCCATGGTCCAATGACACGTAGAGATCTGGTTAAAAGATTACATACTGCCAGAACTACTATATATGATAATTTAGTAAAATTACAAAAATTAAAACAAATCCAAAAATTTACTCGTAATGATGGAACTAGAGGACGACCCTTAGTTTTCTGGAAATTAACATTTTAATTATCAATTTTTTTTATTATTATATATTATACAATTTTTAGTTTTTTAGAATTTATATAAATAGCAATAAATACACTCCTTAATTTCCACTGCAACTATATAAAAATAAAAAAGATTTCAAAATTTTATTATATTAAATAAAAAAAAAGCACTTCCTTGATTAAAATCTTTAATTCTATTTAAAGAAATGTATTAATTAGTTAATGATTTTAAAAAATTATAAAATTCTTTTCAAAAATAAT
>JBHLME010000117.1:0-14046 GCA_048938445.1 Promethearchaeota archaeon | reverse complement strand
GGCAGACACAGTTGTACTTGGATCATTAACTATCATTCCTATTTTCGAATTTCCTAATCATCTTGATTTTCTCTATCTGATAAGATTGATAATGATCCTAGGGATGTTTTTAATCTTAATTGCTTTTAGACCATCTTCTTCGAAACCTATTCTAGCAGTAATTCCTATTTTAGTGATCATACTTGTCGTTTTTTTTATCTTCTGGGGTCCAGTTATGATTCTATGATTTGAATTTTTCTTTTTTTTCTTTTTTTAAACAAACTCCTTTTCTAATCTATTTCTAAGTTCCTTCATGAAATAATTCCTAAACTCTGAAATGGTAAGGGGATTCTTTTCTATGGTAAATGGTTCCATCGTGCTAAGATTAAACCTTAGATCTGCTTCAATTTTAGCAGCACCAATACATGCTCCATACATGTAATAGAAAAATTCAGTAGGATTTTCTCCCTTGAATTTTTTTTCTTTAATTGATTGGTTTAAGATATCTATACCCTGATCCTGAATTTTAAGTGGTTTATACTTCTTTTCATATTCTCCAATTTTTTCTGAAGGTGGTGCGCGCACGAAAAACATCATCTCAAATCGTTTATAATCCTCAGCAGCGAAATCTAAAAAGTATCTTGCCATTTCTATCCATAGTTCAAGGTAATTCTCTTTATATTTTTCAACGATTTTTGAAAATCCATCCTGAAATTCAGTAAAGTTTTTAATGCGAATTGCAATCCAGAGTTCGCGTTTTGACTTTACATAATTATAAAGATTTGATTGAGACATTTTTAGAGTTCTTGCTAATGCTCGTAAACTAAAACCATGCGACCCGTATTTCACGAACAATTCTTTTCCTGTTTCTAAGATCTTATTGAACTGTTCTGCTTTTTTATCTGGCGCTCGTGCTCTTGAACTTCTTACATCATCATTCATGGGTCTAAATTTAAAATTATTCCTATTATAGTATAAATAGTTAAATAGAGACTACTAATTAAGTATTGAATAAAAAAGATTTTAATTTATATCTTATTATCTAAGACAATAAATAATTGTAATTTCTTCTATTTTATATTATTAAACTAATATATTATATTTTATATTGAATCATATTAGGGGTTTCTAATAATAAATGTCTAATGTAAATACTCTTCAGTCCACAAAATTTCTTGATTTTGATAATAAACGTGTTAAAAAGACGGCTTTCAATATAATTAATGGTCTTAAAACGGATAAGGAAAAAGCGATAGCATTATTTTATTGGGTGAGAGATGAAATAAAATATAACATGTACACTTATCTACCAAAATTTCAGACGAATCTTAAAGCATCAACTACATTAAGACGTAAAAATGGATTTTGCATGTCTAAAGCCGTTTTATTATCCACTTTTGCTCGAGCAGTAGGAATTCCTGCTCGAATTCACATGGTTGATATAATAAATCATAAAGTTCCTGATTGGATTGAGGAATTTATGGGAACAAAAATATTTCACTGTCATGGCTATAGTGAATTGAATTTAGATGGAAAATGGATAAAACTCACTCCTGTTTTTGATAAAGACACTGCTTTTAAAGCAGGTTATCTTCCAATGGTCGAGTTTAATGGAGATAATAACGCATTACTCGCTCCCTTGGATAATGAAGGGAATAAATTCGTAGAATATGTGAAAGATTGGGGTCTTTATGATGATTTACCTATTAAAAAGATAGATAAAATATTTACTGAAAAATATGGAAAGTATTATACAGAATTCCAATTCAAACTTCCAGAGAAAAAATAAAATTGAGGGATTTTCATTAATATCGCTATATTAAGTGATGGGAAATATGGTGATAGAGCTGCCCAAGTTGTAAAAAATAAATTTCCCGAAACACGATTTATCATAATGGAAGAAAGAAATGCTTCAGAAATAATTGATGACGTGAAACTCGAAGATAATGTTGAGAGTGCTATTAAAGAATCAGATTTATTAATTGTATATGTAAGACATGCTGATGTCGTAGCAGAAATATGTTCTCGACAAAAACCTACAATATTACCCATTGACTTTGGAGAGGGTTTTTTAAGACAAGTAAAAGATATGAATCCACAAATAATAATGCCAATTAGCATGTGTAATGCTCTCCCAGACACGGGTATTAAGGAAATTGATGAATATTTCAATAAATTCGGCTCGCCTGTATATAAGATCAATATAAAAATTTCTAATAATGAAAAAGCAATTATTAAGGAAGCGAAACTTCTAATAGAGAGTCCTTGTGGTGCTTCAAATAGCAGTCTAGAACAAATTCAAGGGAAAGAGCTATCACTAGAAACTTTAAATTCATTTGCAATAAATATTCGTCAAGAATGTCGTGAACCAGTATCATTTCTTTTATCACATAAAGATATGAGTGATTCTTCAGCTTCATTACACCTCCTAAACTTATTAAATGCATTGGAGAAAGAAGCGCCCTCCCTTTTTTTACCTGATACTACGTTGGGAAGGTATGCTATTAAAAGGCGAGAAGAATATAGAACTAACAAGTTAAAACATCTATTTTAATCAATTTTTATAGACTTATTATATATCATCTCATTTTTAATGCATTTTTCATCCAAATATATAGAATATTGTATTTAAATAGTTACACGTTGAAATAAAAATTAAGTAATTTAATTACACAATACTAACTCAAAATCAAAAAAAGTGTATACAATGACTAACTTTTCAATATCATGGTTGAATGGGATTAGCACGCTTCTATTGATATGCGTGGCATTTTTTTTAGTAATAGATAGTACATACTACTATATAAAACTAAAAAATAAAACATATTTAGGTGGGATCCTTCTTTTCGGTTCAATTGGAGTTGGCTGGTTGGGTATAACACTTTCATTTCTTGCGGTTGAATTTACTGGTACAACCCCAAATTGGATTGAATTTCTAATTCCATTCTTTTCTTACTCTACACTTCCGATTGGCTGTTTTGCAATTGTCTATATTGTTTGGGAATTAGTGGCATCAACGAAAACCAGAAAGAACATATTAATTATATATATATTGCTCGGTATTACTTATTATCTCATTTTCTTCCTTTCACTATACTTTATAGAAGGACTTGTCAGATTTCATGATGTTTATGGGGAAGTAATGGATGATTGGGCTGCGCCAGGAACGTTATTTTATTTCTCAATATGGATTTTTACCACAATCACGTCAACATTTACTTTAATTGGATTTGGTAAAATGAGGCAGAAGACAGCAGGAGAATTAAAAGCTAGAAGCACGGTATTAATGATTTCTTCCCCAATCTTTGCACTATGCATCTTAGCAGATACTGTTATACTGGGGTCTTTAATACATGATCATTATAATTATCTCTTTATCGTAAGATTACTAATGATGCTCTCATTGTATATGATAATGATTGGATTCAGACCCACAAGCCTAAAGCCAACCATTCTAAGTATTCCAGTTTTGATAACTATTTTTATCATATTTGGATTCTTTATCGGACTTGAAAATGGAGTATAACTAAAAAAATATTTTTTCTTTTTTTTATTTCTTTAAAAAATTCGCTTTTTTAAGCAATTCGGATATCTCAAATCAAAATTTAAAAGTGAAATTAAGTTTAATTAAAAAAATTATTTTTTAGTCCCAATTCACGTAAATAAATATTAAACTTCCCTAATTTACCACCATAATTTCCCGCAGAAATCTTGATTAGCCCATTCATATTTATGATCCCTTCGATTACATTTTTCATCGTATTTTTAATTGTATTGACATCTAAGGCATTAAAAACTAATTCTGGAATAGATTGCACGCCTTCTGGAACTTGAAATTCACCTGATGATAATCTATCCTTTAAAGTCGGACAAAAAGGATGATTTGTTGATGGTCCAATTTCGGGATATTTCGCATCGGGAGGCACTGGTTTTGAGCCTGCGGAACATACATCAAAGGTTGTGCATACATCATCCATTTCCGCAATAATTTTCACGCCTTCTCTCCCGATCTTTATTCCAGAACCAACAGAATCGCAAAAAAGCCACAGATTACCTCCCATAACTCCTTTATCATATGATATTTCTTCTTCTATTAGAAAATCAAATCCCATCATGATTGGAACGTTGATGAGTTTCCGATTATGTTTTTCTACTATCCACTCATATCCATCTCCGCAATGACCAACGTTATCCATCATGTTAAATTTTTTTTCAGTTTTTTTTGGAAAGTGGTCAAAAACTGATGTAGTGGGAACAACAAGAATCCCTTGACGCATTCTCCTTCCTAATTGTTCATAAAATTTAGCTGTCGATTTCTTTCCTGTTCCCGTAACCCATAATTGAACTATTGCCCCCATTCTTCCATCAATAGTTTCACTTTCGGATAACATTTTTACAATACCACCTTCAGCATCACCAAATACGGTTGATGGTAATGCTGTAAATGAATTTATTGCTCTATTTAAAAATTCCATATCTTGAGCCGTTACTTGAAGTTGAGCTACTAATCCCTCAAATGCTTCACAGTAAGTGTCATCAATAATAGAAACCATATTAATTTCCCCTCCAATTTGAATTATTATCAAAAGATATGAATAGATAGATATTTAATTCTTATTAATAATATGCTAATATTTGAAATTAATATTGACTTAGTATAAAATCTTTTAGTCAAAATTATAATTTAACAACCCTATATCTCTATTCATCTCTAGAAATCCTTCTAATTCTTTTTGTTTGAAATTGAAATTCTTCTTAATTAAAAATTTGCATTCTTCAGCAATTTTTACCAATTTTAATCTGCAATCAGAGTTGTAAGTAGCTTTTTTTGCTAAATTGACATAATTTAAAAATAAATTATTAATATTATTTTTATAACCAAAAAATAATGAAAAACTTATTGGATCTAGTACTCTTACGTGTTCTCTATAAGGAACATAATAGGGGGTAGAAATTGGTTTTTTAGAATTAATTGGAACTAGTATTAGCATTTTATTTTTGTCTTGGTAACCTTTTTGACTTTTATTTATAATCTTTTTTACTGTTGTTCCTAGATAATAATCAATATTAACCAATTTTATATTTTTCGGGATATTTTTTGAATGCTTTGATAAATTCCTGAAGTTTTCATCCACTATAATTGTATTATCACAGTGATAATCTTGAAAAGTTTCATTTAATCGACTTGGATAGGATTCATAAAAAGAAATGCACCCTTGATAATCTGAATTTCTTAAGAAAATCAGTTCAGCAATCCAATGAAATGCAGTACCTACTATTGAATATATGTTTTTATTATGTGGAATAAGATCTCCCTCTTCTAAAACATCATTATAACTAATATTTCTTCTCCATAATGCTTGAGCAAAACTATTAATTTTATTATCAAAAAAATTCGATGTTGGTGCTTCATATTCACCAAGATTATATTTTTTTTTAAATTCACTTGTTAATATATCATTTAATAAATATTTGGTTGCATTTGAAACTGCCATTTTATATGATCGAGGAAAACCTGAATTATTCCAATTAAATTTAGAATATTTTTTTACATGCCTATTTATTTTAAGTCCAAGACTATCTATCATCTCATTATAAGTAAATCCCTTTTTATAAATTGCAATTAGAAAACTCTTATATCCTCCCTTCTCAAGTTTACTCCTTGTAGGGGCATCATTATTAGATAAATTAAACTTTAATTTAAAATCTCTTGTAAATATCTTAGATTGAAAAAAAAATTTGATATTTTCTAAAGCATCTTCTCTCGTTCTAGGAAATCCAGAAATATTCCAATCAAAATTTACCCATTTAGCATTATGCCATTCTTTCTTATAAATTTTTAATCCTAAACTATCTATCAATTCACTGTAAGAAAACTTTCTTTTTTTAATCGCAATATAAAAATCCCATCTAAGCTTACGTATTTCTATTAAAGGTGGAGCAAAACCATTTTTAAACAATTTCTGGAAATTAATTTTTAAAATTTCATTCTTTAAGTAATGTTTCACATTTTTTTTTGCTTCATTATATAACCTAGGGATTCCTTCATTATTCCAATCTATGAATGACCACTTTGTCTTCTTAACTGTATAAGAATCAAATATCGGTTTTTTATGATGATCAGTGGATATAATAGTATTTTTAGAATATGTGAAACAAGGATTCTCGGAACAACTTAATACTTGACTCTTTTTATTTGACATAATAAGACTCTGTTTTTATCTATTTTTATAATTCATAAGATTATATTTTTTGATTTTTAAAAATGTTTAATTTTTTTATATTTGATTTCATAGTATAGCTAATTGATTTTAAAATTTATAACCTAAGGGAGTCATAATTTTTTTTTTGAAAAATGAATTAAATAGAAAATATTTTATTAAGTCCCTATGTAGTTTTTTTCAAAACATATAAATTTTAAATGATAATTATTATATTTTCGAATCTGGCAAAAATTTAAAGATAATAATAAAGTGATATCTTTTGGAAGATTTAATCGAAAATACTGATTTTAGAACCATTCTTGAAATCTGTATGGACCTAGTATCTGCAATTTGGGAGAAAAAAAGAGAAGATTTATTATATAACTATAATGAATTGACTCATATTGGTAAAATTGGATTTTTCTTAGAAGCCTTAGTTAGAGATGAAAAGTATGAACAAATTCCCATAAACATTTTTAGGAAATTAGCTGCAATGAATGGAATTTATCAGATTGATAGATTAATTGAGAGATATCAAGAAAATGGAGAAGATCCTAAAATATCATTAAGTAATGAAGGTGTTTTTTTAGTTAAATTAAAATCCTATAAAGAAGTAGTTAATTTATGTGAAAAAATCTGGAAAGATTATGATAAAAAAGGATTATTAGATGATTCTCAAAAAAATTTTATCAAGGTTTTAATTTCTGCAATAATCCCAAAAAAATTTGAAATTCTCAATAAAGAAGTAAAAGATGAAATTAATTTGAAAAAAATTCTTGATATTTGTAAAAATTTAGGATTAATAATTCAAAAATCAAGTTATTATTATACTCAAACATTATTTAAAAATATTAGTTCCGACACTTTAGATTTATTTAGTGAATTTGACATTGCTTCTAATAAAATAATTGAAGAAATTGAAAAAATTAATGTTTCTCCCGCATTTCCATTAGAATCTATAGATAGTAGGATTCAGAATGCAATTATTGAAGGTGCCTTTAAAGGTGTTTTATTACCTGTACCTGTCATTTTGCCTAATGCTACTACAAAATATTTTTTATTCACCAATCCAAAAGATTTAGAAAATGGTGATTTATCTTATGAAACTGCTGCATATTTTCGATTTAACGAAGTCTATGCTGTTAAAAATCTTGGTAGATTGGAAAATCCACCAGCATTTTTAAATAAATTGGTAAATAATGGGACCGCTGGAAATGCAACTAATATTGGTCTAAATTATTTCCCACTTGAAGTTAAAGGGGTTATTAAGATAGTAGAAGGAAGTACATCTAATAGAAAACGTATGATTAGTTTAAAATCAGAAACATTAAAAGAATCAAATGAAATTCTAAATAAATCATTCGATTATAGTGTTGGAAGTGTTAAAAATTCTCCGACGTGGTTGTCTGATGCTGCAGGTTATAGAGCTCGTTTTTCAAACTCAGAAGATATTAAAAATCATTGTATTGATTTAAAAAAATTATTGAGGGATTATGGATGAGTGTTTTTACTGATGATCAAATTAAAGGTTTAAAATTAGAAAGAGACGCACATCAATTTTTATGGGATCATGGATATTTAGTTTTTCCTAGATTAAAACTTTATGCGATTAGATATAAAATCTCCCAAAATGGAGAGAGATTATATGAGAGCTTAGATAAATTAGAAGTAACAGATTTAGATTGTTATGGAATAATTTTTGGAAAATTTTTAGAGAAAAAGACTTTTTTAATTGATTGCAAACATAGATCAGAAAGTATTTTCTCACAAATACTAAGAATGAAAGGAGTAGCAACTATCCTTAAAATTGATTATCTATTAATTTTAAGAGAAAGTGTATCAGAAACAGTACAACAATTTGCTGATAAATTTGATATCCGATTACAAGCAAGCTCATCTTTTCAAAAAAAAATAAAACAAAATAATTTTGGTAGCTTCAGTTTAAATGTTTATAAAATAATTTTAGACTTATACAAAAATCAAGATTCATTTTCTAAAGAGATAACATCTAAATTTTCTAATTGCTTCCTTGAAATTGATCCTTTTTTACGGATAAAGCAATTGAGGATTTTATACAATAAAATTAAAGAGAATCAAAAAAATTCTAAAGAAAAAGAAAAAATTACATTACTTAACTATTTATTTTTTCAAATTTTTCTATATACTTTGGTAACTATCACTGAAATTGCAGGTTTAACAATCCATTTATCAAAACATCATTTTAATGGTTATATCGAACAAAAATTGATAGGAAATATTGAGTTTAAAAAAAAAATCTTTATAAAAATGAGAGAAATTGAAGGAGTTAAAAATACTAATGAAATTACTTTTAATCCATTAAAAGAGCTCACTCCTTCTTTTACTGAAAGCTTAAAAGACATAGTAATAAAATTCCATAAAGGTTCTAGATTTGTTCAATTATATTTACGTTATAATGATTTCATTATACATGAATATTATTTGAAAAAAAAAAAAATTAATAAAGATGATATTAAACAAAAACTAGGAATTGTAAATTACCAGATTTTTGGTGAGTGGAATATTAAATGTCTTGAGATATTGGATGAAGAGAAAGAATTTCCTATATTTTTAGTAGAACTTTTAACCTAATATAGAATTCCTCCTTGGATAATTTGTTTATATAATTGTTTAAGTTATTTT
This sequence comes from Promethearchaeota archaeon, assembly GCA_048938445.1. Classification (GTDB taxonomy): domain Archaea; phylum Asgardarchaeota; class Lokiarchaeia; order Sigyniarchaeales; family SOKP01; genus FT1-020. Next base: position 5,203 of record JBHLME010000117.1, on the reverse strand, counting down.
TTAAATTCAATGCTATATTAGGATATTTTAAAATAAAAATTTAAAATTGAGTGCTTATTAATAAGATATTAATCTATTAAAAAGAAGAGTAATCGGTAAGAAAAATAATGTCTCCTAATGCTATTTTTTTATATGAAATTGACGAATCTTTTGGACCAAATATTATCGCAGAGTATTATTTATCTAATATAAAACTTTCACAAGAAATATTGAAAGAATTCATAGAAAAACATGTTGAAAAGGAATTAGTAGATGCTACAGTAAAAAAGAATGATATTAGATATTATTCAAGTAAAATCGATGCTAAATCAATAGGAAAAGATAATTTATATCTAGGATTTATCCTCCTAGAGAATGAAGATTTAATCTCGTTAAAGAGCATTTTTGAGAAATCTGAGGAAAAAATCATTGAAAATTTCTCAGATAATAGAAGAAGCATGACAAATTTACTCAAGGATCATTTATCTTCCATTTTAAGCTTGTTAGAAAAATTAAAGGAACCAAAATTAATCATTGAGACGATAAATGAAAAAACAAAAAAAATGCTCGACAATGGGAACTTGAAAGAAGCACGGGAGCTCATAGAATTAGGTGAAAAAATCCCTTTAAAATTAGCCCAAGAAATACAACTTGCAGATAAATATTTTAGAGAAAATGATTTTAAGAAAGCTAAAAAGAGCTTTGAGAAAGCAGCAGAGCTGGCAGCGCTGATTCAAGAGGATGAAATCGTGGCATTTCTGCAAAATAAAGGAGAAAAAGTTGGTACTTTTCCAGATTTACTCAAAGAACGTGAAGCATATTTGAAAGAAGTAAAAAGGGCATTTACAGAATTAACAGTATCTGCTCAATTGAAAAAATCTTATGAAGTTGTCTTACCTGCAATTGAGCGAGTTGCTTATATTTCTAACCTTGTTGAAGATGATAATTTGTTGAAACTTTTTAATGAATTAATGGAGGACACAAAAGAAGCTTATAAACTTGCGACTAAATTATATGATTTAAATGAGAATTTGAAAAATCTGGGCTCTAAAATATAAAGAAAGAAATAGAATAAATAAATTATTTATTAATCTTCATTTTGAGTTGTATCTTCTTCTACAACTGGTGGGACATAATCACCAATATCTTTAAAAACAATCTTTGCAATTTCCCATCCTTCTTTTGTAGGATATTTCAATGCATTTGCTATTAAATCTTCTCCCATTTCATTGTTTAATACAACTTTATGAATTTCTGGATTATCATTTAAAATCAACTCAAATTTGGCTCCACCGCTCCCTTCAGGCACGATTAAAATTCCCTCATCTATTGCTTTCTCATTCATGGCATCTTTTAATCTTTTAGCTGCATAGTATCCGGCAACTCCAGCACTTCTATCAAATGTTTTACATGAAGGTATGACCATACCCCATCTCTTCTTATCATATTCAATCAAGGCAGCCAATGTTTGGCTCTTCTTCCCAATTTTAAATTTATATTCCATTTCATGCTTGAATTTCTTTCCTTTATCTTCTCCAATCTTAATAATACATTTTAAAGCTGCTCCTGCTACACTTTGAGGATTAACATTAATGACATATTCTTCTTGATTGAGAATATCTTCAATCGTCGCTTTAGTTACTTCTCTTGGTTTTGAGAAATCAACAACTTCTTCAGCTTCAACTGGTGGTTTTGCTGTGGCAATAATCTCTACTCCTGCCTGCAATAATTCATCTACAGTCATCTCTTCCATTACAATCATGTCAATGAATCTTTTACAGAGTTTTATGGAATTTCTTTGATTTCCTTTAGTTTTTTCATAGATCATTTCAATTAATTTTTCATTTAAAGGGAATAGCGGATAGAGGGGTGGGCTAAGATTGTTATCATCCCAGAAGACTTCCATTGATTTTGAAAAGAATATTTTTAAATCATTTAGACTAAAAGGTTTTAATTCTTCCTCTGGTTCCATCCTACTCCTCAATGGATCATCAGCTATTTCTAAAATTCTCGGCCAAATTTCTTTTAATACAGCAATAATAATGACTAATCCTTTTACTTCATTATACAACCGCTTTAATATTTCAAGAAATTTGCGTTCAGCAATTTCACCATGCATTCTATAAGGAGATTCAAGCTCATCAAAATAGAAAATAAGAACTCGATCTATCTTTTCTGTAATGATTTTAATCATGGCAAGACATATATCATCCTCTTCAATAACCGAATTAATTCCCAGGTCACTTAACTCTTCGGGCTCTAGATCTTCACCCAAAAGCCATCGTTCTGATAGAGCTTTTTTATTTTTATCCATTTGGAAGGTAACTAATGCTTTTACACAATCAGCAAATACTCCAGGAAATTCTCTTATCCCTATTTGGATTACTTCCTCAATTTTAGGCTTTTGAAAAATCCCCTTTTTTGCTAATTTTTCTTTCCACTCTTCCACGAGATTATATGAAACTCTATCCAAGATTTCTGGACCTACATCTTCTATAAGACAAGTATATACATGCAGTAAAACACGAATACTTGCAGGAGGGCTTGGTACATAAATTATAGTCCAATTCACGGGTTCCATTTGAGCAACTTCAATTTCCTCCGTTTGTTCAAGTTTTTTCCTGTTCTCCTCTTCCTTGTCCTTAAAAGAATGATAGGCGTGTGTTTTACCTGTTCCTGCTGATCCCAGAATTGGAATTAAACGTGATGATTTATCTTGAGCAGTTTGTTTTACTAATCGGTAAACCTCTCTATCAATGACGCTTCGAGGTCTTGAAATATCGACTTTATCTTTTATATCACCTCGACTTACGAAATTGGTAAAAGGCATGATGGGTGCGTCTCTTAACACATCTAAATACATATTTTTGTCGTCATCCGAAAGTTCTGAATACATGTTTTTTTCCTCTAAACTTTTATACTTTGAGTAATTTTTCTTTATTTAGAATAATATTTTAATAGTATAATTGCTATTTTGCTATTTTTATTATTAATTAATTATTATTAATATTTTTCCTTAATTTATAATTTAATCTATTTCTTTGGTTATTATTTTGCTTTTTTTAAAATAATAATGTAATTAATTTCTCTAACCTTAGAATAGCTAAAGAACTCTAATTTAAATTAAATATTTAAAAAGCAATAATAGCTTCGGATAATCATCACACCATATAGTAGATAAATATCAGCTATTATTTTTCCAAAAACAAGGAATCAAGATTTAGATGGTCAATTAAGAAATTCCCTTATCGGTCCCCTATATTTTTGTTAGATATATTCACCCCTTTTTTAATTTCAAATCTGAAATACTATATCTAATTATTATACATTTTTAAAAATCAAAATACTAAAAAATCATAATTAGATTTTTTTTAATATTTTAATAATGCTTCCAAACAACGAATGATATAAAAAAATAAAGATGGATTTCATAAAAATAAAATAGAATAGATATAGGAGAAAAATTATGAAAAAAAGTGACTCCTTTCCAGGTTTAAGTGAAAAAATTTATGATATATTAGAATTTAATCCCGATCCAGAGATAAAAGTTGGAGCCGTGGTTATTCTCAATGACAAGCAAGAAATTCTCTATTCTACGTCAAGAGATCCTGAGATGTTGAAGTATTTAGACTTTGATATTGAATTTGCACGGGGGGATCCATGTTTTATAGGGGAAATTGTTAAATTTTTTGATGATTCTGATGTATACGTATGCTTTCACTATTTGGGGAATCAATATACGTTGGTTATCATTATTCTTGAGGGGAAACTCCCTTCTAAAAGATATTCGAAATATTTTTGGGATTTACATGAAAAACTCAAGAAATTGCTTATAGATTAATAAATATTGATAAAATTTACCTTCTTCAGAAGCATATTATGATTCAAATAAAAGAGATATTATTTATATCAATTAGATCAGAAATAATATAGATAAATAAATCTTCGATAGCTTGAAGATTTGAGGAGAGGAGTGGACATATAGCAGGAAAAATTAAGCATAAAAATACGGTTGATATGTTACTATATAGAAACATTAAGAAAATTTCTTAAAAAAAATGAACGTAATATTATTAAATATAATGATATTTTAAGACACAAAGTAGAATGAATTAAACTTTTTAAAGAAAAAAAAGAAAATGCCAAAAAGAGATAATGAAGACGATGAAGAAGAAGATGAGGAGAATGAAAATTTTAACAATCCTTTCGATTTCTTCAAAATGTTAGAAGGTGATTTATTTAAGTCAAAAGAATTCCAACAAATGTTTAGGGAAGTATATAAAAAGATCTCTGAATTTTTACCTCAAAACATGCAAAATGTAGATCCTGATGAGGTTCGTAAATGGTTCATGAAAAATAAGTCAAAAATCTTTCCTGGAAGCCCCTTTGTTGCAGGTTTCAATATAAATTTTCGTCCAGATGGAACACCAATAATAGACTCCTTTGGTAATATAAGACCTTCTGGTAGAAAACAAGGGACAACAGAGGTTGATGCGGGAGTAAGAGAACCTTTGGTGGATATTAATGTGGAACCAAGTCAAATAATTGTAATTGCTGAAATGCCTGGTGTTACGAAAGAAGATATAGAATTAAAAGCTACAACCCATTCATTAACAATTTCTACAAAATCTGGTGAACCTGGTAGGAGATATTATAAAGAAATAGAATTACCAGTAGCCATTAATTCAGATTATGCAAAAGCACGTTATCAAAATGGTATACTTGAAGTTAAGTTAAAAAAAATTCATGAAAAACAAACAGATATAAAAGTGGATTAAATTCTTTTATTTTAATACAAATAAATTATCTTATTGAATTTTATAAGGCATCATGTTAATCATTAATACAATAATTATTCAATTTTTTTATGATAAATATGATTTAAATTCAATCATTTGTTATTAATTTCAAAAATTTAATTTTTAATAAATAAAAAAAAGAGATAACAAATGAAATTAGAAAATAGATTATAAAAAAGAGCACTCATTATCATTGGAATCATTTGGATTTTAATCTTTTCAATAGGCCTCATACTCATTTTTACTTTAAATACTGAATTCTATATTGATAATATCATAATACAGTGGATTTTTTTCATTATTACTTATATGGGAGAAGCTTTTGTTCTTATCTTGATAATGGGGGTACTATATATAGCTTATGATAAAAAGTACGCTAAAACTTTAATTTATAGCGTATTAGCTTCAGTATATATTAACAGTTT
>JBHLME010000116.1:0-14060 GCA_048938445.1 Promethearchaeota archaeon | reverse complement strand
TAAAGGGTAAAAATTATTTACATCTACCTGAATTGATGAACCCTGAACAAATACCTATTCTTAAAAAAAGATTAATTAGTCATCAAAAAGGAGAAAAAATAAAACCTATTGAAATAGAAGTAATTAAAAAAGATGGTTCGAGTGCTTTAATTCGTCCTAATCTTTCTTTACTTACCATTGATGATAAACCTTTAGGAATGGCAATTTTTGAAGATATTACTGAGATGGAGAATGCAAAACAAAAATTACAAACCTCTGAAGAAAATTATCGAAAAGCATATGAACAGGCTGATTTTTATAAAGACATTTTTACTCATGATATGCTCAATATTTTGAATAATATCAAGGGTTCTTTTCAAGTTTATAAGTTTTACAAGAATCAAGAGAATAAATCTGAAAAGATTGATGAGATGATGAATATCATTAATGAACAAGTGATAAATGGGATTAAATTAATATATAATATCCGGCAATTATCAAGATTAGAGGAAAAACCAGATGAATTCTTAAAAATTGTAAATGTCTGTGAAGTTTTAAAAAATGCGATTGATTTCATTTATAAAAGTTATGAAAAGAAGAAAGTCATCATATATGGTAATTTTCCTGATAAAAATCTCACGATTAAAGCTAATGACCTGTTAGTAGGTGTGTTTGAAAATATACTGATAAATTCCATAAAATATAATAAGAATACTCCCGTGAAAATTTACATCAGTATGTTAAAGGAAAGAAAGAATGATATTGACCATATAAAAATTGATATTATTGATAATGGTATCGGAATCAGTGATGCACTGAAACAAATAATTTTTAAAGAAGGTCATAAAAAAGAAAAGCGTTCAAAAGGAATGGGATTCGGATTAACACTTGTTAAAAAATTAATAGATGCATATGGCGGTGAAATTTGGGTAGAAGATAAAATCAAGGGGGATCCATCTCAAGGAACTAAATTCAGCATAATGATTCCAGAAAGCAAATAAATTATTTTGACTCTAATTAGTTTTCTGAAAATAAAAGGAAGATTTATAAATATTTTTTTTTATATTTTTTTCGAATAGTTATAGAAATTAAAATAGTCCACCATATACGGTTAAATTTAGTTCTAATACTAAAATTGAAATTTTTCACTTGATAGGAGATATCAGTTAATACTATAGATTGAATTTAATAAGAACTGAGGAGCATTATTATTGACGATAATTAATTATCTATCAGACATCCTTGCTAAAAAGATTAATATAAGTCCATCAGCAACTCGAGGTTTGATAAAATTATCTATTAAGGATCAATTAGGACCATATTTCGATTTTAATCAAGTGACTTATCTAGATTTGAAATATTCGATTGAAAATGCCTTAAAGGAAAGATTAGTGAGATTAAAATTTGATAATATAGAAGATTTAATTGCTTTATTATTATTAGAACTAAAAGAAAATCAATCATTAATTACTATGGATAAATTTTAAAATAATTTTTAACAAAAAAGGAAATAAATATAGAAATGGCACTAAATCCCATACCTGATATGACTTTATTAGTTCCAACCCTTACAATTCAACTTTTAATAGGGATTATGCTTATATATAAAACCATCAATTCAAAAATAAGGAATTTATTATATTTAGCTTTATTTAACTTAACGGTTGGTATCTCATTCTTGCTATCACGGTTGATGGTTTATATTGAAAGTGAATTATGGGCACCTATATTCCAAGTATTAACTTTAACGAGTCAATTATTAATAGTAACATTTATTCAAAAAACATTTTATAAGCAGAAGAAGAGTCCTTATAAAATAGTAGTACCATTATTAATTGGTAATTTTTTCTTTGCATTTATAATGCAATTTTTTACTAGAACTTTAACTCAATTAACTGCAATAGCATTGTTTATTTACGCGATTTCTTATAGTATTGATCATGCAATTTCTGGTTATTGGTTTGCATATATCTCATTAAAACAATATTCTAAATACAGGAATATGAATATAGAACCTTGGATAAAGATTCGGTATTTATTAAGTGGGATCGTAGCCTTAGCATATAGCAACCTTGGGATGCCCCTATTCCTCCTTGTTATAGGACGATTTAATCCCATCTATCTTAGGTTTTTTTACGATTTATCATTTCTATTTAGAGCAATACTTGCAAGTTCTTTTTCATTAGGCTCATTAATTGCATGGACAATGCCAAAAAGTTTTAAAAAATTTTTTAATAAAAGACATTTCCCTATTGAAGATAGAGATGTTACAGAAGAGGAAATAATGAAAGAAATTGATCATCTTTATGGTTCAAAATAGAATTGGATTCTTTTTTATTCTAGAGATTTAACTCTATTTTTTAAAATGGATTCTGAATCGAGCATCATATTTAAAAAAAACTATGATTCAATTTACTTTTTAAAAATAATCAAACAAATCAATTTTTCTAAAATAAAAATATTAGAATTATAACTTGGAAAAAATAATTATATAAATCAACAATTTAAGATACTTGTTTATTAATGTAGGTGCTAACTTAAAATATGAAAATTGTCGCAAAATTGACATATGAGCATCAAAAAATGTCTAGAGGATATACAAATCGAACGTTATATATAAATCTAACAACCAATGAAATTAAAATTAAACCTGTTTCAGATGAAATGAAGGAAAAATTTGTTGGTGGACGTGGCTTTGATTTATGGCTTATGTGGAATTCTCTTCCAAAAGATAGAATTGTAAAATGGGATGATCCTGAAAATGAAATATGCTGGGCAACTGGACCGCTTGGAGCATCAACTTATTATCCTGGAGGAGGCAAATCAATTGTTACCTCCATATCACCATTAACGGGAATAATTATTGATAGTAATGTAGGGGGTCATTTTGGTCCATATCTAAAATATTCGGGATTCGATGCATTAGAAATTCAAGGAAAATCAGAACAAGAAACGATTATTTTCATAAATGGTCAAGATCATGTCATACAACTCCTACAAGTAGAACAAAAAGATGATCTTTCTAACTATTCTCATTTACTTACTCAACAATTAACAGAACAATTTGCTAAAGATTCAAGTGAGAAAGAAAAGCAGCTGGTTTCCGTAGTCAGTACTGGCCCTGGTGCGAAATATTCTCGATGGGGGATGTTGAATTCTTCTTGGTACAGTCGTAAGAGAAAATGGCCTTCTTACAAGCAAGCAGGTCGAGGTGGAATAGGTACTGTATTTGTTGATAAACGTCTTAAGGCTCTTGCCTGCAGATCACCTGTATATGATGTTAAAAAAAACGATCCCGCAGATCCAGCTAAATTAACCGAAATTGGAAGGAAACATAAAAAAGAAATCGTAACATACGACCCATCAATGAATCAAATGCGATTTGTAGGAACTGGGTATCTTCCTGATATAATGAATATGACGGATTTATTACCTACCGAGAACTTTCGATTTGGTCAACCCCGCGGAATTAAGGATAAAAATATCCCATATAAAAGACAAGATTGGTTTGAAATCTTTGGAGAACACACAGGGAAAGGAGCAGATGGCTGCTTTCATGGATGTAGTGTAAGTTGCAGTCATTGGGTTAAAGATTATCAAGTAATGACAGGTCCATTTAAAGGTGAAAAGGTCATTGTTGATGGTCCTGAATATGAAACGATAGCAGGATGCGGTTCAAATTGGGGAGTATGGGACCCAAAGTGGGTGCTTGAAGTAAATTTTTACTGTGATACTTACGGACTTGACACGATAGGAGTTGGAACGGGAATAGCTTTTGTCATGGAATGTTATGAGGAAGGGATCATTAACAAAGACATTACTGGCGGTCTTGAATTAAATTTTGGTAATGCTGCTGATGCAATGGAATTAGTCCATCAAATCGCAAGAGGAGAAGGTTTTGGAAATGTGGTGGGAGAAGGAATCAAGCGATTAAAGAAATTATTTGCTGAAAAATATAGTGGTGATCCACAATTTCTTCAAGACATTGGTATGGAACATAAAGGATTAGAATTTTCAGAATATGTCACTAAAGAATCACTCACTCAACAAGGAGGATATGGTTTAACTAATAAAGGACCTCAACATGATGAAGCCTGGTTAATTTTTGAGGATATTGTCAGGCATTCTATCCCTACTTTTGAAGATAAAGCTAAAGCATTATATTGGTTTCCACTTTGGAGAACATGGTTTGGATTATGTGGATTATGCAAGCTACCATGGAATGACGTTCCTCCTCCTAGCAATTTTGACTTGCCCATTAAAATCGCAGGGGAACTATTGCAAGCAAAAATCCCTCAACATGTCCAATGGTATGCTGATTATTTTACGGCAGTAACTGGTATCAAGTCCGAACCGGATGATTTAATAAGGATGTCTGAAAGAGTCTACACTCTTCAGAGAATATTTAACATTCGACAAGGAAAGGGACTGCGAGAAAATGATTCTAACTTACCTTATAGAGCAATGGGTCCTGTAACTAAAATGGAATATGAGAGCCGGCAAGAAAGATATGACGAACAACTGCAACAACTAGAAATAGATCTCAAAGATAAAACAATAGAAGAAAAAATGAACATTTTAAGAAAACATCGAGAAATTCAATATTTCAAGTTACAAGAAGCAGTGTATCAAAAACGGGGATGGAACGCGTTTGGGTGTCCTACAATAGAACTTGTTAGGGAATTGGGAATAGATTATGATGATATAGTTCATGTAATTAAACCATACCAGTAAAATAGATAATATTAGTTCTTAAGTGAAAATATCCTTCAGATTCTTTTATTATTTAATGAAGATTTTCTGATATTAATATTCATTTTTATGATTTCTTTATTAACTATCTTGATTAAATTTAAATAAAGGAAATTTTATTAAAATTAAAAAGAGGTATTTCTGTAATGTCAGATGAAGAGCAAGAAAACGGGCACGATGTTCAAAAAGAAAAAGACGAGATAGAACGTTTAGGGGTTTCTAGTACTTTTAATCTTTTATCTGAATCGGGTAGAAAAAAAAAACCCGAAGAAAAAAAGGAATTTAAAGGATTTCAATAGATTATTATCTATTTTTTTTTGTTAAACTACAATATTTTGAGAGAATTATTATATTATTTTTATAAAGTTTATCGTTTTAAGATTTCACATATTATTATAAGATTTTATTCAATATCTTAGCGGCATCTTCTACAAATTTAGGGCAAAGCTCTTTAAATAGATTTTGGTCCATTGCCTTTTCTTTTCCTTCAAGCGTGTTTATATCGCAACCAAGTAATTCTTTGCATTTAATGGAACCATAAATTTTTTTAAATTGATTGACAAATTCCCTCACCATTTGGTATGTTTTCTCTTTTGCTAGAGTGTCTTCTATTTTTATTCTTCCATATTTTAATCCAATAACCATGAAAGCACCAGTGACAGCACCACATGTTTCACCCATACTCCCCATACCACCTCCAAAACCAGTAGAAATTTTTAATGCTTTTTCTCTATTAAGACCAAATTGAGGGCTAAAAGTAGATAACACTGATTGAGAACAGTTAAAACCGTTCTTGAAACTCGAAACTGCATCATTACTTTCATTCATATTTGATATACCTTCACTTTTATTAGTAATGAAATTACAATTAGATTTTTTAAATTAAATATGATATCTTATGATAAATATGTTTAAAATTTACTCTTTTTCTCATTAAAATCATGAGATTATAAAATGTTGGGTTGGTTGCATTATTCTGGTATTAAGACTTTCAAAGTTGTTGGAGTCAAATATTTCCGTGTTCCAACTATATTCTGTTTCCAATTTTAAGGGGCGCCAACGAGCGTTTAATAAAGAAGACTCTTTATTTAAACCATAGGAGGGCATCAGGAGGGATAATGTAAAAATATCATCTGAGAAAATTAAATCATGGAAATTAACTATGGAGATTTTACCTTCAGACACGTAGTTTTGATAGTATGCATCAACACTACCAAATTTACTCAGAGGTGTCCATGAAGTAGACGCGTAAATACTAGGATCTCCTTCATATTCCGGTTTTTTTTCGTGAGAATAAATGATCTTATCCCTATTCTTCTTGTATTCATTAATGAGGTTATTATTTGTTTTTAAATTGCGTGATTTAGTCCTAATATCATCTGTCCAATATTCTACTGTAAAATTATAGTTGCCATCTTCTAAGTATCCATTTGTATCATGCGCCAAGAATTTAATCATACCTCGGTTAAAATTATCCACGATATATCCATTAAGATTCTGAATGTCAAAGCGCTGTTTCTTAAATTGGAATTCATATCCTTGGGGGCCTTCAATTAGAATATTTTTTATGGCATTTGTATTTTTTTCTCCAACTATTCCAAAGAATCTTACTTCAAATTTAGCTTGTTCGCAATTTAATGCATCCCCTTTATAGTCAAAATATAATTGACTGGCTCCAATAGCATCTATTGGAGGCACAGTTTCAGGTACTATATCTTCGATAAAATGAGATTCGTCAAATTCATTAAATCGATGTCTATATGTTAAAGCATTTAATCTTGATAAATTATCCATGTTTTCAATGATTTCAGGATTTACATCAATTCCCGCATCTTTCAATGCATTTACAATATTTTCTACTTTAGCAGGACATCCTTTAATTGGAATCATTTCGTTAATAATAGGATTATTTCGATGTTTGTTTACCATGCATTGTCCTAATAAAATGGTTTTTTTCTTTCCTGGAGTTGGTTCCATTCTTTTTCCCGTTAAAATTTCCACATCATCCCATGGAGTCCCATTCCAAGCAAAAGAAATAGAATTCATTAATACTGATGTTAATCTTGAGCAATAGGTGCATAAAGAATTATCATATTCACGATAGTTAAGCCCTTTTATACCCATTTTTTCAAAAGCAACAGCAGTATAACCATCTTCAGTGTATTCAAATTTATATGCAAGAGGTATCTTTACTTCTTCGATTTTTTTTCCAACAATCTCTATATCTGACAGATCTAACGCTCTATTATTGTCTTTTGCATATTGGACAAAATAGCCAATATCTGAAGGTTCATAACCAAGAATCATTGAACCAACTTTATCCGCGGCAAAAAGGTCCGAAGAAGCAACTAAAATATTGCTCCTTCGCATTTTCCCATCTATACCTGGACCCTTTTCATTTGTATATATCCCATCTATGATTGCTGCTGTAGGAGGAAGATCTTTTGGTAAACGAGAAATATAAAACTCTAGATCTTTTACTGTATCGGGTGTATGACATTTTTTACGGGAATTAATATCAATTAATCCTTTTAAATTTTTAATACCTAAACTCACTTTTGTTTGAGAATGAGTTTTTAGAACAGGAATGCTAATAATAAAATCGCTATGTAAAGCATCGGCGTTAAAATTTAGTTCAATTTCATCTCCTAAATCCACTTTCTCAAACGGTCTTTCAAAAATATTGATAACCTTCACACCATGACGTTTTTTAAATTTATTATAACCTAATGTTTCATAAGCATGGTGAATAGTTTCAAAATCATTTGGTTTTGACGTTACAGTGCCCTCTCCTATGGTGATATCATTTATTCCTATTTCTTTTAATGCAATGATCACATCTTCCATTACTCGAGATGTAGTAATCACTCCATATTTTAAATAATAGGGATCTTTTGACCAAAAGACGATGTTGGGTTTTAAATATACCCTTTCATTCCCAGAAAGGGCGTTAAACGCATCAGAAAGGTTAATTACCTTTTTTACTGAAGTAAATTTCTTTCGATATTGTCCAATAGCGACTTTATGTCTATCCATCTTTAATCATTTTTGATTAAATTACATTATGTAATAAAGATTTCCATGTTCATGAGAATTTATTTAGTTTTTAAATAAAGATTTATAAGTGAAATCATCTATTATTTTTCTACAAATAAGTATAATAACAATGTCTGAAGGGTTATGGAAATTATTGAAGTAGAAAAGAAAAATAAATTGAGTGAACAAGAGAGAAACATTTTAAAATGGTTAAAGCAGCTAAAGAAATATAGAACTGTCGTAGAAGTATCGGAACCAAAAGTTGAAGTTTATGAACCTGAACCAACGTTCATTAAACCTGAGAAAGATTTTGAGACATTAGTCAGAGAAGAGGCATATTTTATCTCATTAAACGAGCTTAGTTTTGATGAATTATGCTGGCTACTCGCAGAGCGAAAATTAAGTATAGAAAAAGGTTACTCAAATGTTTCTGAGGAAGATATAAGGAAGTTAGCTGAGGAGATACATCATTCCGGATTGAGTTATGATGAACTTTGCTGGTTGAATGCTGAAGTCATAGTCATACACCGAGAACATCTTTTAAATTAAACCGAATATCTCAAATAGGACAGAATAAATTGCCAACAGAACAGATACAAAAACAAAAAACGAAAAACACGGCTGAAATCCACAATTTTTTCCTTAATTATTTACAGAAAGTAAATTATAAAGGGATTTTTGGAGTTTCCAAATTTTCTGCTGTATACAAGGTACTTATGCCAGTTCAACAAGAAAAACTTAATGAGGTTCTGAATAATAATCTTCAGGATTTCTTAAAAACAGGAAGCATCATATCATTAGGTATCTTTTATCATCCTGATACCATTGATAATATTAATATTGAGATAAATGATAAATTAGAGAAAGACCATTGGAACAGGTATGCTAAAGAATACAAGCATTTGAATGATATGTTAAAAGAAATTGGCGAGTTAATAGCTCAAAATTTTGGTGGTTTTGCCTTCCCTCCTACTACGGGAGTACCTGCAGAAAATATTTCCAACGTGATCGATTATTATCCACATACAATTTCACATAGAGTTGTTGCTGAACAGGCAGGTATAGGGTGGAGAGGAAAGAATGAATTACTTATTACAAAAAGTCACGGACCCACAGTACGTTTTACTTCAATTTTAAGTAATCTTCCATTAATTCAAGGTGAAAAAATGGAAAACCAGTGTGGAGAATGTACTGCATGTCTGGATATTTGCCCTATTTTAAAAAATAAGCATAAATTTAAAGACTATAGAGAAAATTGTCGAAAGTTTATCATTTCTTTAAGACTAAGCTACGATGTATGTGGTAAATGCATAAAAGCTTGTTATAGGGACAGCATTTTCAAGGATAAATTTAATTCATGACTAATATTATAAACCTACAGGAACATTTTACTGAAGTAATTGATTATAAATTTTAGACAAAAAAAATTATTTTATAAAAATGTAAGTGTAATGAATGATATGTTTATATTTAGTTTATAATATATCTTAATTAAATAATTAAAATTGAAAGTTAGGGACTTTAAATGTCGAAGCGATATAAAACGTATTTTTTTGATGATGAAGATGAAGATTCAGAAGTCTTGATTATTCCCTCGAGTTTAGTCAAAAACTTAGGATGGAGCCATTTGGGAGAACTTGAAGTAACTATAGAAACAAATCAAGCTAAAAAACTTGGGATTTTTATTACTAAGCCACAAATAAGATGTCCACGATGCACTCACTTACTTGAGCCAGATCCAAGCTTAGAGCCAAGTGGAATGAAATGTAGCAATTCAGAATGTAGTTATATAAGACGAATCTATAATAAAGTCACGCTTGATCAATTGATAAAACAAAAGTAATCATTTATTCAATATAATTCTAGTAAAGCTCTTGATATCATATCAAATTTCATCAATAGCATCACTAATTTTTTTAATCCTATTAAAACTTAATTGAATTATAGAAGTTTTAAAATTACTAAAAAGTTTGAAATCTTCCATAGGTTGTATCCATTCTTAACTAAAAGTTTTCAATTTTCTCTTTCTAATATTTTCAATTTTTGACTTTATAATTCAATAATTTACCAGATCCATTTTTATATTATTTCGATTAAATATTTAATTACTGGACTTAAAATCATTATCTTTAAATTATAATTAAAATTAGGGAATCTCAACCATTTGATTCAAAAATAATAAATAAATAATATATTGATGAGGAATATGTCTGTAAAAACATTATCCAAAAATTCCTTGAGAAAAATTAGGTTAAAAGGCCTATTTTTATCATTTGTGATTATTATTTCAGTTTTTTCTAATTTTCATTCACTTAATTATAACTTTTTCAGGATATTTTATATAAATCCAATTACCGATTTCAAATCTTATTATTCTGAAGAAGTCATGCTTTCTAATCATTCTGACATGATCCCAATAGATTTGAAAGAATTAAATATTGTAGATCTCTATACTTGGAGAGAATCTTTACTCAATGCGGATGAAAATCTTAATGGAATAAATGATCAATTTGAATTAAAACTTGATAAGTTTAAAGATTCAACTATTACGACGAGTTCCGAAATAGAAAATAAAAAATATATTGCCCCAGATGAAATTTTAAAAGATTTAAGTGGCTCAATAAATCAACTTGAGTCTAATACTCTTAGTAGCGAGGAGCTCTCAATCATCATTCAATTCCCTGAATGTAATTATGAGCCAATTTCTTCCCTATTTGAAGATCTTGGTGGTATAATACACTTTGAGTACAAATCAGCCCTCAATGGTTTTGCTGGCAAAGTTGATTATAATGCCTTTAATGATTTTATTTCAATTTTAAATAAAAATGAGATCCCCTTTTTTATTGAAGAAGATCTTGAATGTAAAACGGAATTGTATTATTCTTCGAGAAATATGAACCTCAGACCATATGTCTGGAAAAATCTTACCAATACAGGCGATCGATATAGTTCGATCGCCATTTTAGATACGGGTATTGATGACACCCATCCATTATTTTCTCCAGGATACTCTGATGGTGATTTTACTTCAAAAATTGTAGGGTGGAATGATCAAGTAAATGGCATTTCCGCTCCCTATGATGACCATGGTCATGGATCACATTGTAGTGGAATTGCAGCAGGTAATGGAAATCTGTCATTAGATACTAATGGTCGTACAGTCGCGACTCACGGATTGAACATTGATTATAGAGGATCTTACGTTGATCCTCAGATTCTTGAGACGATTGCATCAAGGTTTCAAGTTACTGATCCAGGAATAGTGGAAATTGAATGTCTCTATAATGATTTGACTCCAGGAGTTGATAATGTAGAATTACACGTGTTTCTCTATCATGATGAAGTTATTGTAGATGAATTCACTACATCCGCGAGTAGTTGGACACACACGCTCTCCTATATTGTAACAAGTGGAGATTTGGGAGATTACTCCCTAAGATATGCTATTAATTTTATTGATGGAGATTCAGATGATTATTGTAGATATCCCTATTTTGGAATTAGAGGAGTAATCCATTGGCCTTTTAATCCAGAGCTATTTGATATTAATGAACCTTTTAAAGGAGTAGCTCCAGATGCTAAATTAGTAGGAGTAAAGGTAATGGATGAGAAGGGATCTGGATTAACATCGTGTTTACTAGCTGGTATAAATTGGGTGGTATACAATAAAATAAAATATAACATAACTACTATTTCAATGAGCTTGGGTTATGATTCTGACGGTGAAACCTCTGTAATTAATGCAGTCAATAATGCTGTGGATCAAGGAATTGTTGTAGTAACTTCAGCTGGCAATCGTGGTCCTGAGGGAAATCATATTGGCTCTCCTGGAGATGCTGATAAAGTAATTACAGTTGCTGCTATGGGTAATGATGATCGAGTTACTTCTTATAGTAGTCAAGGTTCTAGCAATAAACCGGACATAATGGCTCCGGGAGGAAGTCGTCTTAGTGGCACGTTCTTTTCCGCAGACAGCAATGATTATGATGCTGGAATTCAATTTGCAGATGGGTATCCCGATGATTTAGCTAGTATGCAAGGAACTTCAATGGCTTGTCCTGCTGTTGCTGGTGCTGTAAATTTATTAATTGAAGCTATGGGCGGTCACCAAAATTGGAATTATACTGCTATTGAGGTACTTAGAATTAAGGCATTACTATTGATGTCAGCAACAGAAACTTATCCTCTGATGAGAGAATTAAGTACAGAACAATATAGCCCCCTCCTCAATCGTGGAGGAAGAGATGCCCATGAAGGATACGGAAGAATGAATGTAGATATTGCTTTAGAAACCATTACACAAAATTTAGATATAAATTCCGAGAAGAGCATGATTATATCCAGTAGTGTTATAGATCCATTTGAAAAGCATGGATTTGGTTGTAACTTGGATTTAATTAAGGGAGTAAATTACAAATTAAAATTAAATGTTCCAGATGGAGTAGATTTTGATTTACATTTATATAGCAGTTCTCCAAATGATATTGGATTACCCATAATGGTTGCATCAAGTATTTCATCAGCATTAGGTGAAGATGAAATTATAGATTTTATCCCTACAACAACAGGAAAGTATTATCTCATCGTAAAAGCAATATATGGAAGTGGTAATGCTTCTGTAAGTTTCTTACCAAATGAATTTGCCCCATCTCTTACAAATGAAAAACTCACTCCACATTCCGAATTTCAAAACCACATTTTTAACTTCTCAATAACTTATAATGATGCAGATAATTTCCATCCAGCTTATATTAATGTTGTTGTTAATGGAACTCCACATGCCATGCAAAAAGTTGATCCTTTAGATAATAATTATGAAGATGGGTGCGTTTTTCAATATTTAACCTATTTTCAACCAGCATTACATAATTATACCTACTATTTTGAGTGTTCAGATGGTGCTTTTATTGACACGACCTCTATTCATAATGATTTAGAAGTCAATGAGATTAATAATTTAGCACCTCTTTTATCAGAAGGCCATGTCAGTCCTCAGATAGGATATAATGGAAGTACTCTATTTACATTTTTTGTTAATTATACCGATCAAGATAACAACATGCCCACTTCAGTAAATCTCATCTTGAATTCCGTTAAATACGACATGAAAAAACAAGATCCCCTTGATGATTGTTATATCGATGGGTGTATTTATAGTTATAGTACTCAAATTGATGATATCGGTATCTCTTCATATTTTTTTAACTGTTCAGATGGAGTATTCATTAACACATCAGTTACTTACACAAATCTTAATGTATCGGAGAGACCCATTGTGATAGAAACCAATCCCAGGAATTATGATATGAAAGTGGGATACCATTATAATTGGATTGATACTTCTGACGGAATAGGATTCTCAGTACTAGAAATAGGGTATTCATCTTATGATTTACCCTTCAATTTTACTTTTTATAATAAAACATTTTCTACTGTACATGTTAGTGGTAAAGGTTATATTAGTTTTACAGATTCGAGTCCAATCTTAATTGAAGATTATATCTCTATTCCCAATGGTGATCCATCTTATCATTATATGATAGCTCCCCTTTTGGGTGATTTTAACACTTACATTTTGGATGGAGCAATGGTTTATGTTAAATCCTTCGAGACTTATTGGGTTGCAGAGTGGATCAATGCTATATCACCTAAATTCGATGGTAATTTTCAAGTAGTCTTATTTGAGTCTGGAGATATTGTATTTAATTATCATGACTTGAATGGTATTAAAGAATTTTTCCTTTCTGGATTAAATTTAGGACTTGATACTAATTATTATAATTCTTACACTTTTCCAGATAGTTATGTTTATCATACTTCCATTTTATTTAATTATACTAAAAATGAAAATGAACCCATTTTATCATCCATATCTGTTGATCCATATGTAGGAGATCAATCAACACTATATAATTTTTCAGTTATCTATACTGATATCGATAATGATGCACCTAGTTATGTGCATCTCATGATAAATGATTCAACTTATATAATGCATAAAGAAAATCCATTAGATGTTGATTACACGGATGGATGCAAATTTATATTTTCAACTCGACTATTTCCATCACCTTTTAATTATTCATATTCAATTGAATGTGCAGAAAGAATTCATAAAAGTTCAAGCAATACTTATAATGACTTACAAGTAAATTTAGTAAATAATTATGCTCCAGAATTAGTCTATCCTCAAATATCCTCTCTATTTGAAGGTAATGACGTTTTCGTAAGGTTTACTGTAGATTATGTTGATATAGATAATAATCTCCCATTCTTTGTTAATATTACTATTA
>JBHLME010000238.1:0-3501 GCA_048938445.1 Promethearchaeota archaeon | reverse complement strand
AGCGTCTTTAGATAATTTTATAAAAAAGAAATTTTATAATATTGAATAAAATTAAAGGTAAATAATATTAATTAATATAGTCATAATTCATCTATTTTTGATTTTAAATTCTTCCAATCCCTATAAATTGAATCATATTGCTTAGAAATGGAGGGGTCAACATTAAATTTTTTTGACTCTATTAACTTTTCAATCATGATTTCATAATTTTTATATAATTTTAGACCAAGTAAAACATTCATTGAAGTTCCTATAAATGCAGAATCTTTATATTTTGGCACAGAAATATCTTTATTCAAAACATTTGCTAAAATTTTTATAAATTCATTTGAATTTGCCATTCCACCACCACAAAATAACCTTATATCGGATTCCGCAAAATCAAGAAGAAGACGATAATTTTCTAAGATTCCAAAACAAATATTTTCAAAAGTACTTCGTGCAAAATGTTCAATTTTAGGTAATTCTTCAGAAACCATGCTAGGAGGTTCAAATACAAAAACACCACGCTTGATTGAAGTCTGATCTTTAATTGACATCTTTTCTGGACCTAAATATGCATATGTGGATCTTGCACCAGGACTTATTTTTTTTACATATATTTCAATTAAATCATTAATTCCATTAGTAGAATCCCGAAAAAAAGCTTGTTTAAACCAATCATAACAATTACCTGTATTTCCCGTATTCGCTTCGAGTATCCATTTACCTTTAATAGGATGGCATGTCGTCCACAAATTATGTTCAGGGTCAATTATAGGTTTACTTGTTAT
Source organism: Promethearchaeota archaeon (assembly GCA_048938445.1). Lineage (GTDB taxonomy): Archaea > Asgardarchaeota > Lokiarchaeia > Sigyniarchaeales > SOKP01 > FT1-020. The sequence continues at coordinate 2,728 of JBHLME010000238.1, read as the reverse complement.
AATATCCACAGGAGCTGTCGTTCCTAAACTAATTCCTATATCTCCTTCTTTTATTGCTCCCATCCCCAATAAAGTCATATGTGTATCTCCACCACCTTTTATAATAGGTATGTTTGAATTATTTAATCCAAACCAGGATTTTAAATCAGGTTTTAAATAACCTATTATGTTACCTGGATAAACTAATTCAGGAAAGAAGTCAGGATCAAAATCAAAAGCTTCAATAATTTTAGAACTCCATTGCATTTTATTAATATCAAATATTTGCGATTCAGGTACAGAGGTGAAATCAGAAATCATTTCATTAGTAAGTTTATACCCTAACCAGTCATCAAGCATTAAAACTTTTTTAATTTCATTATATCGTTCTTCTTCTTCCTCCTTATACCAAAGTAAACGAGCTAAACAAAATAATATATTTGGTCCGTGCCCGGTAATATTAAAAATTTCTTCATCAGTAAATTCATCTTCAATTAAATAAGCAGAATCGATACCTCTGATGTCTATATTTGGACCACCATAAATTTCATTGCCATTCTTGTCTAGAAACACGAAAGCCATTCTTTGAGCACAAGAAGAAATACCAATGATATTGAGTGATTTTTTTTTTTTTGTTTCAATAACATTTTTAATACATACTCGAATTTTGTTCCAAAGTTGTTTCATATCGATCTTTTTTGCGAAACCATTAACATCTTCATCAATTACATCATAATATTGCATTGATATCGATTCTATTTCTAATTTATATGAAATTAGAGCAACTTTTACCTTATTTGATGAAACATCTATGGAAATTATTTTATCATCTGAGGAATCCATTAAATTATTCACTAATATAATTTTATATGAATTTTAATTAATTATTACATAATAAAAAGCTTTAATTTCTATTTAAGAAGTTTTCTAACGATATCTCCTCTAGGCTCTTTTTCTTCGAATAATATTGCTTGGAAAGAATAAATTTTAGTACTCAAATCTTTCCATGCATCTCTAGGAAGCCAAGCTTTCTCACATGTATGATTAAGAAAGGTCTTTACGTCCCAATTTCGATCATGGTCAATGGGAACTTGTGGAAGTAGTAACCCCCGTCTCATTCCCTTTTCTGCAATGAGACCATCCCTTCCAATCACAATTTTTTCCAAATAATCTTTTGGAGCTTTTACTTCAATTAATTTGGGAGGTGTTAGAATTGATAATTCAATAATAATATTATCCATTTCCTCAATTGTTACTGAAGGAAACCGTGGATCTTCCAAAGCTGAGCTAATTGAAACCCTATGAATCACGTCATATAATGGATATTTTGGCTCAATATAACCAATACATCCTCTTAAATGAGATTCATTGTTTTTAATCATATTTAAAGTGACAAAAGCACCATATTTATTATTAAATTTTTGTTTAATATAATCTGGAACTATTACTTTTCGATCATTTTTCAAAAAACATTCAATATTTTCACGTGCAAAATTGATAAGTGCTTTACCATCCTCTAAACTGAATTCCTCGTTATCAGCCGTGACATTCCACCATTAATCATGTAGATACTAAAATAGTATAACGTTATAATTAAATATCAATCATTCTCTTTTAATTATTTTCCCTCTAGGTTTCTCATCATATAGATTAATTTCTACTCCACCTAAGAATGTTTTCCATATCTGAACTGAGCTCCTATACCCTTCAAATGGTGAAAATTTTGCTTTTGAAATAAAATCGTTCGAATTTATTTCATATGGAGACACATTATCAAATATAACTAAATCTGCATCATTTCCTTCCTCGATAAATCCTTTTTTTTTCAATCCAAAGATTTTAGCTGGATTTTCTGAAGATATTTTAACAAAAGTTTGTAATGTTATTTCTTTTTCGAGAACTTTATTCAATAATATTCGAGTATATGTTTCAAATCCCGGAAACCCTGAAGGTGCATTTAGATATTTTTGGTTTTTTTCTTCTAATGTATGAGGCGCATGATCAGTCCCTATTAAATTTACATTATCCTTAATTAATTCTTTATATAAATATGAAGAATGATTGGGGGCTCTCAATGGAGGTAGTACCTTTCCATAATTACTATTCATTAACTTTACATCTCTCGATAAGAGTAAGTGATGAGGTGTTATTTCAAAAGTTATTTTAAAATTATTTTCTTTTTTCATTACAAGATCTCTTAGAAAAATATAACTTTTTTTATCACTAACATGACAAAAATGCAATATGGGATAATTTTTGGTTAACTTGTCTTCTTTAACAAACTTTTCATAATTTTCTACCATAAATTCAATATATTTTAGTTCATTTTTCCCTGGGAATAATTTATCATGTAGGTAGAGTATATTTTTTTCATTATAGTGATTCTTCATTATTACTTCTTTATGTTCTTCTAAAATAGGCCAATCAGGGTGAATGAATATAGGAACTTGATATTTTAAAGAAATAGATAAAATTTTCTGAATATTCTCGTTTTTTGTCCAATCTATCCCATTTAAAGAATGAAGAGGATATATTTTAAATCCAATGACTCCTAAATCTATTATATTTTTAATTTCTTCCTGATCAATATTTCTAGGAACGCCTGAAATGAAGCCCACGTTAATATAAATGTTATTTTTTGCTTTATTCATCCATTTTTTTACTTGGTTAGTAGTAATGGCGGGAGGTTTTGTATTTGGCATGTTAAATACGGTTGTGATTCCTGATAATGCTGCTGCTTTAGTTCCCG
>JBHLME010000237.1:0-3501 GCA_048938445.1 Promethearchaeota archaeon | reverse complement strand
TTTTAATAAGTTAAAATGATTCTGTTTCTTTCTGTATTAAATAATATTTATTTATTTCGTTATTAAATAATTTCCCATCACTAAATAATCTAAATTTGTTATGATAAAATCATTGATTGCTTCTTCGGGTTTACAGACTATGGGTTCACCTGCTCTGTTAAAGGATGTATTAAGTAAAATAGGGACCTTTGTCTCTTTATAAAAATATTCGAGTAAATCATAAAATTTTTTATTATATTTTTTATCAACTACTTGTATTCGCGACGTGTGATCTGTAAAAACAACAGCGGGAGCTTCTTTTATCATATCCGGTTTTGTATTGAATGCCATTATCATAAACGATGCATCGATTTTTTTTGGATTATTGATATAATGACTTTCTTCTTCTCTTAATATACTTGGACAATACGGTTGAAAAGCTGGTCTATGTTTAAATTTTGTATTTACCATAGAAGGAGATTTTGGGTTTCTTGGATCTATTAATACACTTCTGCAACCTAATGCTCTAGGTCCATATTCCATTCGGTCTTGGAACCATCCAATTAGTTTATCCTTTGGAAGTATTTGTTCTCCTACATATTCACTAATATTATCGATATATTCATATTTTAAATCTGTTTTTTTCAGTGATTTTTTAATCTCTTCATCACTAGACGAATTTCCGAGATAGACATGTTTCCACCTGTTTGATTTTAATCCATATAATTCTGAATATAAAATAAATGCAGCACCAGTTGATATCCCTGAGTCCCCAGCTGCAGGATGTATAAAAACATCCTTGAGATCAGGTATTTCCATAATTTTTTTATTTAGTTTAACATTTAAGAAAATTCCACCAGCTAATGCGATATCAGAAATTCCAGTTTCATCTATTGCATTTTGTATAAGATTTACGAATATTTCTTCTAATATTTTTTGGGCAGCGTAAGCAATATCTTCTCGTTGATATCCATATAATAAATTTGAATAGTAGATACTTAATAATCTTTTTTTTGTGTTTATATTACCTTTTAAAAGTAATTTTTCAACTCGTGCATATGATTTTAATTTGTCATATGCATTTGATTGTTTCCCGAATGCTGCCAGTGCCTCTGTTTTTCCTTCACCATCCGCATAACCAAAACCTAAAATTTCAGTAACACCTCCATAAAAATGCCCCATAGATGTCTTTTCATCTGAAGAAGCTATTCTCTCAATTAACCCATTGTTCGCTATATTTATTGAAGTTGAAATACCGTCTCCCCTCGCATCAGCCGTAATTACTAAACATTTGTTATAACCACTTGAAAAATATGCTGAAGCAGCATGACATAAATGATGATCGATTCTTATTATTTGAGAATTAATTCCTAATTTTCTTAATAAATGGTTCTGAATCAAATTTGAAACGGATTTATTTAGTTTTTTTATGGTATTATTTTTTAATTGTTCTTCATATTTTTCAAAAGTTGTCAATTTAACATAATCCCATTTTGATTTAAGTGGATTAAGTTTTGAGGAGCTATTAAAATAGTATTGAAAAAATTGAAGAGCAGCATTTGGATTTTCAAATCCAATTGCTACTTTTTCTATTTCTGAGGGATCGATATTAGAAATTTTTAATACTTCTTTAATAGAAAGAAACGGAAAAGCACCAGAATGTTTGATTCTGCATAACCGTTCTTCGTGAAGAGAAGCAATAATATCATCATCTTTAATAATTGTAGCCCCTGAATCAAATGCGGAATCATGTATTCCTAAAATAACAGGCAATTACGCAGCCTCCATTTGTATTACATACACCCGACTTGGATTCCAAGATGATGAAATCACTTCCTTTAATGAGAATCCACATTCTTGAATTAAATGAGATACTTTTTTTACGCTAATAAAAAGAGAATTAACACCCAGTAATGCTATTGAATCCTCCTGTGCTACTTTATTTAATTTTTTCAAAAAATTTTGAATGGTAACACATCCATCCACGCCTCCATTCCATATTAAATCAAAAATTGAGTCTAAGATTTTTTCTTTATGATTTTGTATCATCCAGTTAGTAGGAACATATGGAGGGTTAAAAAATATACAATCATAGATATTGTTAATTTCTTCAAATAGATTACTTTGAATAATGTTTATTTTTACATTATTTTTTAAGGCAGTTTTTCTTGCATTTTGAACAAATATTGGATTAATATCAACTGCTGTAATATCGACCTTTCGTTTTTTTGCGATATATATGCTCAATATAGCTAAATGACCAGCCCCGATTTCAAGAAGGGTTTGTCCATTTCTTACATATTTATCTAATGCTTTTTTTAAGAGTAAGGTTGAAAAATCCCAATACTGACACTTCGGCTCGGCCAACGGAACGACATCGATATTAAAAATTAATTTCGTAAGAAATTTCGATTGACTCATAAATTGATTTATTTTAAAAAGCACATTACCAATATTTTTCTGATCATTATTCTGATACATATCCATATTTATAATAAATTATTATTTTTTACTTCTAAATAATCTCTAATCGAAATAAAATCAAAATCATCTAATAATTTTTTAAATTTTTTTTCAGAATTATTTAAATTGTAATATTTCCACCATTTATAAGATGAAATTTTAGGTTGCAAATGATCTAGTTCCCAGGGATGAAAATAAAAGATGGCGGGTTGTTGTTGTTTATGTATTAATTGTATCGCGATTTTTATGAACTTATACGGAAAAAATCTCAGAAAAAAACCACCCCCAATTGGAATATTTCTATTAAAACAAGATAATTTAATAGTCGAAATTGGAAATTCAAAGATTTCTTTTGAGTCGGATTTTCTTGTAATATTATTTGAACAAATATAATATGGAAATTGTGGTGCATCTGGAACTCCATATAATGGTGTTTTTACTGGAAAAATACTTGAATCATATTTTATATCATGATTTTTTAAAATGTCTAATATCCAAGAAGTGTTTTGCGTTAAGGAAAAGTAGGGAGCACGAAAACATTCGATTTTTTCTTTACAAATATTTTTTAAAATATGAAGTGTTTCCGTCAAGTCCTGTTCAAATTCAGATGGTTGTTGATTAGTTAAATCGAGATGATTATAACCATGAACAGCAATTTCGTGCCCATTTTCTATTATCGTTTCAATAATAGAAGGAAATCTTAGGGCATTATAGCCCAATATAAAAAAAGTAGCAGTAGATTTTTTTTTATTAAGTATGGATAATAATCTAGTCGTATTCTGAAATAGTCTATCTTCAAAACTATTCCAACAATTAAAATTTAAATCTTGATACCAATCTTCAAAATCTATTGTCAATATATTCTTCATCAATATTCCCATTCTTTCATAGTCTTATGATCTACTTCTTCCAAAATATAAGGCTTCAAAATTTCAAGTTTTTCTTTCCAGTAATTCATCGATATATTTACACCCTTTCCTTCACCATATTTTGGAATATAATAACTCATCAAATATGCATTTACTAAAATACCATTGTGACAATGATGCTGAGTACTAA
>JBHLME010000115.1:0-14340 GCA_048938445.1 Promethearchaeota archaeon | reverse complement strand
AATTAAAATAAGTAGAATTTATAATATTTATATAAAAAATTGCAATTTGATTGCTATATAAAAAATGTGGTAGAATTAAAATACGTGAAAAATATGCCAGAAATGAAATGTGAAGGGTGTGGTGGAACTGCATTTGAATTAGCTCATGATGAGTGGATGAAAAGAACTTTCAAGTTTGTAGAGAACGGACAATTACGCATGTGTTCTGGATGTGGTTGGAAATACCTCGTTTGCAAGGAATGTCAAGGGAATTATACTCGCGTTCATCCTGGTCTTGAAAGTTGGGAGGTTAATCTCAAATGTCCCTCTTGTGGATTTAAAGACCCTGATGTAGATTTCTATATTTCCACGACGTGATTACTTTTTTTGGAGGTTATTTAGGATAAATGGATTTCGATGGTAACCATTGCGTGGAATGTGGAGGGTTAGAATTTCAGCTCGTAAACGATTCCATTCTCAAACGCAAGTATCCATTTGTTAGGGGAGATAATTTAAAACTATGTGTTAACTGTGGCGCAAAATATATAACATGTGATAATTGTGGTAATCTTTTTACTCGTGTGCACCTTAGTCATCAAGTACCGGGAGTTACTGATAAATGTGAAAACTGTAATACCACAAATGATCAAGTATCCCAGTGGGTTAAACACGGAATTGAAAGTTTTGGAAATCTCTAAATAAAGAAAATTTTTTTGATTTTTTTATTATACATTTTTTTGAATAAATCGTGAACTAATTGTTCTAAATATCTATTTAAAATAATTAAGATTTATAAGAAATCAATGAATACATATAACATATCTCTTGATGATATGATTAGAACGAAAAAGAATTTAAACTAAGATAGGTTAAATATTTCTTTATAACAAAGGAAGTTATTGCATTAACTGATGAACAATGAGTCAAGAAATTAATGTTGATATTGCTACACCAGACGACATTGACGACTTAAAAGAGCTAACAAAAGAGTTAGTCGAAGGATTAGACCAAGAATTTGAACCAAAACGATTTGATTGGGGAATTAGAAGGAGGTTATATGACCCTCTCCAACGACATGGGATATTAATTGCAAAAGATACAAAAAATAATAATAATGTTGTTGGAATGATTGTTGCTGAACTGCGAATTGATCCTTATGGCTCATCAGAAGGATATATAAAGCAAGTTTTTTTAAGGAAAGAATATCGAGGAAAAGGAGTAGGGAAACTGCTTTTAGAATCTGCACTCGACCATCTAAAAAAAGTCAAAGTTCAAAAAGTAAAGGTGAATTTAAAAGAAAGAGCAACTAAAGCAGAGCAATTATATAAAAGGTCAAATTTTAAAAAGGTTTATGAGGTCCTGGAATTAGATCTTACTGAAGAACATCCTAATGATCATTAGTAGTAAAATTAGCATAGAATTATTTAATCATAATACTATAATATTTATATTTGAAGAGATAACTAATCATTAATAATCTCGAAAAGTAATAAATTCTTTACATACGTAATTAATCATTTTAATCAGAACCATGACAATGTCAAAAGTAGAAGTTAGATGTCCTGCCTGTGAAAAACGAGGCATAATTGAAGTTGAAGAAAATATCGTTGTAAATAGCCCTCGGGGTGTAACGGCAGTAAATGTAGCTGAATACTTGATCTGCGAGCATTCTTTTGTTGCATATATTGATCGAAATTTTTCAGTAAGAGATTGTTTCATTTCAGATTTTACCGTAGAACTCCCTCAAATTAAAATCAACATGCCAGAAATTACTACTATTGATACGATCGCAGAAAAGATTGATATCTATTTAATCACACTAAATGTGAGTATCAAATCACTATCAAATATACTTCGAGGTTGTTTCAACAAAAAAAAGATAATTTTCGTAAATGATTTAGAAATTTTAACTTCTCATTTCCTAAACTTTTTAGATTTCGCCTTTCAAGATACGTTCATGACAGATTTAATCGTAATGAATAGTGACATGTATAAAAAGACGAAAAAAGAATATAAGAACGATATAGTATTAACCAATGATAAAATTATTAAAGATAAGGCAGGATTTCTAAAAGAAAAATTAGTAAAAATTGAATCTGCTATAATCCAAAAATTCCTTTCTGAATATGACCTTGAAGCAGGATTAATCATATTACGAAATGAAATTTTTAAAGCTTACAAGTTTTGTAACGAATTAATTAAAGAAGCAGAGAAAAATGGAAAACCAATTACTCAAAAACTAATGGTTGATTATATAACCGAAAGTTATAACTTCAAAATGACAAAATCATACATGAATTTTTTAGCTACAATATTGAAGAATTACTTCGGGAAAGAAGTGAAAGGTATTTCAGATGTGGATACCTTCATAGATTTTATTTAACTTTTTCTCAAAAATAAATATGAATATATAGATATTTATTATATTTTTTTTTTTGATTTACTCAATTTTGTGTTTTTCGTGAAATAATTTTTGACAAAAATTTATATGTATGAATTTAAATGATTATCCTATAATTTAAATTTAAAATAATTTTGTAGGGGAATTAAATAAAATGGAAATAAATGATCACGTAAATGGAATTTTTGCAATAATTTGGGTAGCAATTGCAGTAATAGTAGGTGTCACATTCATACTGAGAGCTCGTAAATATAAACAAAACATTCTAATTTATTGGGGTATAGGTTTTACAGGTATTACCTGTCCTTGGTATCCTACAATTGTCTCATATTTTGTTGCTTTTTTCAATGAAACAGGATTAGCACTAGAGCAATATCTTTCTTTTGGATTTCCCTTTATTGCGGTTACTTTTATATTCACAGCATATGTAATAATGGAATTAATTGCTAAAAAAAAAGGGAAATTAATTGTTGTTATTATAGTTACCGTGATAAGCGTCCTTTTCTTAATCTACTATTATTATACACTATTTTTAGGCGATGCATCAAAACTTGCTGAAAAAGGGGATTCTCCCGTAGATATAAGTTATACTGGTCTTGCTATATTTTTTGCGCTATACATCGCGGGAGCTTTTGCAACTCTAGGAATTTTGCTTTCAGTCAATTTGATTAAATCCGATAACCCAGAAAATAAACTAAAAGGTAAATTTCTGTTATTTGCATTTATTGTATACACCATAGGCGCACTTTTAGATGCTTTTGCAATAACATGGTATTTCGTCATTTTTACTAGGACCTTGTTGATATCCTCGGCAATCGGAATGTATATTGGCTGGTTAATGCCTGAATCAATCAAAAAACTGTTTTTAAAAGCATAATTTTTTTTTTCTTATTTATTCCTTTTTTTTTTTATAAATATATATTAAAATTTATCTAAAAATAGACAATCTTAATATTATCAGTAATTATTTTACTAAAAGAACATTAAATTAATGTTATTAAGCCTTAAAGTTAATTATTTATGCATTCTTTACTTTCAATTCTTAATAATTTGAAATTATTCAGAGAAAATGCCTCTTAATTTAGAGATTCCTTGGGTTGAAAAATATCGTCCTACTTCTTTTGATGAGATAGTAAGTCAAAATGTGGCTATTAATAATTTAAGAAACTTTGTAAATAGTCAAAACATACCCCATATGATCTTCACGGGACCTGCCGGAACGGGAAAAACAAGCACGGCATTCATAATTGCTAAGACTTTATTGAAGGGAGAAGATTATCATCGAAATGTGCTCGAGTTAAATGCCTCTGATACGGTTCGCATGGAATTCGTGCGACATGCTATCAAGGATTTTGCTAATCAAAACATGATAATTGGAGAAAAGCAGTTAAAGATTATTATTTTAGATGAAGCCGATAACATCCCGATTCAGGTACAACAAGCATTAAGAAGGATTATAGAAAGAACATCCTCTAATGTGAAATTTATATTAATGTGTAATTATATTGAAAGAATTATCGATCCTATCATTTCAAGATGTGCAGTATTTAGATTTGTAAACCTTCCAAAAGATAAAATAGTAGAGAGGTTAAAAAAAATCTTAAAATTAGAAAAATTATCAATCGCCCGAGAGCATGAAGAGAAATTATTTGAAACCTTATTTTTTATTTCTGGAGGCGATTTAAGAAAAGCTATAAATATATTGCAGATGTCTGTTGCCCTTGATTTATTAAAAAAGATAGATATTAATGAAATTTTAAAAATTTCTGGATTCCTTGATATAGAAAGTTTCAACATTTTAATTCATGAAATTAAAGAGAAAAACTTTTGTAATGTTAAAAAGATCCTTGATTCAATTGAAAATGTAGATAGTAGAAATTTCATGAGGCAACTCTTAGATGCTTTAGATCAAATTAATAACAACAACTCAGATAATCAAGTAATATTAAAGGAATACTTTGGAGAAATTGATTTCCGAATTAGTCAAGGTGCTGATGAGAAAATCCAATTACTCGCATTATTAGCTGAAACCATGAATCAAATAAAATAATTAAAATAAGGTGAATAAATTGATAAAAGACGTCCCTATTTGGCGAATTAAATATTTACCCAAAACTTTAGATGACATTTGTGGCAGAGATCAATTGAAGAATAGATTAAAGGATATTATAAAACAGAAAAATTTTCCACACATGTTATTTGTTGGATTAGAGGGGATTGGAAAGACCAGCATCTCGACCTTATTTGCTAGAGAGTTTTTAGGGAAATATTATGATTCAAATTTAAAAATAGTGCATGCGAATGTTCCTTTAACTGAAGAAGAAAGAGCTCAAGCAAGATCGGAAGCATATATTTCAACAAGTAAGATCGGAAGTATTGCTGGAAAAAAGCTTACCATGCCTGCTTTCATCCAAGTAAAAGTCAAACCATTCGTACAATTAAAAGTCATGGGTGCGCCATTTAAGATCTTAATCGTAAAAAATTTTGAAACATTAGGATCAAACCAACAAGGATTCAGGAGATTAATGGAAACTTATGGCTCTAATTGCCGCATGATCTTGATCACGACGAAAATTTCCGGAATAATTGATCCTATCATTAGTAGATGTCAATTATTTTTAGTACCTCAAGTAGATTTTAACTCATTTGAACCATTAATCAAGACTATTGTTAAAAATGAATCCTTATTACTTGAAGAAAAAGTAATTGAAATTCTTTATAATGCCTCAGAGGGAAGAATTTCAAGAGCTATTGATTTGTTACAATTATCTAGCGTGAATGGTTCTACAATAGACCTAAAAAAGCTCTATGACACCATGCAAAAATTTCAAAAAAATCTAGTGCGAAGTCTCTTGTTAGTAGTCCTTAGAGGTGATTTCAAAAAAGCAAGAGAGATAAGTCGAAACATATTATCTACGTATAAATATAATGCACAAGAGTTATTTACATATTTTCTCATTGAATTACATAAATTACCGTTAAGCATGTATGAAAGAGCTATGATCATTAGTATGATTGCAGAAGCAGATTTTCGAGCTCTGGATGGTCAAGATAATGACATTCAAGTTTCCACTCTCTTATCAAAATTATGTTTATTTTCAGAGAATTTGTGAGGTAAGGATAAAATGTCAAGTACAAAATCAAATTTGCCATGGGTTGAAAAATATCGTCCTAAAAGTTTAAAAGAGATGGCAATACCTAATGCAAAGGTTAGTGGACATAGAGTAAATCTAGCAGAAGAATTAATGAAATTTATTAAAAACTTTTTTATTGAAATTGAAAAAATTAATGAGCAAAATAAACAAATCAGAATTCATAATCGAAATGCATCAGAAAAAGATCAAAAGGAAGAAAACAGATTATCATTAGAAAAATCAGCTGTTTTACTTGAAGGGAAACCGGGTATCGGTAAAACTTCAATTGTTTATGCTTTAGCTAATGATTTAAACATGGATGTGATTGAAACCAATGCTTCTGACACTCGAACTCGTGAAACCTTGGAAAAAAAATTAACCGAAACAACAAAATCTAGAGGAATAATGGATTTTATTGTTGAAGCAAAGCAAAAGTTAATACTTATTGACGAGGTCGATGGAATATATGGTACAAAAGATAGAGGTGCCGTTCCAACCATTTTAGATTTAATTAACAAAACCCAGTTTCCAATTATTTTATGTTCAAATGAATACAAACAGAGTCTTCAATCCTTATATAGTAAAATAAAAAAATTCGAGGTAAATCCATTATCTAAATCGGAAGTCACCAAGATTGCTAGTAAAGTTTTAAAAAGTGAGAAAATCACCGGAATTATACCAGCAGATTTAGAAGTTATTGTTGAAAAAAACAATGGAGACTTGAGGGGAGTCATTAATGACCTCCAAGGAATTAGCCAAGGTAGCACCATTGAAGATATTGAGTTATTAAATGATTTACGAAGAGATAGCATTGAAGAGATTTTTTCACTCATAAGAGAATTATTTCAGGAGGTTAAAACTCTTAGAGACGCTCGCAAATTGACAGACAAATCAGACGTGGATTACAATTTTTTATACAAATGGGTAAGTGAAAATCTTCCAAGCTTTATCCATACTAACAGTGATCTTGCGAGTGCTTATGAAAATCTTTCTTTAGCAGATGAGATATTTGGCAGAATTCGGAAGAACATGTACTGGGGCTTATTGCCATATTTTTATGACCTTTTTGCTGGAGGTGTTGTATTATCAAGGAAAGAAACCAGTCCGTCAAAAGGATTTGTGAGAATAACTAATCCTAAATACTTTAGTTCCACTTCATTAAGCTCTGCTGAAGGGAGTTTAGTAGAAAAAATCAATAAAAAATATGAAATCTCTCAATATGAAGTCATGCAAGATTTTCTTCCTTTTTTACGAATATTAAGCAATTCATCTCGAAAGCAGCAGAAAGTTGTGAGTGATTGGCTAGAACTAGATGCAAAGGAAAAAAAATTATTAAAATCTGATTGATTTTTATTAAGTCCATTTTATTATTTACTCAAATATGAGTAGATGAAATGAATGAAAATTTGGAATTGAAGATATTTTTCATAAATATTTTTAAATATAAGGAAAAAAATATACTAAAAGAATTATTATTTTGATGAATCAGCAGCTTTATTATTATTTTACCTCTCTAATGGTTACCTTTTCTCAATATCAATTAACTCATAATTAATTTAAATATGTATCTATTATCTTCAATTAACTATTATAACAAAATAAAAAGTTAGAATGGTAAAAAAATGACTTTAACAACATTTAATGATAAGAAAGAAAAATCTGCGGAAAAAAGATTAGATGAAAAAGAATTCACAATTTCCAAAAAAACTCAAAGAACGATACAAATTGCTGGAGCAGCAATCTTTAGCGCGATTTCATTAGTTCTGAGTGCGAATGTTGTTCCAATCTTACCAAGAATACCAGGATGGGAAATAGCATATTATGATCCCTCTGCAATAATATGGCTCCTTTGTTTTTTCATATTTGGGGTAGAGGCCGGCTTAGTATGTACTGTAGTAGGATCAATAGGATTATTTTTCGCGGATCCAACAGGGATAGGGACATTATTTAAATTTTTTGCTACGATACCATTAATAATTGTTCCAATTTTACTATTAAGACTATATAAACGTAAAGAAGGAGAAAGGAATAGCCAAAAGTTAAAAAATCCAAAAAACTTCCTTATAACTGGAATTATAGGGTCCTTATTAAGAATTATAACAATGTTGATCTTCAATATTTTGTTCTTCTTAACAGCATGGTCAGATTATTTTGCTTGGGCAAACTTAGATTATCTTGGCTTTGGAAATATTACCGGATGGTCAGCAATAATAATATTTACTATTATTCTCAATTCTTATTCAAGCGTCTTAGATCTGCTAATCCCATATACCATCGTGTTTGGTGCAATGGACTATGGTCTTAAACTTGATGAAAAATTTGAAATTTGGTAGTAATTAGAGCTTTTTTCAAAATCTAATAAAGGGCGTGGTGAATCCTGGAAAAATAGTTGGTTTAGTTAGGTTTCCTAACTAAATCCAATTTTTTTCTGCTTTTTTTTATCATTCATTATAATATCATCATTTTTATTATTAGTTTTTTTCTCAAGTTTATCTCGCGATTTTTTAACCTTTTTAGTTGACCGCAATAAATACCATGCACCTTTTTCATATTCTTGTCTTCCATACATGAATCTCCCGCAGTTTTGACCTATTACCCACCACCATATATATGAGATCATAAAAATTATTGCATAAAAATTCCAAACCAATCCATTATAATTAATTACGGGAAATTCTAGGGGAAATCCAAAAATTAATCCTGGAGTAAATAGCCAATATTTACCAACATCAGCAAAAACAATGGTTTCGGGTATCCGAATCCAGGGAATTACAGTAAACAATCGAGCATTAATGATATTAAAAAAAATTAAACAATCTAGGATTATTAAAATCCCTAAGAATATAACTGCAAACCAGAATAAAAATCCTTTATGATTTTTGCTAAAGTGATAACTATAAAGATATGAATTCAACCAACCACATAAAAAACATAACATCATTCCCTCAAAAAAACTCATTTTAATACACCTCGATTTTATTTGTTACAGATGGGAGCCACCCGTGTTCGAAATACCAATCTATAGTTTCTTTAAAGCCATTAATCGTATCAAATTTGAATTCATACCCTAAATTTTTAATTTTTTGGTTAGAAAATGCATATTGATGAGTTAAATACTTGACCATTGGAAGATCTACTATGGGACGTATTCCCAATTTTCTAGCTTTTTTATTTTTAAGTTTTGCAATTGATGCGAGTGCCTTAGCTAATAATTTAAACAAAGGAAACCATATAGGAAGAATGTTATATCTTACACTTAAACATTCATTCAACCACTCCAACCATTCATCCATCCAAATTGGATCGTGCAATATATTATATGCTTCTCCAATTGCTTCATCTTTTTCGGAAACGTATATGGCCGCAAGAACCAAGTCTAGAACATGTATCGAAGGAAACATTAGTCTATGTTTTTTGGGAAAGAGCAAAATTACAAATCCATTTCCCATTATTTTAGCCAAATGTAGTATATGAAAAGTTCCATATGATTGATATGGTCCATAAATCGGAGCTGGGCGCAAAATAGTCATTTTTAATCCCTTTTTATTATAGAATTCTTTAACAACTAATTCTTGTTCCATTTTTGAAATACTATAATCGTTAGGAGGATCATAAGAAGCATTTTCATTTGCAGGTATTACGTATTTTGTTTTAGGATCATATTTATAGTCAGGTTCACCGTATACCCCACACGTGCTCCAATGTATGAACCTTACTATGTTTAAATCTTGTGTTTTACATATAACTTCTAATAAATTTCTAGTTCCCTGAACATTGATTTTTCTTAAAAGTTTTAAATCTGCAAAATAATCGTATAAACTTGCAGTATGAAAAATCACATCATATTGTTTTTCCTGAAAAAGTGGGTTTAATGATGATTTATTTGTGAGATTCGCAGGAATAAATTTTACTCTCTGATCTTTCAATACTTCATATATTTCTTTATTATCGTTTCTAAATACTTTTTCTTTAGTCATTATCGATTCCCGCTCATTAGGAGGAAGATCAGTAGCTATAATTTCGCATTTCTCATATTTTTCTAAAAGTGCTTTAATAAGAAATATACCTGTATGACCTTTGGCACCATCTACAAATAGTAACTTTTTATTATTTACCATATTTTAAGAATAGAATTGTATATTAATAATTATACTATATTAAATGTTTATATGAGAAATATTTTAAATTTAGAAAATGTGGTTATCTAGACTTTTTAATTGCTCCTAATATACCTTAGCATATATATTATAAAATGTTTATAACTTTGAAATCTCAAAATATAAGAGCCATTTTAATTATAATCATAAAATTACTGCAAAAAATTGCTATTTATTTCTATTAAATTAATTGACGTATCAAAATAATTGGTTCATAATAATTTACAAATTTTTAAAATGATAATCTAAACTAGATAACTAAATTGAAAAAAAATATTCTCGGTAATACAAAATGAAAATTTATAAACGAAATATATTCTTTTAGAGACCACACTAAATATAAATATAACTTTCTCTATTAGATATTTAAATTAGTAAATTCAAAGTAATTTTCAGATCTATTAAATTTCTTTATTAAAATAATGTAAAATTCTCAAGGAATATGTTTAATAAATATATTTAAGAATTTGGATATTAAAATGATTATTGAAGTAGATAGAACTGGAACTGTGGAAGGTTTCAAAGAAATTTTAGACAATATTCTTAAAAATGAATCGATTGAAGGCCTATTTATTTTTTCATGTGATAAAAATAACTTTACTAAAAAGAAATTAGATTATTTGCTCTTAGATATTTCAATTCCCATCTTTGGAGGTATTTTTCCTTCAATAATTTATAATAGCGAAGTATTAGAAAATGGTACAATAATTTCAGGTCTTTCTTCAAAACCTAATATTCAGTTGATTCCTAATTTAAGTAGCGATACCTTAGATTATGATGATGTTCTTGAAAAAGCCTTTCCTGAAGTTAGCAATGGAAAAACGATGGTAGTTATTGTCGATGGAATGAGTAAAAGAGTTAATACCCTTTTAGAATCACTTTTCATTGTCTTTGGACTTGAACTTAAGTATTTTGGAGGTGGAGCAGGCTCATTAGATTTAATAATGAAACCTTGTTTATTCACGAATGAAGGTTTGATGCAAGATTGCGCAATCTTGGCATTAATAGA
This sequence comes from Promethearchaeota archaeon, assembly GCA_048938445.1. Classification (GTDB taxonomy): domain Archaea; phylum Asgardarchaeota; class Lokiarchaeia; order Sigyniarchaeales; family SOKP01; genus FT1-020. The sequence continues at coordinate 3,660 of JBHLME010000115.1, read as the reverse complement.
TAAAGAATGTGGTGTAGGAGTAAGACATGGAATGAAATCAATAGATGGTTCTTACAAAATTACCGAAGCAAAAGGTAATACAATTTACTCCTTAAACTGGGAACCTGCTTTTTCATTTTACAAAAATATTATTGAAAAACATCCAAAATATGATCATAAAGATAAAGGTTTTTATGGAGTTGATACTCATTTTGCGTTAGGAATAAATCGGTTGGATGCGGAAAAAATTGTTCTTGAACCTTTAGGAGTTTATGAAAAAAATGAGCTTTTATTTTCACCAGAAATAAAAGAAGGAGAATTTGTTGATATATTAAGGACTACACCAGAATCTTCAATTAAAGCGGCTAAAAATGCTTTTGAGGTTGCGAAAAAAATGTATAAAGGAAAAAATCCTTATAAAACTACGATTTGTTTCGAATGTACTGCTAGACAGCAATTTCTCGGAGGACGTTTCTCTGAAGAGGTAAATGCGATTTATGACGGAAAAACTAATTTAATAGGTGCACTTACTATTGGGGGAGAAATTGCAAATAATGGAAATGATTACCTTGAATATTACAATAGAACTTGTATTGTAGCGACATTTGAAGATTAATTATGTTATTGGCTGAACAAATTCAAATTATTTATGAAATTTCTATGGAAATAGGTACGAGTCTTGATTTAAATCGAATGTTAAGGAATTCGTTATTTTCAATATTACGAAAGTTAAATTGTTTTATAGGAGCTATATTTGCTCTAAAGTTAGAAAAAAATCGCAAATATTTCAAAGAAATTTATTCCATCCCCCGTAATCCGTATAATAATAAAACATATCAAAAAACACTTAAAGATATCCCCATTCTTCTTGATAATTCTCAAAGAGATGAATTTTATAAAAATTTACCAATTATCGGTAAAGATAGTGATAATAATTTCTTTCATATTATGGAATTACCAGATTTTGGCTTGATAGTTCTCATAAAAAATAATGAAATGCTGAGTCCTGAGATAATTAAATCATTAGAACCAATCTATCTAAAACTTGCGAATGCTTGTAAGGCATGTATCTTTCAAGAACAATTAAAAGAATCTGAAAAAAAATATCGAGAAGCATTCAAGCGAGCGGAACTATATAAAGACTTGTTTGTCCATGATATTAGCAATATCCTTCAAAGTATTCAAGGATTTTTATACATCATTTCAAATTTAAATAAAAATTTTGAGAAAATTGATGAATTCAACAAATTACAAGAATTAACAAAAGATCAGATCACAAGGGGATCGCGACTAATTTCTAATATTCGTGCATTATCACAAATTTCTGAGACAAAATTAATGTTCAAACCACTAAATGTTATAAAGTCCTTAGAAAAAAGCATTGAATTCATCAATAAAAGTTTTCCTGATAAAAAAATTAACATGCAAATTAATTCTACTGTTCAGCATTTATTCATTTATGCTAATGAACTACTTGAACAAGCATTTGAAAATATAATATTTAATGCTGTAAGATATAATGATCAATCTATAATTGAAATAGTGATCTCTGTTTCTAAACTAGTTAAAAATAGCTCTAATTATATAAAAGTAGAATTTCTTGATAATGGGATTGGTATACCCGATATCATGAAAGAGCAAATTTTTAAAAGTAGAATTATGCAATCAGAAAAAGGACAGGGAATGGGATTAGGTCTATTGCTTGTAAAAAGATTAATTAATTGTTTTAATGGAGAAATATGGGTTGAAGATCGAATCAATGGTGATTCTTCTAAAGGATGTAATTTTATCATATTGCTACCTGAAATGATGAATAAATAAAATTCCCTCTGGTGATAGTTTATTAATTTTTAAAGAATAATTTCATATAATTATAAGAATCGTAAAAATTACCTTGTTCCCCGATTTTATTAAATAATATTCCTATTATTTGAAAAAATATTGTTTTGCCAAAATTTAATATCATTTAAAAAGAAGAATTAAAAAATAGAGAAAAAATAATTACTTCCTTTTAATGTTTTTAATAAATTCTATCCAGAAGGTAAATATAAATGCTACGAGAAAAATATAGAGCCAATCAAATATATTTAATGGTGATAATTTGAATACAAATTGAAGGGAGGGTATGTAAATTATCGAAAACAGCACAGCAAAAACACCTATAGCCCATAACAAGATTATTTTATTTGAAAAGAATCCAATCTGGTATAATGTATCCCTATTTGTTCGCATATTTATTGCTAAGAAAATATGACCTACCATCCAGGTAGCAAACGCTATAGATCTTGCTTGAGGAAATCCTTGAAAATATGTAATTAAATAGATCAAAAGTACAGCAATACCTAAGCTTATACCTCCAATAATAATATCCACTCTCATTTTAAGGTTGATAAATTTTTCATTAGGAGAGCGCGCTTTAATTTTCATAGCATAGCTTTCCGTAGGTTCGATTACAAATGTAGTAGAAGCAGCTAAATCCATAAAAAGTTCTAATAATATTATCTGAATAGGAGCAAATGGTAAAGGTACATTAAATATTATGGGTGTGAGGAAGATCAAGATCAATGCTAATTTTACAGCTAGATAATATCTCACTCCTTTTTTTAAGTTATCATACAATTTGCGTCCTTGTTCAATAGCAATTTCTATTGTCGTAAAATTATCATCTATCAAAACCATATCTGCAGTTTCTCGTGCAACATCAGTACCTGTTTCACCCATTGCTATTCCTATATCTGCTCTTTTTAATGCAGGAGCATCATTTATTCCGTCTCCGGTCACTGCTACTATTTCTCCATTACTTTTTAAAGCATTAACGATTTGTAATTTGTGTTCAGGAGTAGCTCTTGAAAATATAGATGTTTCCATTACAACATTTTTTAATTCATTCTCATCCATTTTTTCAATTTGAGTGCCAGTAATCACGTGTTTATGTTCAATTCCAACATTTTCAGCAATATTTTTTGCGGTTAATTCATAATCCCCTGTTATCATTATAATTCTTATTCCAGCATTTTGACAGGCCTTTATTGCACTACTTACTTCTTTTCGTGGAGGATCTATAAATCCAATAAGTCCAATAAAATTTAAATTATTTTCAACATCATCTAAATTTCGCTCTACTCTAGCCAATCTCCTTTTAGCAAATCCTAATATCCTTAATCCTTGAATTGCTAACTGATTTACAATCTTCATTATGTCTTGTTTTAGAATTTCCGTCATAGTTATTTCTTCATCATCTATTAACAAAGTTGATGTTTTGTTTAATAGATTTTCTGGCGCGCCCTTTGTATAAAGTATAAAATGATTATTTATTGAATAAATTTGGGACATCATTCTCCTATGATTATCAAAACTGAACTCATAGTGCAAATTATATTCGTTTTTAATCTTTTTAATAGGTATTTTTGCATTGTTTGCTGCTTTAACTAATGCGATCTCCATTGGATCCCCAATATATTGAAGAGCACCATTATCTTCTTTTATATTCAAGTTATTGACGAGAATTCCAATTTTTAAGATTTCTTCTTGATTATTACTAAGGTTTTCTAAATTTAAATCCTCTAATTTACTGTCTGAATAAATTTTCGCAACCTTCATTTTATTTTCCGTTAAAGTTCCTGTCTTATCAGTTGCTATTACTGTTACACTCCCCAAAGTTTCAGCAGCATTTAATCTTTT
>JBHLME010000236.1:0-3551 GCA_048938445.1 Promethearchaeota archaeon | reverse complement strand
GGAGTTCTCTTGATGGTATGGGGGCTATTCACATTGTTCTGCGGAAGTCGTACAGGTGGAGTAAAAATTATGATCATGGGCTTTATAATGGCGTTTATTGGCAGCTATTTCCTTAATCCAGCGATTTTCGGAGCTAGTGGAACAGGTAGAGAAGTATCAAGCGGATATCATTAATCATAAAAACAAGCAAACTTTATGGTTGCCTCTATTCCCTATCATGTGCTTATTTCTTTTGAAAACGCTGTGGAATTCCCAATCTTGTAAATTCAAAAACTCTATGTGGGAGGTGATAATATTTCTAATGAATACGAAAATATTTCAACCCTCTGCCAAATCCGCCACAAAATGCTAAAAGAATAATCGAAAAAATAATCACTCCAAGCATCTTTCCTCGATATTTTCCACTTCCAAAAATGAAGAAAATTAGCCCCATTATAAGTCCTAGCAGACCAATAATTGACCCCAAGGCTAAAAGAAATTCGATACCATCGGCAACACTATCAAAATAACTTGAATATATCATAATATATTCTTTATATTTTATTTTTATTTAAAAAAAAAATATTTTAGGAACTATATGATAATAACCTGAATTTGCTGCAATTGTTCTTTTTTATTTATATAAGTTAAATAGAAAATAATTTATCAACAAACTTAGCTGATCTATAAAATGCGAAAAATTGAAGAAATAGGAGAATGTCCAAATTGCGACTGCTCAATTTTTATATATAAGACAAGTAATTACAAAAGGTTTGCGAAATGTGAAATTTGTGGATTTTCATATCCATTACCAAAAAAAGGATCGATTTCTAACTCAGCCTTATTATGTCCAGAGCGGAAGGTACCGATCTTGATTGTCGAAAAGCATGAACAGAAAGTATATTTTTGGACCGATCAACCATGTTTTACCTGCATAAAAAGTGATAATTGCGAAAAGATAAAGGAAATAATGGATGAATTTAAGGAATTAAGGGTGTATGGATATTAAAAAATTGAGATTCTTTTTGCTTTTATTGATATTGTTAATTTGTATAATATTCTATACAAATCCTTTTCCTGTGAATGATGGTAAATATGATAACATAATTATAGAAGAGAACAATGCCAATTTGACACATACAAATTTCCTCAAACTAAGCGATGTAGAACTGCCTGACAAAGTTTATACTTTTCTTGCGCCATCAGATACTTTAAATTTTGAATTATATTTGGAAAAAGAGTACATATATACAATATATATAGAGTTAGTTACGCCTCATAATGTTACAATGATGAGAATTAGAATATGGGATCCTAATAATGAACAATATACCATATTTGAGTCTGAAATGTTTTATGATCCTGAATTCGGACGATACTTTGAAGTTCCGTTCGGTACTGCAATATCAGGAGATTACGATATTCAGTTCTATACGCTTGCACCTTTAAATTTTAACATGCATATTCTCATAGAGCAAGGCCCTAAATGCTTGTATGACAAAATGGAGTTACAAGAAACTAATAATATTGAATTTTATGAGGTGAAACATTTTGGTAACGGGGATAATGTTGAACATGATGTTGAGTTAGAAACCGATACAATGTATAAATTCTATATTGGGAGAGTTTCAGCGATTTCAATAACCCAAAGCAATGAAACGAGGGCAAATTATTACATTGAAGATCCGAACGGAGTCGAGTTTGAAATTTACAATAATGAATTCATAGCAGGTGTCGATAGTGTTAATTTTTTTTCGTTTGGAACTGCTGTTGCTGGAGAATATACCATTAAACTCACAGTATATTGTAATGTTCAAAATGTAAATATTGCTTATGCTATTGTCAAGGAATATGAAATAGGAGAAGTTGTTGATGCAAACGAGACTGAGCCTGTAAAAGAGACCTCTTTTCTGGAAGAAGCCGAGAAACAATTAAACGATGAATATTCTTCTTTACCGTTTGAAGCGGTAATTTGGACATTAGCATTTGCTGGGATCGTAGCAGGTATTGCCCTTGTTGCATTAATAACTCATAAAAAAAGGAAAGCTGTGAGCCTTTATATAAAAAAAAAGAATAAATAAATTTTTTTTTAAAAAACCTTTTTTTTATATCAATATTCACTTATTAAAGTCTTAATTAAAGTCTAGAGAATTACTCTAGAATTTCTCTTTTATATTTTCGGTTATAATCTCAGTAACATAAATTAGATAATCGTTGTAGTAATTATTATATTAATGATTACACTCTCAGCTATTTTTTCCAATCCTAAACTAACTCAAAAAATTAAAGAATAAAGAGAAAAAAATTAAGTACTTATTAAACCTTTTGCAGATTTTTGCATCTCTTCTACTTTCTTTAGGGATAGCCCGCTAATTTTCGAAGCAATATCTTCGGGATCTGCAGCAACTAGATCCTCTACGTTCATTATTCCCAATGAGTTTAAGTTATCAGCAGTCCCTTTACCAATCCCTTTGACATCTATCAACGTGGCTCCCTCAGAAACCTCTGGACCACTACTTTCTTCGTAGAGTGTCTCAACTTCAAAATCTAACACAGGAGTTTCAACAGCAGGCATTTCAACTTTATCATTATCGGCAATACCAGCAGAAGTTATAAAAAACTCGCACTCTTCGGGAGGTAAATCTGGTGCATCAACGATAATGGCTCTTCGTTTGAGTGAATTATTAGAAGAAAATCCCTTTGTTTTGAACATGATACGGAAGTGACACCCATGCGCTATGATATTTCCTCCAATCGCATCATCAGCTGCGAACATTCCCATCATTTTTGTTGCAACCTGATTAGTAACGAGTATCGCACAATTGTAAGTTTCTGCAATTCGAGATAATGCATGAATCATATTATTTAACACGCTCTGACGTCTTGCAAGCATTCCTATTCCTATATATTCTGCACGCATAAGGGCCATTAGGCTGTCAACAACAATTAATCTCACACTACGAGATTTACATAATGTCTCCGCTTTTACAATCATTTGTGATTGATGATCTGAACTATAGATCCTGGCATGATAAATTTTATTAAGCACTTCGGAAGGATTTAATTCATATCGTTTCGCAATACGTTTGATTTTTTCCTTAGAAAACGTATTCTCAGTATCAATATAAGCAACTGCACTTCCAAGGCCATCTCTTTTTTTGGGTAATTGTGTAGTAACTGCAACAGTATGAGCAAGATTGGTCTTTCCCGATTTGAATGGTCCATAAACTTCCGTCAGCTTACCAGTCTGAAGCCCACCACCTAAAATCCTATTAAGCTCAGAAGATCCTGTGGTAATAAACTCAACATGTTCGTCAATCTCAGAAGCGGAAACGAAATCGGTCATTCCTAATGCGTTTCTTGCATTCCATATTAATTTTTTTGAAGACTTTTCACCAAGCCCGTCTATTAATGAAACTGCTTCAGTGTTGGACATGGCTAAAGCTTCAGCGGTGCTTATCCCATTTTCTTGAAGCAATTTAATATGCCGAGCATTAATTCCTTTAATTTGACTAAGATCTGACATTTTTATATCAATCCTATTAATTCTTTACTTATCGATGAAATTCAAA
>JBHLME010000010.1:47107-56780 GCA_048938445.1 Promethearchaeota archaeon | reverse complement strand
TTTAACAAATATGGCTATTTTCCTTACACGACTGATTCACATTATGGAGAATACATACATTGGGCATGGGAAAAAGCAAATATCGAAGGAGTTAATGATTTTAAAAATGCATACAAGAGATACATCATAAATACGTCAAAAAGAATAAAACGTATGATAATGAAGGGAAAAAGTTCTCATCTCGTAAAACCTGATGGAGAAAGAGCAATTCCTATTATTGAGGGAATTCTGACAGATGCGAACTATATGGAACCTTCTGTAAATTTACCAAATGACGATGTCATTATAAACTTACCAAGAGATTTAGTCATAGAATGTCCCGCAATTGTGAATAAAAAGGGACTTACTGCAATTAAATTGGGTGAATATCCCAAAGGTTTAGCAGCACTCTTAAGGAACCAAGCCTCGGTTCAAGATCTAGTTGTCGAAGCAATCCTTACCAAATCTAAGGATATTGCCTTGCAAGCTCTTCTTGCTGATCCTGTAGTTGAGAGTGCCACACAAGCTGAAGAAATGCTAGAAGAGATGTTACGTTTCCAAAAAAAATACATAATTCTGGAATGAAATAAGTTAAAATCGTGGAAAATTTTCAGGAAAGATTGGTCCTCCTCCAAACCTTTTTCTTCTATTACCAATTTTATTTATCACGTTTTTCATCTGTATATATTGATCAAGCATTCGATTGATCTCCGCATATTCTACTCCAGCACCACGGTGTATCCTTCTTTTTCTTTCTTTCTTAACGATTTATGGATTTTTTTTAATAAATTCTAAAATAATAGAAGCAAGTTCGGGACCTTTGTCTTCTTGTATGAAGTGCCCACCATTTTTAACCGTGGTGTGATTTTGCCCCTTTGCTCCCGGAATATTTTCTTGCCAGAATTTATCGCCACCTTTAGTAATCGGATCTTTATCTGAGAATGCTGTTAAAAAAGGTTTTTTCCATTGTTTAAATTTTTCAATTGCCCTCTTATTTGGGACGTGTTCAGGATCATTGACCGTTGTTGGTACTAAAGAGGGTAATATTCTAGGACCTGCTTTATAACTATCATCGGGGAAAGGAGCATTATACCCATTTAGTACGTCCTTTGAAAGTTTTGTAATTGTCGCGGATTGAATGATGTTTTTGATATCAAATTCCGTTGCTGTCTTAGAAAATTCTTGCCATTCTAGGAAAGCTTTACCCATGTTTTGCTCACCTGTTGGTAAACCGCCATTTGACAACACGATTCTACTAAAACATTCCTGATTTTCGATTGCAACCCTTAATCCAATTAATGATCCCCAATCTTGGCAAAATAAAGTAATTTCCTGAAGTTCAAGCTTTTTTAACCATTTTGTCATCCATTCAACGTGGTTTTTATATGAATGATCACTTTGTTCAGTTGGTTTATCTGATCGTCCAAAACCCACTAAATCTGGTGCTAAGACTCTATACCCCGCATTCACTAATGGAGGGATCATATGCCTATATAAAAAGCACCATGATGGTTCACCATGCATTAGCATAATGACTCCCGAGTCTTTTGACCCCTCATCTAAATAATGAATCCTTATACTTTCGATCTCTAAATAGTGAGGTTCGAATGGAAAATCTGGTAAATTTTCAAATCTTTCTTCCGGTGTTCTTAATAATTTCATCTTTTCATCAATAATAAGTTTAAATTGTTTAATTATTTAAAATCTAAAATATAATAATTGATATTAAAGAATTCATTCTCAAATAAATTATTTTTATTGCTTAAAATCAAATTATTATAAATAAATTGTTATTTATTTTTGAATTCCCATTAGACGTGCTAAATTGCTCCCTAATATTTCATTAGCTTTATCCTTATTTGATACACCTGTAGTTACAGAATTAATTGGATCTGTATCTGACATATCAAAGGGATAATCCGTACCCATAAATACATGAGCTTCTGGCATAATAGACAAGACAAATTTTAAGATTTCTGGATGAAAAGTTATTGTATCAACATAAAAATTTTTTAAATAATAGCTAAAAGGGTGTTTAACCTTTTCTTGGGATTCAGGTCGAATTGATTGACCATGTTCAAGTCTACCCAATAAGAAGGGCAATACACCTCCAGCATGAGCCAAAAAAATCTTTAACTTTGGAAATCGATCCAATACTCCACCAAAGACAAGTTGTGATGCTGCTAATGTGGTATCCATAGGAAATCCAAGAAAATTGCTGAGATAATATTTACTAAGACGTTCAGATTCAAGAGGATTAGTCGGGTGTATGAAAATTGGAATATCAAGTCTTTCGATTTCTTTAAAAAAAGGTAAGAAAATCTCTTCATCAAAACCTATTCCATTAACGCTAGAACCCATCGCAACACCTCTTAATCCTAATTGCTCAACAGCATGACTTAGTTCTTCTAATGCTAACTTAACATCTTGTAATGGTAAGGTGGCCAATCCCATAAATCGTTCAGGACATTCGTCTACAAACTGAGCTGTATTTTCATTGATTAATCTACTCAATTCTGCACTTTTTTTAAGTTCTGCTCCATAGTAGAATTCCATTGGAGTAGGCTGTAGAATTGCCATATCTATACTAGCAGAATTTAAATCAGAGACATGTTCTTGAACATTTGTCATTTTTCGAAACCAATCCTTCGCTTTTTTAAGATTGACCGAAAGCGAAGTAGGATGATAATAACTTTGATCTATTAGCTTATTTTTCATTGCATTTGTATAAGCTTTTAGACATAATACATGACGATGTCCATCAATAATTAAATCTTGCATAAGTTGGTATCATATTTGTTAAAATTCTATATATAAACAAAATAAAAAATTTTAATTTACAAGAGATTTACCAAAATTCCTTGCATTTTCTAGATCTTCAGCATTAGGATGTTCTTTAAGAGCGTCCATATGTTTTTTCGCTTTCTCCTGCTCGTCAGGGGGTAATTTCTCTAGCATTGACATTCTCATTTCAATAGGAATGCCCAATTGTTCTCCATAACAGTCAAATTCACCAATGACCATTAAATTTTCATCCTTTATCCGTTTTCTAACCATTTTCCAGCCTTTTTGATACAAATTCGGGCTTGCGTGAGTACAGAAAAAGGCAAATTTTTGAGGTAATACTTCTGCATTTTTAACAAGGTCCACGATTTCTTTAGATATTTTCCCCGCATAAATCCCTGATCCTAATACAACAAGATCGTACTCCTTTAATGAATTAGGGTCAGTATCTTTAACTTTCAACAAGTCAATATCATGACTTTCCATTCCTGCCTTAATACTATACGCGACTTTTTCTGTATTACCTGTATTAGAAAAATAAGTTATTAGTATTTTCATTTAATATCATTTAATTAGGTTATTAACCACTTTTTATAATAAAAAAAGCTAATATAAAGTGTTTTTTAAATAATAGTATAAATTTGATAAGATATAATATTTACTTATTTAGTATAAATATCTCAATTATTTGTTATTTAATTCAAAATGAAACTTAATAGATTAAAATCTATAGTAAATGAAGCATTAAGGACAAGTACGGGAGATGGTGAGAAATATTATCAAGATCCTTTTTACCACTATTCTCCAGAATTTCCTATCTTTGTAGATTTAATAACAGGACAAATTACACCAGATAGGGACGGTGATGATGTCGAGAAATATTATACAGTTATTTCAGAGTGGTTTCATGAAGTTATAAAAAAAGAGGGAATCCCCATAGAAGTTATTGATGACGCAGTAATACACATCACTCCTGAACATAAACAATGTATTATTAAGGCTAAGGATAGAACATTCATATCCACATACAAGTATGAAAAATAATTTTTGATAGAATTTAAAAATAGAAAAAAAAAGAGAATAAGGTTCACTAATACTACTTATTAATTACTACTTATCAATCATAACTTAATTTCATAATTTTACCATCGTCACATAAAGATCTTATTTCTTTTTATTACGAGGTTTATGTTGACGAGGAGCTTTTTCAACAACAACAACATTTGAAGCTTGAGGTCCTTTATCTCCTTCAACTACTTCGAATTCTACTACATCATTTTCATAAAGAGCTTTAAATTCGCCCTGACCTGCAGCTATTGCAGAAAAATGAACAAAGACATCTCCGCCATCTTCAGAGTTAATGAACCCATAACCTTTCCTATTGTTGAACCATTTTACTGTTCCTTTAACCATTTTAACTTACCTAAGTTGCATAAGCTATTTTACTAATTGTTTATTTAAAAACAATTATGTAAGGAAATTTTTTTAATAAATTAAACTTTTTTTTTTCTATTATTTTTACTAATTATTCTGCTTCCAATATTTTAGATATTTTATTATTTTTTTAATATTTATTGATGATTTAATATTATATTCTTCATTAATCCTTATATCCTGAACATTAGGATTAGTAATTTATTTAATATAATTAGGACAATAAGTAGTATTAATGATAATTTTAAAAAAAATTATTATTATATTTAATTCAAAATCTAAAAAAAAATGAATATTTTTAAACTAGGAAAATATTAAGAAGTACCATATAAAAGAAATAAATTCATTAATTAAAAATTACAGCATGTGATAAAAAATGGATGCAGGAGATATTTGTGGTTTGATTTCTAATTTAGCAGGTACAGCCTTATTATTGATTCCATTTCCAACTGCCATTGCGCCATTTGTTTGGTTAATTGGTGGTGCAGCAGTGTTGGTATTGGCAATCGTAGGTGTTTCCTTAAAAAGTAAAATAGGCATCGGAGGAATTATATTAGGCGCTTTAGGTGTATTTATTGGCCTTGTTTATTTATTATTAGGCAATTTTTCTTCCCAACTCTTAAGTATGTTATAATCTAAATATTTTTAATTATATTTTTTTTTTAATTATTAAATTAAATACAAATTTACTTCATTTATAGAACGCAATGATCATATCAAATTTTTCTTCATATATCTCAATTTTTCAATATTTGGTTTAAAGAATTTCATAAATCCCATTAAAGGATTAATTTTCAATATTTTTTTTAAATATAGTGTCCAACATTAATGTTTTAATTTCATAAAATGGATATTATAAACCTATTAAAAAGCTTAATAATAATAAAAATAATAATAGATAGTACTATTAAGTTAATGGCAAAAAAAAAAATAAAAATTCAGCAAAGGATTTAAAATGGATAGTGGAGATATAGTAGGTTTGATATCCTGTATAGCGGGCACAGTTTTATTGGTCATTCCAATACCAGATATCGCACGTCCAATTGCTTCGATAGCTGGTGGCGTAGCAGTGTTAGTAATGGGGATCGTAGGTGTCGCAAAAGATAGTAAAATTGGAATTGGAGGGATCATACTTGGACCTTTATGTATTATTTCTGGTCTAATATATTTGTTTCTCCTTCCTTTTTTACTAGATTTACTCGAAACTTATAGTTACTCTCTTTAGTAAGGATATTTTTAATTATTATATAAAAAATTTCTTTTTTTTTTCTAAATAATTAAGTATTCAATTCTTAAAACATACGTTTATTTCTTGTATTAACTTTTTTAAATTCATTAAAATAATGTATGATAAATCTTTTTGTTTTTCATACTTGATATAAATGTTTTTTTATCTTGATTAGTGGAATTAGTTCAGAAAGTTCATTTATAATACCTAATCCTACCATCCCAATTGCTGCAGAACCCCTGACACTTCCTAAATCAGTATTCTCCATTTGAAGAATTTTCTTTTCATAAAATATGGAAATATTCAAAAAAATTTGTAACATAATATTACTATAACTAATATATTGAAAATGATAAGTTCGATATTATTAAAAAGAAAAATAAATGAGTGAAAATTAAAAGTGGAAGCATTACAATCTATATCAGAATTGATAATTACTACCGATAAGATTAAATATGATAAAAAGTCTAAGGTATTAGCAATTGAACTATCGGGATTTACCTTTATCGGGAATTATAATAAGAATACTAGAATTAGCCTAATATTAAACGATATTAGCAAGGTGTTAGAGGAGAAGGGAATTAAAATAGAAAGAGAAGATATTCATTTTTTAGATGTTGACATCCAGCAAAACATCCATGGCAATACAAAATTAAAAAAACTGTTAAAAAAAGAAAAAACTAAAGAATCTGAAGTTAAAGAAGAAAAGAAAGGAGCTCGGCAAACAACAAAAGCCAAACCTAAAAGGAGAGAAAGTATGGCAAAACCAGCGCGAATGCCAGTAGCTGAAAAAGCTGATTTATTATCAGAAATTGCAATGGAACCAGAAGAGGCAGAATATGAAATGGAAGAAGCGGAAGATTTGTTTATGGCGGCTGAAGAACCTGATACGGGGGTATTATACAAGGAAATAGTTAGTGATGAGGTTGACACGGATAAAAAAGAGGAGGTGTCTTATGAAAGAGAGGAAGAGGAAGCTAAAAGAGTTATGGCGCCTCCTGCACCTAAAGCCGCTGCTCCATCAAGGGGAGATGCTGCACCTCCTCCACCAAGTGAGCCTCCTGCACCCGGTAGTCCACCTCCTCCACCAAGCCCTGCACCAATGGTCACCCCTGAAAAAAAGAAAGCAAAAATGGTTAGAGCACTTGATGATGAGACATCAGAAGGAATCATTAGCCTAAAGGATGAAATGAAGCCATATGATTATGGACCAGTTGGTAGAATAGAGCCTCCTAAGCAAACTGAATATAACATTAATATGGGACTTCAATATTATAACGTTATGATGGAAAAGAAGAGTTATCTCTTTTACGTGCATTTTTCTCACCAAGAATTGAAAATTATGGATGAAGAGGGAAAAACAGTCTATACCACTACTATTAAAATCGTAACTAAGAAAAAAGAACCACCAATAATGGATTTAAAAATTGAGGGTGAGGGTTTTGAAGTACATCCTTTAAGCGGAAAAGTTGAGGTAAAAAAAGACGCGGTAAATCCTCCTTTAATGATTTTCTCAGTAATGCCTACAAAATCAGGCAGGTTAAAAAAGAAGGGTGAAAGTGAACGGAGATTTCTAAATGTATTGGTCGAGTTTGAAGGGGTAATCGTCTCACATTCAATACTCAGTATCATAGTCCAACCTAAATTCTTTAAATTAAATATTGGCCCACTTTCCTTCAATATTAATAAAGGAACGGCAATTGCTATATCTTTAGGTTCGATTATTGTAACTATAGCATTATTAATCTATTCATTATGGCAATTCGATTATACTGATATTACAGGAGTTGACATCATAACTCAATTTGCTCCAAGTATGGGTTCACTACTTTTCGTCGTTCTCTTCATTTATACTTTAATCAAGGGAATTTATCCACTCAAACAGCAATTCCAAGGATTGCTCAATTTCGACAGTGGTGGAATTGAAAAATAAGAAATATCTAATTTTATTTTTTCTACTTTTTATTGCTAATATTTTTCCAAAAAGATTTTTTTAGCATACTTAATTCTTTACCTTTCAACTTTACGAGAAAGATATTTCTCTCTGCTATAATCGGATGCTCCTTTATTCTCAAAATTTTTATAAGCCCTGCATTTTCAGCTTTTTTTGCAATGATTTCGCTTAAAATGGAAATATAATTTGAATCGCTGACGGCAGAAATTATAGAATCATTATCATTGATTTCCAATTGTACATTAAGTAAATAGAAGTTTGAAAATTCTTGTTCAAAAACATTACGTGTACCAGAACCTTTTTCCCTGCTTATAAAAGGACATTTAATTAAATCCTCAAATTTAACTTCTTTATTTCCTCCTTTAACGAGTTCATGATTTGGAGAGCAAATAAAAACTAAAGCATCCGTTCCAATGTTTACTATGTCAAACTCGTTTTCTGTAAAACCCATGAAACTCCCAATTCCAGCAAAATGTGCATTATTTTTTCTCAACATATCAATTGATTTTTGAGAGTTATTGATGATGATCTTGAAATGAGCATTAGGATGGTCTTCTTTAAAACGCGCTATAAAACTAGGTAAGATATGTGATCCTGGTAAAGTTGAAGCAGAAATGATTATTTGTTCGTGTTGGTCCTTCGAATATTGTGATAAGTCCAATAAGCATTTATCCATTATAGTGACCATCTCTTTAGCAGTTTTTAAAAAAATTTCTCCTTGTTCTGTTAGTTTGAATGTACGAGTTGTTCTGTCAATTAGCTTGATGTCACCTAATTCCTTTTCTAATTGAGAGATTTGATTTGATAACGTGCTCTGAGAAATTGAAAGGTCATTTGAAAGAGTGGAAAAATTTTTATATTGTGTCAGTTTTACAAAATTCCTAATAAAATGAAATCTCATATTTAAATACCTAATTAATCTGTATGATTAATAAGTATTTTAATTTATCGATTTTATCAATAAATCATTACAATTAAATTAATATATTATGCAAACCATTCTAACATAAGTTATACATTGAATTTAAATGAGACATCATGTCAGAAAAGAAAAAAATTTTTACCATTGCAATTGGGAGCAGTCAATACACTTATGAAAGACCTTACACGATGCTCAGGTTTGCTTATACTGCCCTCTTAGAAGGACATAAAGTGAACATCTTTTTAGTTGAAGATGGTATCTGGGTTGGTAAGAAAAATCAAGATCCTGCTACTTATGACAATGTAGGAAAATGGATGAAAGATGTCATAGAAGAAGGTGCGAAGGTTTTAGCTTGTGGAGTATGTATGAAAGCAAGAGGACTATCGGATGATGAATTGATTGAAGGGATTTCGAGAACTACAATGAATGGTTTTTTAGAAATGTGTGAAGAAGCAGATAACATTATTTTTCCCTAAAAAAGAGGCGAGTGAGAAATTGACAGAAATATATAAATTAGATTGTACAGGTCTTGTATGTCCGCAACCTGTGGCAAAAACAAAAAGGATGATAAATAACATGAACTCTGGTGATATTCTTGAAGTTTCTGGAGATTTTGCTGAAGCAGGTGAAAATATAAGAAGATTTGTTGAGAAAAATGATGGAAAGGTTCTAGAATTCAAAATTGAAGGTGATAGTTATTTTTTAAAAATTCAAAAAAAATAATTTTTTTTATTACCTTCTTGAAAACTAATCTTGTTTTTAATTTTATTATTTATTTTACATAATCATCTAAGTTTTGATTCTGAGCAAATGACATCTATATCTTTTTAAAAGTAATTAAATAGAGTTTATTCATACTAAAATTACTCACGTAAAAACTTACTTTATCACGTATAAATAGTACCATATTTTATTATTATTAGATAAAATAAAATTTTAAAATTGAAAAAAATGTCAGAAATTATAGAACATGAAAAGAAAAAACGTTTAAGGGGAATGGGAGCAGCACTAGAAAAACAATTGAAAGCACTAGAGACAAATGACACGTTTATTGAGAAGTTCGGGAAACTCTCTCTAAAAATATTATTAAACGCTACGGATGATAAATATGCTACGTTAGTTGAATTTAAAAATGGGAAAGTAAATGTTGAAAGTATAAGTAACGAGAATAAAAACGATTTGAAGAAAAAAGTATTAGGATGGGATGGAATGATGGTAACAACTACTCCCATATTCTTAAAAATAGCCACTGGAGATATAAATGACAAAGAATTTAAGAAACTTGTTGTAGGTCGTAAAATTAAAGTAAAAGGTGCAAAAGAACTACGGATATATGGTGATATAACCGATCTCCTTAAATAAAATAATAATA
>JBHLME010000010.1:0-47097 GCA_048938445.1 Promethearchaeota archaeon | reverse complement strand
GGTTAAATAGCATTATAGTTTAATTTAAGAATACTTTATCTACTTTATCTATCGATTAATTCGATAATTGAATTCAATAAACTTAATAATTAATCTATATTTTTTAACCTTAAAATGTTATATATAAAAAAATAGGTAAATAATATGACGCAAGCGGAAAAACCAAATTGGTATCCTATGTGGAAAGAATTGGGAATTGATATTGAAAAGCATGATCAACTATTAGCGGTCTTACCAGATGTGTTTAAGGAAATTTATATAGATTGTCAAAAAAATCGTCCTGAGGCAATGGGTTT
Source organism: Promethearchaeota archaeon (assembly GCA_048938445.1). GTDB lineage: Archaea > Asgardarchaeota > Lokiarchaeia > Sigyniarchaeales > SOKP01 > FT1-020. The sequence goes on along the minus strand of JBHLME010000010.1, from coordinate 46,801 downwards.
TTGGGATTTCGTAGTAGGAGATATCCATGGTATTAGAATAAATGAACTCAAAACCGCAAAGGAAGAAGGTAAAAAGGTAGTAGGTACTTTTTGCCTCTATGTCCCAGATGAAATAATTTTTGCTCTTGATGCAATTGGAGTTGGATTATGTGGTGGGACGAATTTTTCGAACTATGCATCTGAAGATCTATTACCTACAAACATCTGTGCTTTAATTAAATCAGGATTAGGATTTGGTGTTGGCAATATTTGTCCTTATTTTGCAATGTGTGATGTAATAATAGGAGAAACTACGTGCGATGGAAAGAAAAAATGCTGGGAAGTTTTAAATAAGTATAAACCATTTTATGTAATGGAAACTCCTCAATACAAGGATCGTCCACAAGCTCGTGTTCACTTTGTAGAAGAAATTAAAGCTTTAATTAGGAAACTTGAAGAAGTGACAGGGAATAAATTAACTATAGATAAATTAAAAGCAGCCATGGTAAAGATTTCCAAGAAAAGATCTCAAATGAGACGTGTTTATGAAGCTAGAAAAGCGGATCCAGTACCCCTTTCTGGAAAGGATGCTTTATTAATGTCTCAAGTTGCATTTTATGATGATCCTGATAGAGAAATAGAAATGGTGGGTAAACTCGCAGATGAGGTGGAACAAAGAGTTAAAGATGGAGTAGGTGCAATTGAAAAAGGAGCAAAAAGGATCCTCATCAGTGGTACTCCTATGGCAATTCCAAATTGGAAAATCCATCACTTGGTTGAGACCAAAAATGCTGCGATAGTCGCTGAAGAAACTTGCACGGGAACTCGCTATTTTCAATCGGAATATGGAGAGATTAAAGAAGATACTATGGATGAATTACTCGGGATTATTGCCAATAGATATTTAGGAATTAATTGTGCATGTTTTACCCCAAATGAGGGACGAAAAGAGGATGTCTTACAACTTGTAAAGGATTACAATGTAGATGGTGTGATACTTTACACCTTAAACTTTTGCCAACCATATGATATTGAAGCTATTAGTTTAGAAAGAGAATTGAAGAAAGCAGGAGTTCCAACCCTCTCTTTAACCACGGATTATTCCTCTGAAGATAATGAACAACTCAATACCAGAATAGAAGCTTTTTTAGAAATGCTATAAGGATTAATTTTTATTTATCTATTATTCTTTGGTTTGATTAAATTAATTTCTCATATTTCTTATTATATATAATAATAAGCATAATTTTATCCTATGTCGACTAAAAATGATATATACAAAATTTCAAGATATAATCGGTACCAAGTATCCCATCATTCAAGCGGGAATGGGGCCTTATTCTACCAACAATCTTTGTATTGCTGCAGCAAGAGCTGGAGCTTTAGGACTTATTTCAACTGTTGGAATGGCAGCAGGTTTAGTAACTCCCAAAGAAGCGGAGAATGTGTTTGGAAAGGGCAAACCGAAAATCATTTTAAAAAAAGTCATTGAAAAAGTCAATAATAATCTGAAAAATTCACCAGAAGCAAAGTTTGGAATCAATATTCCTGTTTCATCAGATTTTACTTTTCCTGCAAAGCGATTCGTCCAAGGTGTTATCGAATGTATAACTGAAAAACAAGAAATTAAGGAACATTTGAAAGTCATTGTGACTTCCGCGGGAGATCCACTCCCTTGGGCAATTGATGCAAAATCTAAGGGAGCTCGTAAACCTTTAATTCCTATTAAAGAGAAGCTACCGGATATTATATGGTGCCACGTGTGTCCTAGTGTGAGGGGGGCAAGAAGAGCGGAGAAGGCAGGAGTAGATATAATAATTGCATCAGGAAGGGAAGGGGGTGCTCATTGTGCTTGGCGAGATGTATCTTCGATGGTTCTCTTGCCTGAAACCGTGAAGTCAGTAAATGTTCCTGTTGTTGGAGCAGGTGGTTTCGCTGATGGGGCTTCCTTAGCAGCCGCATTAGCTTTAGGGGCTGTAGGCATTCAGATGGGAACTCGTTTTATTGCAACCAAAGAAGCAGATTTTGAACAGAAATGGAAAGAAGCTATCGTAGAACGGGCGGAAACGGAAACGATTGTCGCAAGGGGGATGTTTGGACCCATGAGATTTCTAAGAAATCCCATGTCTTTGAAAGTGGTTGATGAAACAATTCGAGATGCTCCTGATTTATATAGAGGAATTCCTTGTCCAACAAATACTAGGATCATGGATCTTGAAATGGAGGGTTTACGAAATTTGATGGATATTAACAAGAAAGAAGATGAGTCCATTGTACTCGGTGGCGTGGTGACGGGTAGAATTCATTCAGTACCTACTGTCGAAGAATTAATCGAAGAAATAATGACTGAAGCGGAATTAATTATATCTGATTTGAGAAATAAGATAATTAATTAAAAATTTCTATTATTCTAAAATTAATAAAAAAGCTTGAAACCATCACCAAGACGTAATTTAAAGATTTTTAAAATATAATTTAATCATCCAAAATTTCTTCTGTAGTCTCTTCAATTCCTTTCTTTACACCTTTTTTTACGCTACCTGATTTAACGGTTTTTTTAACGGCTTTCCCAGCTGCTTCATTTTCAGTGAGATCCTCTACTATTCCGCCAGCTGCTTTCGCTAAACCTTTCTTTAGTTTTTTACCAAGTCCACCCATTATTTATTTACACTTTACCTGTTTATTAGAACATTTATTAATTTCTTATGATAAACGAATAATCTTAATTTTATACAATAAATTTTTTTATTTCGAGAAAAAGATGATATGAATCAAATATTTATATTATGTATGTTCTATCACCTAGAAAAACCAATTAAATCAACAAATATTTAAAAACTTACTTTTATTAGCAATTTAAGGACTTTTTATGGGATTCTATAATCTATCATGAGAGATATCGAAGAACTTATTGAAAGATGGTCTTCAGATGAATTTAGAGACAATCGAATCGAAAGGTTAAAAGAAGCCATTAATATTTTGGAAGCCCATTTGTCAGAATTTGGAAGAGTAAGCAGCCCAAAAGCTTATAATTTTATTACATCTCAAATAGAACATTATAAATTTTTGATCCGTTATTTTTCTTCATGAATTCGTTATTACAGTTAAATAAAAGATTCTTTTAATAAAAGGACGAAATTACTACCCTTTGAAGGATTATTTTTATTTCTGTTTTCAACCCATATTCGTCCACCAAAGAGTTCAATAATTCTTTTCACTAAGGACAATCCTAATCCCATACCCTTAGTTTCTTGATAATGTTTAGGAACTGATAAGAAAATGAGATTTTTTTGAAGATCTGATAATCCAACTCCGTTATCAAGAAATTGCATCTTAATATAAGGGGAATCATCTATTTGAAGCTTGGATATTTTAACAATAATTTTTACAATAGAATTTTTATTGTATTTTACAGCATTTTGGAGTAAATTATAGAAGATGTCTATAATTAATTCATTTGCCTTGACATAATAGTCCTTTCTCATCGCATCAATATCAATTTGAATTTCTCTATCAGGATAACTTTGCTGAATATAATGAATGGTATTATCAAGTATTTTTATAATCTCTACATTTTTCAATATGATTTCAGATTCATTTTCAAGATTTGATAATTTTTGAACATTATTAATTAAAGTGGATCCTCTCTTGACTGATTGTTGAATGAGATCAATTGGATTTTTAACAATTTTATCTTTTCTATTTATATTATCTCTCAAAATTTCTGAAGACATTTGTATTACGCTAAATATATTATTTACTTCGTGGATGATTAATTCTTTATAGAATTTAGTTTTTTCAAGAGATTTAGAATATTGATCTAGTATATTTTCAAGTTCAATCTCCCTTTCTTTTCTTTTAGTAATGTCCCTGATTGAAGTAATGAATCCAATCAAATTACCATCTTCACCATAATAATTTGAAGGTAAAGCAGATAACCAAATAGGAGATCCATCCTTATCAAGCATTCGAAATTCTATTTCTGAAAAATTTTCTACTGATTTATTTGAAATTGCATCATTGAAAATTTGTTTTATATAATCCTTATCGTCAGGATGAATCTCATTGAAAAGTCCATCTTCAAGGTGAAGTTTTTTTCCTCTTAACATCTTTGAGAGTTGGTTTGAGTAATAGACGCTATGACCATCTAATCCTATAATCACGATGGCATCCTTTGTTTTTCCGTCATCGTATTCAATTTCATCAAAGTTTAAATATAAGTCTTGTGGATCGTTATTTGCCATTTATTGCTTCATTGAACTTGAGTTTGTAAACTAAAAGTAAGATTCAGTTATATTATATTATGACGTGAATCTATTTAAGCGTTTATAATTCTTTTAATACCAGTGAAATAGAGATCAAGATGATAAAAAATATTCAATTTCCAAAAGAAAATGATCAAAATTGTATAAAACTAATTTCTCGGGATAATAGTTATATATAAAAAAAATCGAGTTATTTCAAATAAATTATAAAAAAACTTAAGATAAGCTCTTTAGATAATAATCAATATATTCTAATATTTTATTCCAATTTGTACTTAATAGAATTTTAAATTATTGCATCAAGTAAATAAAATTACAGCAGAGGTGGATTTATTGAATTTGAAAAAAATTAGAATTTTAAGAAATAGACTAGAAGGAGAAGTTATTGTTGATTTTGATATCAATCAAGGGTGTTGCTATTTCCATAATAATAAAGAATTTTCGCAGTTCACTGATATAGATGACGACTTTATTGATGATAATAATTTTTAAAATTTGGGGGGAAGAAATAAATTTAAGTATTTTTAAAGTTTAATAACTTTGAATAACCTAATGAAAGAAAAGATCCTCTTTACGTGGAGCGGGGGAAAAGATAGTGCTATGGCACTACATAAATTACTAAAGAGTTCTAATTATCAAATATCTGCTTTATTAACTACAATTACTAAAGACTACGATAGAATTAGCATGCATGGTGTACGAACCATTTTGCTTGAAAAACAAGCGAAATCCTTAGGAATTCCTCTTGAAAAAGTCTTTATTTCAAAAAATGCTTCAAATGAGGAATATGATGCAAAAATGAAAGAATTATTGATGGAATATTACAATAAAGGAGTTAAATTTGTTGCTTTTGGAGATATTTTCTTAGAGGATCTAAGGATGTATCGAGAAAATAATTTATCCTTAATTGGGATGAAAGCCTTCTTCCCAATTTGGAAAAAAGATACTCTTGAAATTGCAATTACATTTATTCAATTAGGTTTTAAAGCAGTCATCACATGTGTTGACTCATCAGTTCTAGATAAAAATTTTTGCGGAAGATTCTATGACAGGGAATTTTTAAGGGAGCTACCTCCTGATGTTGATCCCTGTGGTGAAAATGGAGAATTCCATTCATTCGTATTTGAAGGTCCTATATTTAAAAAAAGCATAGCATTTTCAATTGGCGATATTGTTTTGCGAGACAATCGATTTTATTTTTGTGATCTAATTCCTTCTTAATAAAAATAAATATATTATAGGATTTTTGAAATAATATAAAAATGTTAAAGTAAATTGAACAAAATAGATTTCTATAATTTGATAATAAATAAAAAAAAAAATTACCGCTTTAGATTGGCTGAAGCCCAATCATAGTATCCTTTTTCATCCAATTCTTTTGGTACTTCTTTAAAGAATTGAGCTGTAATGTCCTTGACGTGTTTTGCAGCTACAGGATGGAACATCATTGCGAGATCCAATCCAACAAGAGTTAAGGTTAAGGCATTTATTATTTCCCACATTGGCCCTCTATATTCTCTCAAACCCCATTCTGGTGCGATTTTTTCAGACATCCATGCTTCACGAGCACCCCATGCATTTGTTGTACCACCGCTAATTGGGTAAGCAAGATCTTTTTCACCTAATAAACCTGCTATTCGCATTCGTTGGTAAATAGAGAAAGAATATTCCATTCCATAACCAAGAGTGGCGCAAGTTGGATCCATCACGATTCTATTTCGTGGAAGTCCCAATTCAATTGCGTCCTTATTCATCTTAATCTGATTGTTAAGATCTAAAGAAGTCCAGAGCAAGCAGTTATGGTCATATTTTACTGCTAAGGGGATGACATCTTCCCATGTGGCTTTATCGGCTGCTGATAACATTAAGACTTCGCTCTCGGTAGCAGGAGCTGTTTTTTCAAATAGTTCTTTATCCTTTTTTTTATTACCAGAACAACCAATAATTACGGGAACATCTACAGTTTGAAGAATATCTTCTAAAAGTTTTACAGATTTAGAAACAGGAGCATCTCCCATCGCGGGATCTATGCTAAGAGAATGAAATGTTATTAAATCCGCGCTAAATTTGTCAACTGCAAACTTAGCCCATTCTGGGGGGCTTGCTAACACTTCACCATATTGTTGCTTGATAGGTTTAGGTGGTGAGAAATCAATAGTATCAAAAACATCGTACGTAACTGCTGGAGGATTAGGATTTCTTTTATCAAGCCCGAGGAAATTATAAAATGGGGGAACTTTTTCACCACCGATGGTAACCGTTTTTCCTTTTGAGCGGATGAACTGGATAGTTTCAATTTCTCCTGGAAAATCAACAGCAAGCTTTAATTTCGAAGGAGTCCATTGGGCTTTTCCAGGAGCAGGAAGACCAATAGCTTGAGCTGCCGTGGCGATCATTTGTGGCAACATTTCAAACTCAAGATATTCTGCAACAAGATCTACATCTTTTAGCTCAATTTCTTCGGTATCCTTCATGAGTTGAGCTAATTTTTTACTGAGTTCTTCAAATGGCATATTATATTACTTTTTATATATGTGATTTTGTAATATTTTGATAGATATGAAAAAATTTCTAAAAATAAAAACTTGATTATTGAAAATCGAAATCATTTAAATAGGTCTCACTTCGAAATTCGTCATCTATTGACATTTTGGTAAAAGTTATTTCTAATATTAATTATTCATCATTAATACTTTTTTCTCCCGATTCCTCGTCTAAAAAATCCAACGTTTCTGTTATTTTATATTTTATCTTGCGTTTAAATTTCAGTCGCTTTATTTTTACAATTATTTTTAAAGTTCCTATTTCAATTTTACATTGACTCACGCCTTTATCTATATTATTTTGATCAGTTTGACTATCTTTCGATATGGATCTTGCTTTGATAGAACATTTTTTAATTCCTTGAATAGTGACTATTCCAAAGATTTGAATTTCGACGCATTTTACTAACCCCGAATCCATAACTTTTCGCACTATATATAGCCCTGCTCTCTTATATTGCCGACCACGTTCAATACTATAAGCAAGTCTTTCTGCAATGATTTGTGCATTGACATCTGGATTGTTTACTTTTTTTTCTTTAATCAGTGGATTTTCAAGGTCATATACAGAAGGAGAATATGAATGAAGTTTAGGAATCCAGGCTCTCACATTTTTTTTATAATGAAGAAATTCATCTCCAAATCGGACTATTAATCCTTTTTCTTCGGATAATGGCATATAGATGACATTCACGATAAAAAAAATACCCGTGTATATTAAAATGCTAATTGAATTAAATAAGAGTGATTCAGCCAGTAACATTATCATAACACTAATTATCATTGGATTTCTAACATATCTATAAGGACCTTTTATTACCATCGATCTAGTTTCGATTTTGGTAATTGGTACAAGGGTGCCCCTACCAATAGAGTAGAATAACCAATTACATTCTATAAAAAGAGCAAGCCCAAATCCTAATATGACAAATCCAAAAATTAAAAAAAATAAATTTTGATTCCAAAGTATTAAAAATGATCGCCTTTCTATTAACCATACAAGAAGAAATGGAACGATAAAACCCAAAATAATAGGTAATAAAAATGAGAAAAGAACTTGTTTTTTATTTACCATGTTATTCAATTATCATTTTACGTTTCCTAATGATATATAGAATTAAACCAAATCCAATAGTTATTGATAGGAGTAAGAATTCTAAAGGAAATCCCGGAATTTGAGGTATATAATATCGAACTAACTGAACAAATTCACCATTTACCATGACTGTTAATTGAAATGTATCTGGACCATTCTCCGCAAGATGAATTTTAATATAGTAAATTTGCCTGTTAGTTGCATTATAATATATGTTTAAACCTTCAGCGACTATTGTACCTGATACTAGGTTATCATTTAAAGGACGTTCATTGAGTAAATACATGGAAAAAACTCCACTTCCAGTATCAGAGGGAGTCAGATTTAAAGTTAAGATATCATATTTATTTAAGGCACACACATAAAATGCTGAACTGTTAGTGTATAAATTTTCAGGAGGCATGTTTGCTGATACAACTGAAAAGGGAAAAAAAATCGTGATAAGGAACGTTATTAATATGAAAGTGTATTTTTTCTTCATTTTATTAAAAGATTCCATATATTCATGTAGATGATAGTATTAATTATCTTAGATCTTTTATTAATTTTTTAAAACTTTTTTTCGAGCAAAATTTATTAGTCCTTCAGAAGCTATGATCTCTTGAAGAAAAGGAGGCATTTCTTTTATCTTAAATTCCTTTTTCGAAGTCAAGTTGATAACTTTACCCCCTTCAAAATCAATGTCAAGTTTTTCTCCCGTATTTATATCCTTAATATCACTGAATTCTAAGATCGGTAATCCAATATTTATAGCGTTTCGAAAAAAGATTCGTGCAAAAGAGGGGGCTAAAACACATTTAATACCCGCTGTTTTAATAGCTAATGGTGCTTGTTCCCTGCTCGATCCACTTCCAAAATTTGGTCCACCTATCATAATTGATATATCTAATTTTTTTACTTTTTGATTGAACTCGGGATCTAGATCTTCCATACAGTGTTCTGCTAAGAATTCAGGGTCTGATTTAACCAGATATCTCGCAGGAATTATTAAATCGGTATTAATATTGCTTTCATTATATTTTATTACTTTTCCTTTCAATACATTTCACACCTTTTTCATTATTTTAGATATTACTACTTCATAAATACTCAGGTGAAGTTATATATCCTTTAATAGCAGAAGCGGCAGCTATTGCGGGTCCTGATAAGTAAACTTCACTCCCTACATGTCCCATTCTACCAACAAAATTACGATTTGTAGTTGAGATCGCTCTCTCGCCAGCAGCAAGTATGCCCATAAATCCACCCAAACACGGTCCACAAGTAGGAGTTGACACGATTACTCCTGCTTCCAGAAAAATTTTGATCAGTCCTTCTTTAAGAGCATCAAGGTATATCTTTGGAGTGCCAGGTATCAATATACATCGAACATTTGGAGCTATTTTCTTCCCTTTTAGTATTTTTGCCGCAATTCTTAAATCTTCTAAGCGTCCATTCGTGCAAGAGCCAATGACAGATTGATCTATGTCAATTCTCATTCCATCTACCTCAGAGATGGGTTTGGCATTTTCAGGTAAGTGTGGTAATGACACTTGAGGTTCTAAATCAGAACATTCAAATTCTATCACATCTGAGTATTCAGCATCCTTATCACTTTCATACTTAGTGTAGTTTATTTTGTTTACTTCTTTTAGATATGCTACTGTAATTTTATCGGGTGTAATAATACCATTCTTTCCACCTGCTTCTATTGCCATATTACACATAGTAAATCTACCTGCCATTGATAGCTCATCTATTATTTCTCCAGTAAATTCCATTGATTTATAGGTAGCACCATCAACACCAACTTGACCAATCGTGTATAAAATTAAATCCTTTCCTGAAACAAATTCATTTAATCTACCAGAGTAGATGAATTTAATTGACTCCGGAATTTTAAACCAGCAAGAACCCAACGCCATAGCAACACCCAGATCTGTTGAACCTACACCCGTGGAAAATGCACCGAGAGCGCCATAGGTGCATGTATGAGAATCTGCTCCAATAAATACTTCACCTGGCAGAGCAAGCCCTTGTTCGGGTACGAGACAATGTTCAATACCAACCCTTCCTTGCTCAAAGTAATTTTCAATCTCATATTCATGAGCAAATTCTCTTAAAACCTTACATTGTTCTGCTGAAGCCACATCCTTATTGGGTGCAAAATGATCTGGTGTTAATATGATTTTTTTCTTATCAAAAACCCCCCGATCAGTACCCTCAACAATTTTTTTAAACACATCAATCGCAATTGGAGCTGTTATATCATTAGCTAAGCATTTATCAACTTTAGCAAGGATAAAATCACCTGCGGATACATTTTTCTCATTGCAATGATCTCTAAGAATTTTTTCTGTTATCGTTAATCCCATGTATCAAAACCATATGAAAATATTCATCTAAAAACACAATATCTTACACAAATAAACATGTTATACTATAAATTTTTAACTCTTTTAGTCGTGAAAACATATGGCAAATTTAGGATTAAATAAAAACAAATTTTGAATATAATAAAAGAATTTATTACCTCAATTAGATTAAGAAATATCATGCCAAGCATATCTCATCTTATATTAGGAGGATTTTTTGGCATTTGTCTTTATTATATAAGTGATAAAAAATTTTCAAAAACTCATGTTTTTATCTTTTTCTTAAATAATTATCTTGGTCCTGACGTGGGATGGGTAATTGGATTGGGAAGAATATCGCATTCCATCTTTTTTTGGCCACTTTTTGCTTTAATTTTAGCATGTTTTTATTATTATTTTAACAAATTTACATTAAAAATAGATGGTATTCGAAATATTGAATTAATTGAGTTAAATAAACATAAATTAAAATATATTAATACGTATCTTTTGGTATTAGCTGGAGGAGTAATGCACAATTATTTAGATAGCATAATAAATAATGGAGGGATATTCTCTTTCTTCCCCAAAATTTCAAGCTATAACGGAATTTCTTGGACAATTGAGGATTTCATGAGATTATGGGAAACGGGTTTTCTAAATGTCAATCCTGTAATCGCATTGAGCATTGGTGTCATACTTATCCTAGGATTTGTCTTCATTTTTGTATGGTTTTTAAAATTTCTCTCCAAAAAGTCATTGTTTATAATTATATTGTACATTACGCTCTTTATGGTCTCATTTTTTCTATTAGGTTCTGTTTCTACTGCCGAACATTCAGATGCGGGAGGTGTACTCTATATAAGTTTATTTTTATTAACTCCATTGGTTTTATGTGCATTATCTTTAAAAGATTTTAGATCAATTTTAGAATTTAAAAAAAGAATATTCAAATCTGGTGAGCAAAAATTAGTTTTATTAATTATATTGTTCGCATTAGCAGGAATATTAGGATTAATCCTATCTATTCTATGTATTATATTTAATAATTTTGTTGTTATTTTCTTCATTAATAATTGGGGTTCTCAATTACCTGAATATCTTGGAGAAACTGAAATTTATTTCTTAGCATTAAATGCAGAATTACTAGTCCTTATTTTCTCGATAGGAAATCTAGCATGTACACTTGGTCTCATAATGAAAAATAAAATTATATGGAAATTAACAATATATTACCAATTGTTGTTTGTATGGACGATTATTGGACTCATGATTGCATGTGCTCTAAGTGAAAATTCTATCAAAAGAATAATTAATCCTAATAGCATTCATAATTAACATTTAAAATTTTAATTTATCTCATAAAATCTGAGCATTTTTACCAGTTATGAGATGCTTATCATTGATATATAGTCTTTTAAGTCAATTTATCATAAAAATTGGATCTGCCATTTCTTTAAGAATGTCATCTGATTCAGCCCAAAGATAAAATAATTTATTACCTAAAGGGATGATCAAGGCCTTTCCTATTTCAAAGTAATCATTGGGATTCTTTTCTTCTAATTCATGTGAAATGTTCTCAAAATAAGCTGAATCTTTCAATTGTCTAATTTTTACTTCCATTTTAAAAATAGAGAATACCTTATTCTTAATAATCATCTCATCATTTGTAAGTTTGAGTTCTTTAATATCAAAAAAAAATGATTTAATTTCCCTTGTTTTTTTCTTAAGATTATCCATGAAGAAAGTAAGGGCATTCTCATCACTTTCAATATCATAATCAAAAACAAATAAGTGAAAACTATTATCTTTAATATATTTTGATTGAGGTGAATAAAGCAAACAATCATAGACTTCATAATCGAACATTGGAATTCCCTTTCGAACTATATAAGATTTTATTTTCCATCCTTTTTGTAATAAGGGTTGAAAATATGGTTGGATAATGGGATTGATCTCCTCAAAAGAAAACTCCATCCCCTCTTGGTAAATTGATTGTAAATCATTCACGTGATGCTTCTTAATATTTTGGAGTTTTTTAAGTTCTATTTGCTTCTCCTCGATGAGCTGGTCAATAAATATTAATGGATTCGTAGCTTTATAGATTGTAGCATTTTTAGATTTTTCTGCTTGACCCGCCTCCTCGACACATCCTAATTGTATTAACCTGTGTATGATTGAATAGATATTTGTTCTTTTGATGGGAAGTTCATGATCTAATTCCTTTACAATACATCCTTTTTCTCCTGATTTAATTAAAGCAAAGTAAACCATCGCTTCATTTAAACTCAAACCGGATTCTTGGATTATATCAACAAATTGTTTTTCTTTCATTATATTTGACATTAATTATTATATTATTTCACTATTTTTAAAGTTGTGTATATGTGTCAATGACACATATAACATTTAAATAATCGTATTACTTTTATAATTGTATAAACGCTTTCATTATTGGAAGGTTATAAAATGAATCCCTTTGTCATCGAAAACTTACAATTTGAAAAGTATCATGGATTAGGAAATGATTATATTATTATTAATGACATTCATTTGGACATCCCAGAAGAAAAAAAAAGCAATTTAGCACGGGCTTTATGCCAATATCATTTTTCAGTTGGAGCAGATGGCTTAATATTTGTATGCAATTCTATAGAAGCCGATATAAAAATGCGAATATTCAATTCTGATGGTTCTGAAGCAGAGATGTGTGGAAATGGAATTAGGTGTTTCTCAAAATATGTGTATGAGAATAATATTGTCAAAAAAAGTGAATTAAGCATTGAGACTCTTAAAGGGATAATAATTGCTGAACTAAATATTAGAGAAGACTTAGTTGAGAGCGTTAAAATAGATATGGGACCCCCAATTTTAGACTGTGAAATGATACCTGTTGATATTGATAATGAAACAAGTCAATGTATCAATGAAGAACTAGTAGCCCTAGATAAAATTTTCAGGTTTTCCGCTGTTTCAATGGGTAATCCGCATACTATTATCTTTATTAAAGAACAATTGGATGATACAGAGTTGAACAAGTATGGTTCAGTCATAGAATCTCACAAATACTTTCCAAATAAAACAAATGTTGAATTTGTAAAAGTGGTTTCTAATGAAGAAGCCATTTTAAGAGTTTTTGAGAGAGGTGTTGGCATTACCAATTCATGTGGCACGGGAACTTGCGCGGCTGTCGTTGCTGGGACGGAACTCGGATTATTCAAGAAAAATTCACCTATAACAATACACAATGATGGTGGAGATTTAATCATTACTTATACTAGAAAAACAATCTTTATGGAGGGACCCGTTGTTAAAGTATTTGTAGGAAATATCGAAAAACTTATGATATAGAATAGAAAAATTAAGAGAAATCAAGATGGAATATTCAGAATGGTTAAAAAATAAAGATTTAGAATATGAAAATGGGACTTTATACTTGGCGGGTGTAAATACCATTGAATTATTGGAAAAGTATGGAGCACCAATATACGTGGTAAATGAACAATTAATAAGGGAAAGATATAGAGAATTAAAAGAAACATTAGATTCAGAATATAAAAATAATATAATTCATTATGCTGTAAAAGCAAATTCAAACTTATCAATCATAAAAATATTAAAATCAGAAGGTTCTAGTTATGACTGTTCTTCTATTGGTGAGGTTTATACTTGTTTGAAAGCAGGAGTTCCAGCTGAGGATATTTTCTATACTGGAAACATGTTTACTAATGAAGATTTTAAATTTGCTGTTGAAAATGACATATTATTAAATTTGGACAGTATTAGTCAGATAAAACGGTTAGCAAAAGTCTATGATGATTTGGGGAAAGAAAAAAAACCTATATCATTTAGAATTAATCCAGAATTCGGAGCAGGACATCATCCACACACTATAACGGCAGGTAAACACATTAAATTTGGAATTTTGGATCATCAGGTTATCGAAGCATACTCAAAAGCAAGAGAACTTGGATTTGAGAAATTTGGAACACACATGCACATTGGTTCAGGTATTATTGATGCTCGTGATTTTGAAAAAGCTGCTGAAAAATTCATATCAATAATTATCAATTTAACTGATACTCTTGACATAATACTTGAATTTATTGATTTTGGTGGGGGTATAGGAATACCATATCATCCAGAAGAAAATAAGTTTGATCTAGAATTGTATAAAAAAATAGTACTTAATAAATTTAAAGAATTAACTGAAAGAGGCGATTTTGGTGAACCCACTTTCAAGATTGAACCAGGAAGATATATCTCTGCAGAGGCAAGTATTATTTTAACACAAATTAATACAATCAAAGATAATGGATTTAAACTATTTGCTGGTGTTGATGCAGGTTTTAATACGTTAATACGACCAACTATGTATTCTGCTTATCATCACATCATCCCATGCGAGGAAAAACAAGGTGTTCAATTATTAAAATATGATATAGCAGGGCCAATCTGCGAATCTGGTGATATTCTTGGTAAAGAAAGAGAACTTCCAGAATTGAAAGAAGAAGAATATCTTGCCATATTAGATGCCGGTGCATATGGTTTTACAATGAGTAGCCCTTATAATTCAAGACCAAGACCAGCGGAAATACTGATAAATAATGGTAAATCTTATTTGATTAGAAATCAAGAGACATATGATGATCTCCTAAAACATCAAATTATTCCTGATCATTTGAAATAACCTTAAATTAAGAACACATAAATTATCTTATTTCTTTATTTTACTTGAGATAAAATTATAAAACGGGACGATTTGGGCTGGATACCCTTGAATCGTTCTCATGAAGATTTGGCGTTATGAAATCGGTAGAAATACGGATTGATGATAAAACTGATCTGCACTGACAAGATTTTATAATTTTATCTTACTAAATAAAAGTTATAAAAATAATTTAAGAATTTGATAAGAGATGGTAAGAACAAAAGAGCAATTTATGAAAGATTTAGGAAAAATGAAATCCAATCTTTATTATGATGGGGAACAAATTGATCGGTTAGATGACCGCCATATGGATTGTATAAACACGATTGGATTTACATTCGACGCTTTTGATGATCCTGAATATAAAGATTTAATGCAAGTTAAGTCTCATCTAACAGGTGAAATTATTAATAGATTTACCCACATTCATCATAGTAATGATGATCTTCATAAGAAGCAAGACATGACGCGAAAACTATGTCAAAAAGTTGGTGGATGTATTCAACGATGTATGGGTTGTGATGCGGCAAATGCTGTTTACAACGTGTCATATGAGGCAGATAAATTAAATAAAGGAGAAACTCAATATCATGAAAATTTTAAAAAATGGTTATTAAGATTTCAACAGGAAGATTTAATAGCTGCTGCTGCTCAAACTGATGTGAAAGGAGATAGAATTAGACGTCCTGCCGATCAAATAGATCCCGACATGTACGTCCATGTTGTAGAAAGGAAGAAGGATGGAATTATAGTTAGTGGCTGTAAACTTCATATTTCAGAAGCATCCGTTTCTGATGAATTACTCATTGTCCCAACAAGAGCTTTAAGGTCAGAAGATAAAGATTATGCTGTTTCGTTCGCTGTACCTGGAGATTATGAGGGTGTAACTCAAGTGGTGACGATTCATAATTTTCGCAAAAGGGAGCATTTTCCACGTGGTTTTCAACAAGGAGCCACGGACTCGTATTTAATTTTTGATGAAGTATTTGTACCTTGGGAAAGGGTTTTTTTATGCGGAGAATATCAACATGGAGGTGCCCTTGCTTTACTCTTTGGTCTGTTTCACCGACATAGTTACTCTGGATGTAAACCTGCGATTGGTGATATAATGACAGGAACAGCAGCTTTAGCTGCAGAATACAATAATATTGCAAAAGCCGAACACGTAAGGCATAAGTTAGCTGAATTAATCTTAGTTACGGAACTTGGCTATGCTGCAGGATACACCGCTTCCGATTTAGGAAAACCTGAAGTATACATGCCTGGTGTGGGATTTATCCCTTATGGTCCTGGAAGTTACATTCCAAACTCAATTTACTGCAATGTTGGAAGATGCTTAACTGGTGAAAACGTTTTTCGAGAAGCTGAGATCATAACGGATATTTCGGGGGGCATTCCAGCTACATTTCCACATGAAAAAGATTTTATTAATCCTGAATTGAAAGACAAACTCCATAAATATATTACCAGAAACCCAAAAGTTGCGCCTGAAAATGCTGCCCAGCTCTGGCGGTATATTGGGGACACATTATGTTCTGCATCTGGTGGAATCGCTCTCATGGGAGGGTACCATGGAGGGGGAAGCCCAGTCATGGAAGAAATCGCAATTACGACCCAATATGACATTGAAGCTCGAAAAACCATTGTAAAAAAAATTGCCGGAATTGACGATAACTTGAATAAAAAAAGAATAAAAGACAATCAAACTAATTCCTCTAAGATATTAGCACATCAAGTTGACGAGGTTGTCTCAAAAAAATAAAGTAATGCAAAATAATATTTTTTAAATATTTTTTCCTCATTTTTAAATCCTAAATAATATATGTAAGCAGTAACATGCGAAATATTAGACTTTGGGTAAATTAATCGTGAAATGGATTCTATCTGATTTATTCATAATACTTTTATTTTAATATTTCTATAGTTAACATTGAAAAATAAGTATAAAAAGTGAAAAGTATGAAGTATGGTTTACTTTTATTACCATCAAGTAGTTATCCATCAATTAAAAGTTTGGCCTTAAGGGTAGAAGATTTAGGATTTGATTCAATTCACGTACCAGATCATCTTATTAGTCAGGAGCAGAGGAGATCTCCTTGGTTAGAAGCTTTTACCTTAATGACTGCATTAGCTATAGAAACACATAAAATTAATCTAAGTTTTATTGTCTTGTGTAATTCTTTTCGAAATCCTGCCCTTTTAGCTAAAATGATATCAACTTTAGACAATATTTCTAATGGACGAATATTAATGTGGTTGGGAGCAGGATGGAATAATAAAGAATATAGACAATATGGATATCCCTTTCCCAAACCAAAAGAGAGAGTTGACCAGCTCGAGGAATCTCTCACGATTTATAAAAAATTATTTACTGAAGATATTACTAATTTTAAAGGTAAATTTTGGATACTAAGAAGAACTGAGAATTATCCGAAGCCGATTCAAAAACCTCATCCTCAGATTGTATTGGGAACTAATGGAACGAGGATGATTGATATTGCCTGTAGAGAAGCAGATGGAATAAATCTACCAATCAATAATATATTATTTGAAGATATTCCTAACAGGATTTCCTTTATTAATGAAAAACTAAAAAAATATAATCGTGATCCTTCTAAGTTCGAGATCTCAATCATGAGTCCTATAAAAATGATAAAAGATCAAGATGAACTTGAAGATTATACACAAGATATCTGGAAAAATCCATTCGTGGGTTATCCTGAAGATATTAAACAGAAAATAACCAAATTAGAAAGCTGGGGCATTAAAAAAATTGTGTTTTGGCTCTCACGATCTAAACTAAAAAATCGTTTAGATGTTTTCTCTGCAAAAGTAATGCAATAATCTTTCCATTTAGAAAAAATCCTATTGATCAGGACAAAGAGGTTTATTCAGCATAAATTAAATGAAGTTATAAATTTAATACTTCTTGAGTCGTATAAATTTTATTTTCTCCTGCATTAGCAAGGAATTTTATTGCCGTGATCGAACCAGTGGCAAGGCAATCCCTACTATGTGCTTGATGCTTGAGTTCAATACGTTCTCCAGGTCCTGCGTATAATACAATATGATCCCCGACTATATCCCCCGCTCGTATTGCATGCACGCCTATTTCTTTTTTGGCTCCTATTTCTCTTTTATTTGGCCCATTATCCCTTCCAAATTTTGCAATATCGTCAAACTTCTTTCCAATTGCGTTAGCTATCGCCCTCCCAACCGTCATTGCCGTTCCACTAGGAGCATCAACTTTTCGATGATGGTGGGCTTCAATTATTTCAATATCCCATTCATTCAAATAGTCTGCTAATATACCTGCTATTCTGAAAAAAATATTAACGCCCTTAGCCATATTTGAAGAAATGACCGCAGGAGCGTTCTTTTCATTAACCAATTTACTAAATTCATCCAAAAATTCTTGAGATAATGCGGTCGTGCCAATAACACATCGTATACCGTTTTTTACACATATTATGCAATTTTTTTCAGCAGCATGTGCAATGGTAAAATCAACTGCTACGTCGGGTTTAACCTCGTTTATCACGTCTTGAAGTTCATTGACATCGCGTATTATAACTTGGTTCGGATCCTTTGAACCAACAAAAATACCTAATTCTTCGCCAATATTACTTATATCACATGCAGCAACGACATCTATTTCTTCATCGTCTAATGCTAACTTGCATATCAATCTACCCATCGATCCAGTTGGTCCTAAAATCAATAATTTTATCAAATTCATCCCTCAAGTAGTAATTTTAAAAAAAATTATATTAATTTTAATTTATTTAATGCATTTTTTATTTTAGCTTGATTACCTTCTAATGGAGGTGTGAGGGGCAACCTTAACCTTTTATTCATGATTCCCATTAATTCCGCGGCATATTTAACTGGTCCGGGATTAGTTTCTATAAATAATACGTTGAAAAGTTCATACAATTCAAGTTGCATCCTTCTCGCTTTTAACCATTCATCGTTTTCCATTGCGCTTGTAAATTCCATTAATTTTGCCGGAATAATATTTGAGGCGACACTTATGACACCTTTTCCTCCTAATGCCATTATATGGTATGTTAAAGAATCATCACCGCTTAAGACAATAAAATCATCGGGGCATCCATTTATAATTCTAGTAATTTGGTCGATATTACCACTAGCTTCTTTAATTCCCACAATATTATCTTTTTTGTTTGCCAAGGTAATGACAGTTTCTACATCTAAATTTCTAACCGTACGGCTTGGCACATTATATAAGATTATAGGTAATGAGACTGAATCTGCAATTGCAGTATAATGTTCTATTAATGAATGTTGCATTGGTTTATTATAATATGGTACAACGACTAATAATCCATCAGCACCAATTTTTTCAGCATGTTGGCATAAGGAAATTGACTCATATGTGGCATTACTACCCGCACCAGCAAGCACAAAAGGATCTTTTCCACTTTTTTTAGCCTCATCCACTGTTATTTCCATAGCCTTATGATGTTCTTCATGAGAAAGAGTCGCACTTTCTCCTGTTGATCCCATTGTTAATGGTTGACAACCATTATCGATCTGAAATTTTATGAATTCTCGATATTTTTCTTCGTCGAGAGACATATCTTCTTTAAAAGGAGTAATCATTGCCGTGATTACATTTTTTAATTTATCTACTTTTGCATATTTCGACATGATACTTATATTTTAATTTCTTGTTATCATTTAATTAAAGAATCATATAATACATTTCTTTTTAATTTTTATGGTAAAGGTAGTAAATATATATAGAATAAAATTTTTACTTAACTTTTTATAACAAATTAAAATTTGATAAAATGAATAAAATAAATGTATTTTACTTTTCTTTCTTGTTTCCCTTAACCTTCTTTTTAATGAGGAATCCCATCTCACTTTGCTTTCCCCAGATAGGTATAAAGCCATAACTTAATCTTTGGTCGAACGTGCTTTTGGTTTCGTATGTTGCTAAATTTAAATCATATAAACCATATGGAGACTCTCGAGCTACTACTTCAGCACTTCCTTTGAACAACTTGATTTTAACACTTCCAGTAACTTTTTGATTTATTTCATTTATGAATGCCTCTAATGCATCTCTTAAAGGATCTATCCAAAGCCCTTCATATGCTAGTTCGGTCCATCTCTGATCAACAATGGTTTTAAAGGAATTCTCATGTTTGGTACATACATATTTTTCAAGGTCTTTATGAGCTTTTATTAATATTAAAGCCGCAGGAACCTCATAAGTTTCCCTTGATTTCAATCCAATTGCTCTATCCTCCATATGCTCTATCCTACCCACTCCATGTTTACAGCCAATTTCGTGTAATTTGCCAATTAATTCCACACCATTCATTTTTTCACCATTTAATCCTACTGGAACTCCTTCTTCAAAATTCACGAAAACATATTCAGGTGTATCAGGAGCCTTTTCTGGAGCAACAGTCCATTCTCGAGAATCTTCAGGAGGCTCAATTTCTGGACGCTCTAATATATCACATTCTGCACTTCTTCCGAAAAGATTTTCATCAGTACTATATTTCTTGTTTTGATTTGAAATGGGAATTCCGTGCATTTTTGCAAACTTTATTTCCTCATCTCGCCCCATATTCCATTCAATCATTGGTTGTAAGACTTCAATCTCTGGCGCATATGCTTTTGCAGTAATATTGAATCGAATTTGATCATTTCCTTTTCCCGTGCAACCATGAGCAATAGCAGAAATTTTTTCTTGTTGTGCAATTTTTACACCCTCAATCATTATGAGAGGTCTCCCTACTGCTGTACTCAAGGGGTATATTCCTTGATACAAACCGTTGGCTTTTATTGTAGGGAAAATATAATCCTTTACAAAAATATTTTTTACATCCACTGTAAAATGCTTTACGGCACCTAATTTATAGGCTTTTTCCTCGATTTCTTTAAATCGATTTACATCAGCAAATTCTTGTCCTAAATCTGCCGTAAAAGTATACACTTTAGCGTTGTAAGTATCTTGAAGCCATTTTAACATGCAGGAAGTATCAAGTCCTCCACTGTAAAGTAATAATATTTTATCATATTGCTCTTTTTTAGGTCCTAATTTACTCATAATATCATCTATATAAATTCCTCTTAAATAATAATTCTAAGAATTTTTAAAATTTATTTTTTCCTTATTTAAGAATTTTCGCTGATTATTGCATTTTGTTTTATTAATGATTTGTGGTAAAAAAATAATATGAATGGCAAAAAAAAAAACTTAAATAAACTTGTTTTTATTATTGATTTGTACAATTAATTCTTTTTTTGAGCAATTTAACAAGGAAAATAGAATGACATCAGTCTTTATCATTGAAAATGATCCAACTTTACAAGAACTATATGAAAAAATACTTGAGAATAATGGATTTCAAGTAGTTGGTAAAGTATCATCTGGTATTGATGCTATTGCACAATATCAATTATTTTCAATAAAACCTGATGTCGTTATAATGGATTATCGAATGCCAATGAAAAATGGGGTAGAAACCACTAAGGAAATCCTTGAAATCGATAATAATGCGCGAATTATCATAATTAGTGGAGATTTAACTGTTGAGGATGAAGTGTTAAAACAAGGAGCCAAAAAGTTCCTAAAAAAACCCTTTTCCTATCACCAATTAGTAAGTGAAATTGACAAATTATCAAACACGATGTATGATGTGCCGAAAATTGCATCTTAAAGTGTTTTTATTGCATATACAAAAGATTTCAACATTAGTGAATTATTTTATATTAAAAAAAATAATATTTTTAGTAAATATTAAATAAACATATTTTTATAAAAGTGGTATAGGGAAGCAATATTTTTATAAAGTAACAATAAACTTGATTTAAATAAGAAATTTAAAAACTGAATTGATGATTAATATTTAGTCTAGTATATCATTCAATCTAATGCTGTGGGAGAAGAAATTTTCGTCATGACGACTGTATTCATTGTAGAAGATGATAAGAGTATTCAACTGTTATATAAGAAAATTTTAGATTTAGTTGGATTTTCCGTCATAGGTATAGCAAATAATGGTGCTGAAGCAGTTGAGATGTTTAAAGTTTTTAATGATAAACCCGATATCATTCTAATGGATCATCGAATGCCAGTAAAGAATGGAATTGAAGCTACAAAAGAAATTTTAAAGATTCATACCAGCCAAAAAATAATATTTGCTAGTGCTGATAAAACAGTTCATGAAGAAGCTATAGCAATTGGTTCAGTGGGATTTATTGATAAACCCTTTTCACTTGAACGTTTAGTAAATAAAATCAAGGAAATTATCTCTTTTTGAATACGTAATCCTTTTAAATTTTTGAGAAATTAATATAATCTAAAATAATGATGAAAATTAATTACTTAGATAAATTTAAAGGCTCTTTAATGGGAGTCGGAATTGGAGATACCCTTGGTCATCCTTTTGAAGGAATACTTAGAGAAGAAATTCAATCTAAATTTGACAATTTTGAAAACTATATTGAAAATCATAGAAAATTATTTAAGACATATACAGATGATACACAGTTGACACTTCATACCGCACAGGCTTTAATTCGAGGTAATGGATTTAATCTAAACAATTTTATTAACGAATTTATCTTATGGCTTGATGATCCACCAATAGGTCCAGGTTATGGTTGCTTGAGTGCTATTAATAAATTAAAATATGGTATAGAATGGAAAGAAGCGGCCTCTAATTCTGGAGGAAACGGAACAATAATGCGAATCGCCCCAATTGGATTGTTTTATTGTCGAGATCTTGAAGGATTGATTAAAGCATCTAAAATTTCTAGCGAAATAACTCATTCTCATCCAGCGGCATCTGCTGGTGCAATTCTTATTGCTCGGGCTATTTCTTATTTAATTTTCCAAGAACCTAAAATTGGATTTTCTATAAATGATTTTTTTAATGTAATAATCTCATCTATATCAGGATCACAAGATCGTCATTGGAAAGAATTTAGTAAAGTATTAACCAAGGTTAAAAACAATCTTCATTTATCAATTGACGCGGGTTTAATAAAATTTTCACAAGCAGGTGTAAAGTCTCCTTATTTTATTGAAGATTACATAGGAAAAGCATTCGTCCATCCTTTTGCAATGAGTACTGTTGCATGCTCAATCTTCATTTTTTTAAAAAGGTTAAATTCATTTAAGGATTGTATATTTGAACTTTCAACGGCAGGTGGTGATAGTGATACAGTTGGAGCGATAGGAGGTAGTTTAGCTGGTGCTTATCACGGATTAGAAAATATACCAGATGAATTAGTTAAATTAGTAAGAAACAATAAGAGAATCATGAAGATTGGTGAGGAACTCTGTATTACTTTCCTCAACAGGTATTTGATTAAAAAACCTTTCTAGGAACTATGATTAATATGTCATTATTGATCGATTTATCGATTTCTGAAAAAATAAATATAACTTGTTTTTCTAACAATTTGGAACAAATATTTGTTTAGCTTGTTATAAATTCGAATTTTTTAATACTTCTATAAATCATGAATAACTCTATCGATATCAAATTTAAGGGCATTTTTGATAAAATGGATCAAATAGTCTATATCTCTGATCCCGAAACCTATGAAATAATATATGCAAATGAGAAAGTACATGAAGTATTTTCAAACAATATAATTGGAAAGAAATGTTATAAAGTTCTCCAAAATTTAGATTCTCCGTGTTCTTTTTGTACAAATGATAAATTATTTGGTGAATATCCAATCTCACCTTATATATGGGAACATTATAATGAAAATGTTAAAAGATGGTATCATTGCATAGATCAAGCGATAGATTGGAAGGCCGAGAAGAAAGTTAGATTAGAATTGGCTATTGATATTACACAGCATAAAGAATCCGAAAAAAAATTATTTGAATCGGAGAAGAGATACAGAGATATCGTAGAAAATACTAAAGATGCGATAATTGTATTTCTTCTTGAAGGAAATAAAATTAATATTTCACCTCAGCTAACCAAAATATTAGGAATGCCCGAAGATATTATAATGAAAGAGATTTTTAATTTAATTCATCCAGATGATTTCAAACAAATAATGATTCTTTTCAAAAATGCAATTAAAAATCTCTCAGAAAACATGGAAAATATTTTTGATGACATAGAGTTTAGAGCACGCCACATGAACGGTCATTATGTATGGCTATCCAGCTCTTCAAAGAATTATTATGATGATGAAGGAAATATAATAGGTTTTATTGCTTCATTAAGAGATATTTCAAGAAAGAAAATGACAGAACAAAAACTAAAACAATCCGAAGAAATATTCAGGAGCATAAGTGAACAATCATTAATGGGAATATTTATCATTCAAAATGGAATAAAATATGCAAATGATAAAACTCTTGAAATATTTGGATATTCATGGGATGAAATGAATTCTTGGGAAACAAAAGATTTAAATAAATTGGTCCATCCAGAAGATTTGCCTAATTTGTTGAATGTATTTGTGGAATTCAGAGAAAGGAAAAAAGAAAATCTCATATTTGATTTAATTCTGAGAATAATTAATAAAAGTGGAGAAATAAAATGGACTGAAATTTTTTCCAAACCTATAATATACAAAGGAGAAATAGCAGTTTTAAATATTTTTCATGACATTACTGATCGTAAGGAAGCAGAACAAAGATTAGAACAATCAGAGGAGGAGTATAGGAAAGCTTTTAATCGAGTCACTTTTTTAAAAGAAATAGTGGCACATGATTTCAATAATATATTAAACAATATTGGTTCGGCCATCCAATTAATTGATGATTTTCAAGAAAATAAAAAAAAATTAGATGAGATGTATGAATTAATAAAAGATCAAGTTCTAAGAGGGGGAAAATTAATTACTAATATTCAAAAACTTTCAGAATTTGAAGATCAAGATATGACCATTGAAGTTTTAAAAATTAATGATATCTTAGATGAATCTATTAAATATATCAAAAAGAGTTATAAAAATAGAGAAATTCTGATAGCTATTGAGAGTAAAAATGAGGATTTTTTTGTTTTAGCAAATAGCTTGTTATTGGACGTATTTGAAAACATCATAATTAATTCAATTAAGTATAACAATAATGAAATTATCGAGATCAAGATTAAATTATCCAAGTTTAAATCAGAAGGTTTAAAATTTATTAAGATAGAGTTAATTGATAATGGAATAGGGATCCCTGATAATAAGAAAGCAAGAATTTTTGTTCGAGAGTATAAAAAGGATATTCTTTCTAAAGGGATGGGTGTAGGATTATCTCTTGTAAAAAAAGCAATAGAAAGTTACTATGGGCAGATTTGGATTGAAGATAGAGTAAAAGGAGATCATTCAAAAGGAACGAATTTCACGATATTAATTCCGCAAGCAGAATAATATTTAAAATATAATTCTAATTTAAATTAGAAAATAAATCTCTTAAATAATTTTGACATTTTTCGCAAAAATTCATAGTTTTCCTATCAACACCCGCTAAACTTCTTTTACAATGCATTACACATTCATTTTTACATTTTTTTAATCCAAAAGAATGTCCTAATTCATGAATAGCTACTTTTAATACTCTTTTTCTAAATAAAGATTTATCTTCAGATCTAGAGTAAAAACTCTCTCTTAAACGGAAAACTGAAACAATTGCCAACCCAGGTTTATTAAAAAACTCATTTTTCATTGTATAAAATTGGTTTTTGGATTTTGTTATACCATATATATATTTTCTTTCTTTAGATTTTATATCTTCATCTATTAATCCTAATACACTTAAAAATTCACTTTTATCATACACATTTTTTAATGTTTTAAGTATTTCTGTTCCATCATACTTCTTTTCTTTCGAGTTGTAGAAACTTTCATCCAATAGCATTGAATTGTCAGTATACTCAATAGTTTTAATATATTCTTTAAAATATTTTTTTAGATCATTTCTAAGATCTATTATGACTCCTTTATCGATAATTCCAATTTTTTGAAGAATAATTGCTTTTTTCATTACCCATACTCATTAAATTCTTTTATCCAAACAGGTATTTAAGTTAAAAATGTAACAATTAAATAGAAACTTAACTTATATGTTTATGCTGTCTAAGGATCATACCTTAAACCTGAACCAAAATTACAATTGTAAAAATGCAAGGGTTTGGTAATTTTGAATGAGCTTGATCAAGGGTTATTGGAAGTAAGAAATGAAAAACAATATCTAGATATTGCGGGAGTTGTATTGTTAGCTCTTGATAGAAATGGAAATATAATGTTATTAAATAAAAAAGGTCATGAAATTCTTGAATATGAAGAAGGAGAACTATTGGGTAAGAATTGGTTTGATACATGCCTTCCTGAACACAATAGAGAAGAAGTTAAGAAAGTTTTTGGCACAATTATGCGAGGTTTGGTTGAATCTGAAGAATTTCATGAAAATACCATAATTACCAAAAATGGAACAGAAAAACTAATTGCTTGGCACAATACATTATTACATGATGAGAATGGAAATATTATTGGAACTTTGAGCTCTGGAGAAAATATTACAGCAAGAAAAAAGACAGAACAAAAATTAAGAGAATCTGAAGAGAAATATAGAAATATATTTGAAAAGTCCTCAAATGCTATTATATTGCTTGATCTTACAGGAAAAATTATTGAGTGTAATTCTGTCACTGAGAGAATTTTTGGTTATTCTATTAAGGAATTAATTGGTCAAAACTATTTGGATTTACCTTTTTATTCGGAGGACAATGTTCATACATTAAAAGAGAGGTTTCAAAATATAACTAAAAAGCATGATTTAGAACCATTAGAATTGAAAATAAAAAAAAAAGATGGAAATATCTCAATTATTAAATCGTCAATATCCTTCATAAAAGTTGGAGAACAAGATTACTTTCAAGCAATAATTCAAGATATTACCAAAAAAAAAAAAGCTGAACAAAGTTTAAGAGAATCTGAAGAAAAACTATCAAAAGCTTTCCAGTCTAGTCCTCATTTAATGTCGATAGTAAGTTTAAATGAAGGTCGATTTATTAATGCTAACGATGCCTTTAAACAAGTTTTAGGTTATGATATAGATGAACTTATTGGAAAAACAACCTCAGAATTAAATATTTGGGCAAATCCTGAACAAAGACGTGAAATGGTAAGAATATTGAAGGAACAAGGTCGAATTAAAAATTTTGAAGCGGAAGCAGTTACCAAATCGGGAGAGAGATTATTGATGCTCCTATCAGCAGAAATTATAAATCTTAATAATGAACCATATTTAATTTCAACCACAATTGATATTTCAGAACACAGAAAAGCAGAACAAAAATTAAGAGAATCTGAAGAAAAATTTCGAACTATTGCTGAAGAAACGGAAATTGGAGTTGCCATACTACAAGATAATAAAGTGAAATACGCAAATAAAGCCATTGATTTAATTCTGGGTTATACTTTCGATATAAGAAGGAATTGGACATGTAATGATTATCGCAGTCTCCTTAATTCTCAAGATTATAATTTATTTTTAAGCTTAATAGATAATTTTATTAATGGTAATATTAAATCAATAGAAAGTTTCCCTTTTAAAATAAAAACAGGGAAGGGAGATGAAAAATGGATAGAAATATCTGCAAAACCCATAATGTATCAAGAAAAACATGCAATACTGATCACCATAATAGATATCTCCGATAAAAAACAAACTGAACAAGAATTAAGAGAAGTCAGCAATTTAAAATCTGAATTGATTAAAAGAACATCACATGAACTAAATACACCCCTAATTTCTATAAAAGGATTTGCAGATCTTTTATTAGACTTACATGCAGATAAATTTGATGATGAAGTCCTATCTATTTTGAAGGAAATAAATGAAGGGGCTAATAGATTAGCATTAATAGTAAATAACCTCTTAAAAACTTCACAATTAAAATCTAATGGTATCAGTATTAAAAAAACTAAGCAAAATCTTTCATTCTTAATTAATTTTTGTGTTAATGAACTTCAGGGTTTAGCAAAAGCCAGAAATTTGAAAATAATCGTTGATATCGCTGAAAACATTAATGTCGAAATTATAAAAGAAGATATTTATAAAGTCATTTCACATCTAATTATAAATGCGATAAAATATACCCCTCCAAATGGTTTAATTAAAGTAAAATCTAGTATTGAAGAAGGATATTATATAATTTCAGTCGAAGATAATGGAATTGGAATAACTATAGATGAAAGCAAGCAATTATTTAGAAGATTTGGTAAAATTGAAAGATATGGGAAAGAATGGGATGTAGGGATCGATGGTTTGGGTTTGGGCTTGTATAATTCAAAAAAAATCATCAAGTTGCATGGTGGAAAAATGTGGGCGGAATCTCATGGAAGAAATAAGGGATCTAAATTTTTCTTTACCTTACCCATTTTAAAAACTCAAGAATCACCGGTTCTAAAGAAAAATTAATAAAATTTTTTAATTTTCTATCAAATATACTACATATCATCTTGTTTTATTTAGTTTCGAAAAATAACAAGAAAATACCCTAAGTATCGGGAGGGTGGTCTAGCCTGGTATGATACTATAAAGATTACCTTTATAGCGTCCATTCTTGGTTTGGGACCAAGGGGCCGGGGGTTCAAATCCCTCTCCTCCCATCTTGAAATTATTACTTTTTTAGTTTTGAAGTTATATAACCAATAATTATCCATAAGATACTCGATAGTAATAGGATATATTTTATAAGGGCAAAAATTGAATGTACAATAGCCCATATATCCGGAAATCCAACAGGATCAATAAGCATAGCAAGTATAAATATATTTTCTATAGCATCACAACAAGCAGATATAATTCCTAAGAGCGCAACGATATAGCCCATTTTTCTCCAAATTGAATCCGTGTCAAACTTTCGACAGATACTTAAAGCAAAATAAAATATTAAACTTCCATATGAGATCATAAATCCGAAATCTAAGATTTGAAAGACTCTGTACAAATCTATGTTAGTGACTTGATAATGAACTTTTAATAATTGTCCATTAAATGATAACTGACTACTAAAAAAGTCCACAGGATATCCTGATAAAATAAAGAAGATTATCATTATAGGATAAACTATAACTAATATTATAAGGCTAAAAATAAGTAAATACCGGAGTTTTTTAGGATTTGGCCATTTTGATAATTTCCCTAATTTCATCTTTTTGTTTTTTTTTTTTTAAAGTTAAATTGTTTTAATAAATCTTCAAGTAAAAGAATTGTTTTAAAATTTATTAGATCATCAAATAAGAAATATTAAAATTAAGTACTATATTAAGGAAAACCCTTATCCAAAAGTCATTAACCAATTGCCTTTCTTAATTCTTTAGTGAGATTACTTACTTTTTTATCCTTGATCCAATATCTAATTTTCGAAGATTTTAAAAGAGTTTGAACTTTTTCATTCAATTCATTTAATTTTTTTTTATCTTCCTCAGATAACTGAGGAACTTGCTCTTCTATATACTCTTTAACCTCCTTTACTTCTTGTATTATTATAGGAATTTTTATAGGTTCTTTTCCTTGAATGAGTCTTTTTCTTAGAATTTCTTTAATATTATTAATCCAACCCAAGATCCAAGGATATTTTCCCTGAATTTTTGGTTCATTTATCGAAATATCTTTTCTTTCAACATAAATAAGATCATCGGGACAAGAATTTTCACAAGCACCACAATAAAAGCAAGCATCTTCATTACACGCGATTTTTCCATATTTTTTAACATCTTCAGCGCTTTCTGGAATGAAAAATGATTCTGTTGGACATATTAAGACGCAGGCTTTACATCCTGTAGGATCACATTTATGGAGCTTGCTTTTCTTGATGATTACATTCCCCTCTATTGGAGAAGCTATAAAGAAGCATTTTGTAGGACATTCGTTTTGAATTTTATAATAATCTCGAACATTATTTCTATCCCTAACTTTCAAGCACAATTGGCATATTTCATTATCTTTATCCTCAATGCATTTTTCCATATCTATTTTATAAAATTTACCAATGGATGGATATTCATCTAAATTAATTTGCCCTTCAGGTTGAATATTTTCATGGAAAGCGTCATTGGGACAAACACATGCACATAATAAACACATATTACACTTTTTATGATCAATAATGAGTTTGGGATTACTTTCATCCAATATTCCTTGAGCAATTTCCGGAATTGGACCAAGTTCAATCGCATTGACGGGGCAAACAAGTTTGCAAAAACTACAACCAATGCATTTCTTTATATCATAGGTAAGTTTTTTTTCTGTATCCTTATAGTTCCACTTGAGAATAAATTGATTGGGAATTACTTCTAAGTCCTTTTGAATTTCTTCTTTTTTTTCCTCTTGGTTCTTATCATTAGCTGTACTATTTGAAATGATACACTTACCTTTTTACAAATCTAAATTATCTAATAGATTATATTTTTTAATTATAATTGAAACCTTAAAAAAATTTAGTCGAACATGTATTCATGAGAAATAAGATTGACTTTCTTTATCAAATCCAGAAACATATTCAACTGATAAGCCGTGAGGTGTTAAATCGGGAGGAGCATATATAACATTTAAATTTGGAAAATAAGCACCTATACCTTTCTTAGCTAAGATAATTGCTGGATCTTCTCCATCAAAAATTGCTTCACTTATCTTGAGTGTAATTGCACGACATTTCTGTTCATCTAAAATGCCTAATGAATGGATGTATTCATGTAAGAGAACATGGTATGTATATGCCTTGACAATTAAATAAGATTGTTCTTCTAGAATAATTTTTAAGGGTGTCTTGTTCATTATAATTTGATGGCCTGGGGCAACATGGTACGCTCCAATAAATCCTTTAGGTGTCATCCCCATTTCTACAAGCCCCAAACTCAATCCTGCTCTTCGACGCCCTAAAACTTTTTTTACATCTTTCTTAACTTGTTCGAAAATATCGGGTATTTCTTTTTTAAACGTATTAAGTTCCAAAAATTTTCCTCCTTAATAAAATAAATAATTAAAATTTTTGTTATTTTGATTAAAACCTAAAAAACCAATCATCATCTTCTTCATGAATTATGTCTAATAATTTTGACAAATCTCTTAATAAAGGTTGTACTGAAACTCTTTTAACATTCCTTAAATCACTATCCATATCCGCAAATAAATCATCAAGCAGAGTATCTAATTTTATTCTTTCAATTTCGAGATATTTTTCTGGATTAAAAAATAAAGTAAATAAGATTTCCTCCCCTAAATTAAGACTTTGCTTTACAAGCCTTTCCTTAGTTCTTCTTTGTCTTATTGTATCGATAAGGTCCTTCTTGTATTTATTTTCCATTATATTTTTAAGTTCAACGATACAGCATTCCTTTTTCGTCAGTAATTCTTTCCTTTCCCTTTCTAATGCATTTATATTTGATTCTATGTCTTGAATTTTTTTTCCTAGGAATTTAATCTTTTTATCGGGTGCTTTTATAGTCTTATAATCACTAGAATACTCGGTGCTTTTAAGCTCAATTGGCATTGGTTTACTTTGAGTTTTGGAAGTATTATATTTTATGTTAAAATAGTTCGGTGAGATGTCTACAGTAATCGAGAAATTCATGTTTATTCGATACTTTCCACTATCACCTATCTTTTCAATTATTCCGGTTTCCTCGAGAGATTTTAATTGAACATGGACAGCTTGTCTAGAAATATTAAGATCTTGAGCCAATTCTGAAGCAGAATGAGGTACTTTTGTAAGTTTTGCGAGGATCATCCTCTTATTTTGATTTCCCAAGATGTCTAACAAGAGATCTGAATTAATAGCTTCAATTTGATTAGGTCTAGACAATACTTATCACCTTTTTTATTATTATATTTAATATCAGACTTTTTTTATCGATAGAGATCCTCTACCGATTCCGTTCGCTTAATCGCCTTCATTGCCCTGTCAGCAGTTCCTTTTATTTTACTAATTGATTTATCTATTGATTCCTTTGTAATTTTTACATCTTTAACTGATTCAGGATCTGATGTATCTATAGATGGATTGGCAACCGCATCTCGAATTGTCAATAAGGTTGCTTCTTCCGCAATAGCTTCTATATCAGCTCCTGTATAACCATCTAATTCTTCAGCTAATTTTTCAAATTTTACTTCATTGTGCATAGGTCTATTTTTAAAATGAATTTTAAAAATTAATTCTCTAGATTCCTTATCTGGCAATGGAATTTCTACATGTCTGCCAAATCTTCCCGATCTTAATAAAGCAGGATCAAGCATATCAGGTCGATTGGTTGCCGCTAACAAGATAACGTCCTTTAATCCTTCCAAACCATCCATTTCTGTCAATAATTGTGAGACCACTTGCTCCGTGACTTGGGATCCTGCATGTGCACCCCTCAGTCCTGCAATAGCATCAATTTCATCAAAGAATATTATGCAAGGTGATGCTGCTCTTGCTTTTCTGAATGTTTCTCTTACTGCCTTTTCGCTCTCACCTACCCATTTTGATAAAAATTCTGGACCCTTAACAGAAATGAAGTTAATTTCGCTTTCATGAGCCAATGCTTTTGCTATTAGTGTTTTACCCGTTCCAGGAGGACCATATAGTAAAATCCCATTCGGTGGATTTGAATTTAAATGTTTATATAAATCTGGATATTTTAAGGGCCATTCAATTACTTCTCTAAGTTGTTGTTTAGCTTCTTCAAGACCACCAACATCATCCCAAGTTTCAGTTGGTTGGGTTATTAAAACTTCTCTTAAAGCGGAAGGCTCTATATTGCTTAATGCAGATTGAAAATGGGCCATTTTTATCTGAATATCGCTTAAAACTTCAGCGGGAATTGGTTTATCTAGGTCAATATGGGGTAAGATTTCTCGAATTGAGAGCATGGCTGCTTCTTTTGCTAGTGCTTCAACATCGGCACCTACAAAACCGTGAGTTTTTTCGGCAATTGTTTGAAGAACAACATCTTTATACAATGGCATTCCTCTGGTATGAATCAACAATATTTCATATCTTCCATCAGTATCGGGAACCCCTATTTCAATTTCTCGGTCAAATCGTCCAGGTCTTCTTAAAGCAGCATCAATATCGTTAACTCTATTGGTTGCACCTATCACGATTATTTCACCCCTTCCTTCTAATCCATCCATCAAGGAAAGTAATTGCGCTACAACTCTTCGCTCGACTTCACCTGTTACTTCTCCCCTTTTAGGGGCAATTGAATCTAATTCATCTATAAAAATGATTGATGGCGCTCTTTCTTTTGCTTCTTCAAATTTTTTACGTAAATTTTCTTCACTTTGACCATAAAACTTGCTCATTATTTCTGGACCACTAATAGTTATAAAATGAGCATCAGTTTCATAAGCAACTGCTCTTGCTAATAAAGTTTTACCCGTTCCTGGAGGACCATGTAATAAAACTCCTTTAGGAGGATCTATGCCGATTCTTTTAAATAATTCAGGGTGTCTTATAGGAAGCTCGATCATTTCCCGAATTTTTTGGATTTCTTCGGCTAAACCTCCGATATCCTCATAAGTAACTCTTGATTTTTCTAATTCTTTAATTTCCCTATGACTCTTTTCTGAAAGATATATTTTAGTAGTGGAAAGAATCCTAACTGCTTCAGCTTTTGGGAAATAGTCAACAACTATAAGGTCAACTCTTCGACCCATGGCATAAAAACTTAATA
The DNA here is from genome assembly GCA_048938445.1 of Promethearchaeota archaeon. Classification (GTDB taxonomy): domain Archaea; phylum Asgardarchaeota; class Lokiarchaeia; order Sigyniarchaeales; family SOKP01; genus FT1-020. The sequence continues at coordinate 13,199 of JBHLME010000010.1, read as the reverse complement.
TGTCATCCTTAGTAATTACCCTATTTTCTAATTTTTGCGCTAATTGTTGGGTATTTCTCACGATTACTGTTTCTTCCAATCCTGCAAAAGTTATTTTTGTAGCTTCACTTGCTTTAATCTTGCGTATTTCCACGATATCATCAAGCGATGCTCCTAAATTTCTCCGGAGAGATTGGTCAATTCGTATGGTGTTTGATCCTACGTCCTCAGATTTTCCCGGATATAATAACGCAGCTGTATCTTTTTTTAAAATGGGGTGAACAATCTGTATAACATCTCCATTTTTTAAATTTAGATCATTTATCACGTTCGGATCAATTCTTATCCTTCCCCTTCCAGCATCTTCTTTAAGAGCATCTTTTACTCTTACTTTTCGGCTCTTTATTCCACCTTTATCTTCCGCCATCATTTTATATCTCTATTTTTCAAGGATTATTTAAAGAAAAACTTTCTTTTTTATATTATTTCTAATGTAATATCTTGTATTTAATTATTCACTTCTCCTTACTTTTAAAATTATTATTCCATTGTTTATTTCTATTGAAGTATAATCTTTAGAGCACTTAAATGGTATAGGTACATCTTTGAGAATACTTTTCTCTTCATTTTGAATACAAATTGTTAGCAAATTACCATCTTCATTATAGTTAATTGAAACATCTCCTTCTTTAACTCCAGGAATTTCTAAAATAATTTCGGTAAAGTCATCAAAATCATTTATTTCCGTATATGGTTCATTAATTTCTAGAGGAGTTACTATTTTATAATCTCCAAGCATTAGGTCCTCAGCATTAATTTCACTATTTAAGTTAGAAGGGATAGGGCCATTGATTCCAGCTTTATTCATATAATTGTACTTTTTTAAATATTCATGTAGCTTTTTTTCATCAATATTACTATCTATTTTTATTTCTGGCTTATCCATTCCTTTTTCATAATGATAGGACACTTTAAAGGCTTTCTTAGGATCATTATAATCTAAATGCTCTTTAAATGGTTCAGGAAGTACAAAAACATCCATATCAAATTTATCTGTATCTATATTAAAAAATCTCCTCACTTTATTCACAAAATCATCAATATCATCAGACATTATACTCACCAAATTTAATTTATATTCTGTAAAACTTCTTTTGTCAATAATTAGTTGACATTCTATCCTTAAAAATTTATCGTTTTTAAAAAATAAGAGTAAAAATAGAAAAATTAATGAGAAGTTTCCTTAACATGTTGAATAACTTTCCCTGTTCTACTAAGTAATTCAAAAGCAATTTGGGGTGGAGCCCAACTCGCCACTCCACAATCAGGCCCTACATATTTTAAACGATCTCCATAATGATTTAGAGCATCTTTCAGGTTTTTTTCAATTCTTTCTTCTGAATCTATTAAACTCATTGTACCTTCGTAAGTATTTATTTTATCATAATCCATTCCCGAATCTAATGCTTCAGCCATAATGCTATTTATATTAGTCCTTGTAATACCAACTCGCATAAATTTATCATATTGATCTAATTCTTTTTTTGGTATTTTGTTGGTTTTATCTGAAGCATATTCGCATGTCAATACATCTATATTGCTCGTTTGTAAAGCCACTGAAGCAAGATTTAACGTGTGGAGATGGATTTGAGAGGTTGAGTTTATTCCCTCTAAAGATTTATCAAAAATTTGAATAATTTCATCATTGCTTACATTAGCCATATCAACATAACCAAGTGAGGGCTCATCGATAGATATTAATGGAGTTTTTATATATTCGTTGTTGATGATGGAATTTTTAAGATAACTATTAATAGATCTTGCATAATTCAAGGCCATATCTACGTAAATGGTAAAACCATGATTCTTAAGATATAATTCTAATGGTCCAGTAATGCACATCTTAACTTCAAGTGGTTTTTTTTCTGTTTCATAGTATTCTCTTGCATAATTGCTCAGCACAATCATTTCAAGGATATATGCTTTGTCAGGTGAAATCAAACCGGGTTCTATTTCATAATCACTAATAGGTTTTAAAAATTGGTTATAAATATCCATTTGTTGAGGAAAATTAATTATCTCAACTCCTGCTTTTAACTTTAGCTTGAAAGAGTTTAGAAAAGGTTGAATGAAATAGTTATTAATTCCCCTATGTCCAAATATATCTGATTTATTCACAAGCCCTTTATAAGCCGTCCAATAAAATTGCTTAAAAGCTTCTCTGTCAATGTTATTTGGTAAGGGAAAACTTCCCACATCATCATACTTTGGAAACATCTTATGTAGTATATGATTACAAAGGAAAAATATTTTAGTAATACTTTTTTTCGAGATAATTAATTTTACTTTGGTCTAACTTAAACAAATGAAAAAAGAGTAGGTCAATGATTTTAACAATAAAATTCCTATCTTTATTTTTGATAGCATAAATAAGCTGAATTTTTAAGTTTTCATAATCTATTTCCAAGATATTGGGTAAAGCTGTTAATGTTCTAATAGTTTCTACATTAAAATCTATATTATCTAGATATATTAAGTAATTTGAAAGAACTCTTATTATTGTCAATATTGATAACTCTTCTTCAGAATTAAATAGGTCCAAATTTGGTATTGGTAATCCATATTCGAGTTTTGTTTTACTTCTTTTAATAGTAATGTTTTTTGCTTTAAATAAGAAATCTACTATTTTTGAGTTTAAATAAGCTAGAAGGAAAGGATAATCAAGTTTTTTAGCTGGGACTTTAGACCAAAGAAAGTATGTATCTGATGTTGCATAATAGGGGCCATTAGAAAATCCAAAAAGATTTTTAGAAGAAATAAACTTGAAAAAGATTTTTGGGGCATTTTCATATAATGGTTCTACATCGATAATTTTTTCAAGGGAATTCTCACTTTTATACTTGATAAAGGCGCCCCTTCTTGGGAAAAACAAATCTAAAGGATTTTCCTTAGCATTTATTAGTATGTTATTTAAAATTTCTTCAAATTGTTTTAAATATGCTGTTAGAATTGGGTACTTCTCTTGATATTTCTCGTTTCTAATTTCTGGTTTAAATTGATTAAATTCCTTTTTATTAAAGAATATCCCATATCCTACGTAATCATTTTTATTCAGTCCAAATGGTTTTATGGCCTTGCTCTTATAAATTTTTTTCAATCTTTTTTTTTCATTTTCAGAAAGTTTATAGTATTGATTATCTATTCTAACAAAGAATTCTTTACCTTTAATCTGTAGATTTTCATCATTTTTTAATATGAAAATATCATCTTGTATGAAAATAATACCATTTCGAATAAGAAAATAATCTTTCAGGTATTGGATTTTTCCATTTTTAATGCAGAATTTTTCGAGTTTGTTAACCATATTTTTTACATCCTCAGGATTAAGTAAATTCCAGTTACCCAATCGACTCAATTCATTGTTCGTCAAAGCAGATTCATAGTGAACTACATTGTTAGAGCAATTTTCTTCAAGTAAATCTCGAAAAATTTCTTTATTTGAATCTTGATCATTGGTATCAATCCTATGATTACTAAATACTTTGATTATGTCTATATTTTTATTCACATTCTTGCTTTTTTCTTCAAGAGTTTTTTTTTCAAGGATAAAAATGCAGTTATGTTGTCCTTTAGCATTTTTAAATAACTTTAAATCTGATAAGTCGATATATTGGAGTAAGAAACATTCTTCTAATATGTGGGGTTTCAATAATTTTATTCCAGTTTTTTTAGATTTTGTAATCCAATAGTTTGTCGTGATAAATGAAAGTATTCCACTTGGTTTGAGCATTGTTATTGCTTGGTGGATAAAAAAATAAAACAAATCCATATTTCCAACAAAATATTTAGCACATATGGGAAATTGTTTTACATATTCTTGGAATATCTCAGCATTATAGTTTTGTCCTAAATATGGAGGATTACCAATGATTAGATCAAACTTTTCAGAACTATCTGCACTTAAAAAATTTTCAAATTTAAAAAGCACATTGGGATATTCCAGTGAAAGTTTAAGACCTAATTTATAATCTATTTCATAAGCAGTTATATCTATGATATTATATTGGATTAAATATTTTAAGAATACACCCTCTCCTACTGATGGTTCCAAAACTTTTAACTTTTTATTAGGGATGAAATTTAAGGCGTTCTTTACCATAAATTCAGCGATGTAATCTGGAGTAAAAACTTGTCCAATTGAATTAATATTTTTTTCAACCATCTAAAATTAAATTGGTTAAAGAAATCTAAATAGTTGATGGTCACATTTCTAATGTTAAATCAAGAGATTCAATGATATCTTTGAAAGTGATAAATGGAGTAATATCCCCCTTAAAATCATTTATTGAGGGAGCATATTCTTTCCAAAATCTCTTATATATAATAGTCAATATTCTTTTTGCTAGTTCTGGGGGTGTCTTGTTACTTGCTTTGCCAAATATAGCAAATTCCATGTTAGGTTCTTTATAAAACATAAATAAATCATTACCAATTACCATGGAATCGAATTCTTTTTGCGATAGTTCTAAACTGAATTGCTGTATTGCTGTTAAAAAACCTCCGAGGAGGTCTTGATCGACTTGAGTCTCAGGAGCATAGCTAAATAATGTAACCCCCGTAGAAGTTGAATAAATCCATATTTCTCCGATAGTATGCAATGGAGAGGATAATTTTGGTTTTTGGATTGAAAATTCATGAAGTTCTTTTGAGATTTTATTGATTTCTTCTCCATAATAAGTTACTTTTTCAAAATCTTTTATTTCTGTGAAGAAGTTCACAATTTGGGATAATAATAGGAGATCATTATATACAGGTGTTTGGAAGGTTTTAAAAATTTCATGTGCTTCTATCATTTCCTTAATTCCCTTTTCTTTATTTCCAATTTTAATTAAAGATTCTCCTAACTTAACATGAAAAGTAGCGATTGTATGTAAATCTACTAGTTTGAGATTATCAATTTCTTTCAATAAATTTTCGATAATTTTAACATTCTTTTCATGTTTTTCCAATTCAGCTTGTTTTTGAATCAATTTAGTAATGATTGTTAGCTTCTTTCCAAATCTCTTGTTTTTCATTGCTAGATCCATTGCTTCTTTAAAATAATAAATGGAATTATCCATATTACCTAAAAGTTCGAAAATTGTTCCTATTAACTGATATACTTGGATTAAAAAATCGTAATCATTTAATTTTGTTAAAATTTTTACAGATTCATCTAAATACCTTATACTTTCATTAAAGTTGGTTTCATTATCTTGCATTTTATCCAATCCTAAATTCCTAAGGTTTTGCACGGCAATTTTATAGTGTACATAGCCAATTTCGTATAGTATGTGTGCTTGTTGTTTTCTTAATTTATCTATTTGAGGTGAATTATGTATTAAATCTAATGCATTTTTATAGGAGATTAGGGACTCTTCTAATCGTTTAAATTGTTGGAGGATATTTCCATGCATCATAAAATATTGTATTTTATTGATATTTTGTGATGATAAAATTTCAATTTTTTTCAAGTTCTCCAATGCTTCAACGAAATTTTCATTTTTATATGCACAGAATCCTTTCATAAATCTACTTATTTCCAAGTATTTTTGATGTTCTAATTCAATTGAAAGACTTTCTAATCTTGAAAAGAATTCATATGAATTGTTGAATTCTTTTTGCTGAGCTAATAAGGATGCAATGAGATACACTACTTCCATTATTAGGTTTCTATGGTTTTCTTGCTCAAACTTTATCAGGACTTTCTTTAATAAATTATACGCTTCTTTATAATTTCTTGTTTGAAATAATTTTATTCCTGCTTGAAAGTCATCCATAGCAATTGTATATGAATAATTATCTTCCAATTCAACAGGCTCATTTTTATTAATTTCTTCTAATGCAAGTAAATCATAAACTTCCTGATAGTAGTTTTCAAGGCGAATATTTTGTTGCTTGGCAAAGTCTTTTGAAATTTTAAGCATAATCTCATCATAAATGTATAAGTTTTCATCGGAAAAATAATCAGGACAAAGTATTACAACATTAAAAGGTTGAAATCCTCCTCGAATATCGGGATTAGGAATGATATCAAAGAAGATTTTTGCTTTTTTGTTGATATTTCTAAATGGCAAGACCATTTTTGCTCTATTATAAGGTTTATCAGGAGAATCCCAAAAAAATTGATATGCTTGAAAAATTTGAATTGTTATTTGTTCAATATTCCCTATATTTACCCTTGGATGGATATCCACTATAGTTGGGCCTACTTCTTCATCCCAAATAGATATAAAGATAAGAATATTTGAAGTTTTTTTTATATTATCCGAATTATTTGAAACCATCTTTACCCACGATAAACTTATTAATTCTATAATTTATGAAATTTCCATTAAATTCTTGACAAGCCATTTAAATCCATCTCCTAGTCCTTCCCCTGAAATAGCACTCGTTAACTGTAACTTATAGTTAAGCTTTACTTGTTTTGGAATTAATAACTCTTTAAAATAATCCAAATCAATTTTATCTGAAGCTAAATCCATTTTATTAGCACATATTAATATAGGTAACTTTTCTAATTTTGTTGATAACTTTGCGAGAATCTTTAAGAATTCTTCTTTTGTATCATCTAAGCGTTCTCCCTTATCATTTACATCAAAAACAAATACTATAGCATCAGGTGATGATGTATATGACCACCATTGATTTCTTAATCTTTTCTGACCTCCAACATCAACTATTTTAAATAAATAAGTGTCAATAATCAGCTCTATTAAGGTTAATGCTAATGTGGGTTTAATATTTGAAGAAAACTTCTTTTCTTTAAGATGGTTAATTATCGATGTTTTCCCTACTTTATTTATTCCTAAAATTAATATATTCCCTATTGTTGAATGTGAAATTGCTCCTTCACATTTTTCATAAGATTGATTTAAAATGTTCTTAAGTTCCTTATATTTAATCTCAACTTGACTATCTGAAATCTTATCATCCATATAAAATCCTTTATAAAGATCTTTTACCTCTAACATTTGTTTTTGAGTATCTTTTAATATATCATAAAATAATGAACTTTTATAATTTTTTTCCGTTATCAAACTTATTAATGCCATTTCAATCCCCCCTCTTGCTATTTCTGAGGGGATTTCGATATAAAGATTGAAAGTTTTTAAACTTTCTTCGATTATATTAATTTCAAAAAAGGATTTCCCCAAATCTAAATTAAGAAAATCAGAAATTCTCTCTTTCAATTTTTCATTTGATATTGTATCCGGTACTGTAAGATAAATTTTTGGACCGAGAAGGCTATCAAAAGTAATCAACATTAAATGCATGTATATCTCTTAAATTAGTAAATGGTATTTTTAGTGAATTAAATTTTATTACAAAATAATACTAATCTTATAAAAATTTATTTAAATTTTGGAAAATCTAAGAAATAAGGTCTTTTTCAGTCATTTTTTCTATAGTATTTAAAAAAACTAGAAATCTCGAGGAGTCTCCATCATAGTCTTCTAAAAATGGGTGAAATTTTTTCAAGAATTCTTGAAAAATAGTTCTTAAAATTTTTTCAATAATACTTGTATTGGCTTGTAATGTTGATCTACCAATGATGAAAATAGGAGAGTCTTTCTCAGTATAAATTGAATATTTAAATGAACCTATCATGACCGATCTTAATTTTTCTGAAGAGAGCTCAGTACTCAAAGCTTGTAATGCAGAAATAAAACCTCCAAATAGTTGAGGATTTAATTTTGATTCTGGAGCACTTGATAAAAGTTCAACACCTTCATTCGTGAAAATCCAGAGTTCTTTTATTATGTTTAATATTCTAAATTTAAGAGAAATCGCTTGTTGAGCTTTATAATTCTGTATTTTCTCTAGCAAATCATTATATTGCTTTTCATAATATTTTACATAATTTTCTTGATTATCTTGCTTATATATATTGATTATTTCTTGAAGTGTATCTAATCCTTCTTTAATAGGGTACTTAAACTGATTGTATATATTTAATGCGATTAATAACTCTGAGAGGGCTTCTTTCTTCTTTCCAATCTTTATGAGAGATTTACCAAGTTGCATGTGATAATTGCTAATGGTATTAAGATCAATAAAAGCATATGCTCTTAATTTGGAGAGTATTTCATCTAAAAATTTAATGAGGATTTCATATTCTTCATTCTTTTGATATTGATAAACCATGAGACTATAAATTTCCATCCTCCCTAATGCATCATTGGTCATTTCTGCATACTTTAACGCTTTATCATAGGAGGAGATTGCACGATCTGTCTCATTTAATACTTCATATATATTTCCTACTAGTTGATAAACATTCTTAAGGCGAGTAAAATTTTCTAAATCCTCCCAAATTCTTATAGCATCATCATAATATTTAATTGCATTTTGAAAATATGGATTAAACTGATCTTTAATAATGAAATTTGCTTTTAAACCATCAATTGCCATTTTATAATGAATATGCCCCATTTCCAATATAATTTGAGCTTTATTTTCCTTTTCTTTTTGAGTTAGCTCTAATTTTTCACTAATATCAAGGGCACTTTCCAAATTCTGTAAGGATTTATCATATTGACCTGTTAATCTTAAAATTCGGCCCCAAAGGGAATAATATTGAAATTTATTAATATAATTTTTATCTAAAGAATTTAATAAAGAGAATTTTTGTAAAGTAACCTCATATTCTCCTCTTTTATAAGCACAAAAACCCACCATGAATAAAGCTGTTTCAAGATATTTTTGATGGTTTAAAGAACTTGCTAATGATGCTAATTCTTCATAATACTCTTGAGCTGCTTGAAATTTATTTAATTCTGATAATGTGGTAGCAATAAAGAAAAGAGAATCTAATAAAAGTTTAACATTATTTTCACTTTTAAATTTTAAGAAGGCCTTTTTTATCAGAAAATATGCTTGTTCGAAACTCTTTTTTGAAAATAATTCTATTCCTTTCTTAAAGTCTTGTACGGAATCATTTGAAGAATAATTCTCATTAATGATAATTTCTTTATCTTGTACTTTCTGCTCCAATAATAGTAATTCAGTTATTTTTGCGTACTTATCAGAGAAAAGCATAAGATTCTTATTTAAAAATTCAGTTCCTATTTGTTCCATAATATCATTAAATTTATCCATAACTTTATCCATTATATAATCAGGAAAGAGTATAACCACTATATAGGGTATTTTTTCATTGTTTCTCTCATCAACAATAGAATCTATCAATATTTTTGCTTTTCTGATAAGATTTTTAATGGGAATTTCAAAAAAACTCCGTTTAATTTCGTTTTTATCCTCAATAGAGAAGAAATTTTGATAAGTGATAAAAATTTGCATTGCTATTTGTTCCAAATCAAGGTTAATCGATATAGGAAAATTATTTTCGATTTTAATTCCAATTTCCTTATTCCAAGATGCAATAAAAATAATTGGTTTACTATAAGGAACTGACATTTGTTTATGGTAACATCATTTAAGGTAATTTGAAATAATATTCTTAATTTGCTCAAAGTTATGAAGGGCTTCGTTAATATTTACCTGCTTGAGAGCTTCAGCACCTTTAGTATCTAATTCATCAACTTTAATTTTAATTTCTTCCAATCGATAAATTTCTAGGAGTCGATAATGATAATTTAATGTTTCCATTTCCATTTTACCTACATTCCACTTTATTAAATCCCCCATACTAGAGCTAGTTGGTGGTGCAGGCAAAAGTTTTGTAGGTTCTTTTACAAAGTGAAGATAATATAGGGGGATTATATCTTCTACTACGACTCCATTTAGTACTAAACCAAATGAATTCGTAAATGGAATTTTAACGTCATAAGATCCTTCAATATCGATAGAATTCAAATTTGAGTGTGTTTTGATTATTTTTAAATGATTTTCAAGTATGAAGATAATCGTACGAGACACACGTCTTCGTAAATCATAATTAACTTCTACTTTTTCATTAGGGGGAATATTTTCTAATTTCCAATTTATTTCAAGACCATCTTTGGTTAAATTTTTATCAGGAAGTTGAGGAACCAATTCGCCATTATAAGTAACCTGTGTTATTTCAAAATTATATGGAACGAGATCTGTAAGAATACCTTCTTCTATAATATCATCAAATGGATTAGTAAATCCAGATTGGACAGAATAACTCGTAGGTTCTTCATTATCTTCTTTTACTTCAATATCTTTATCGAATTCTACAATTTCTCCCGAAGCAGATCTTAAAACTGCTTTATTTGAAATTTCTTTCTTTATCTCAACCCTGTGTTCACTAAGTAAATTTCCAATTTTATCTAATGTCTCATTAATATCTCCAGTAATGTCACCTAGGAGATCATTAATTGAAAATTCCTCGATTAGAGGGAGGGTATTTTCTTCAACCTTAATAGCGCTTTCAAGTTGTTTTGCCTTCTCTTGTATTTCTTTTAGAATCTTATTTTTTTCGCTTGCTTGACTTTCAAACTGATTTTTCATATCTTGAACTATTTGGGTGAATTTATTTATGACCTCTACATTACCACTCTTCTGTGCGTTTTCTATGATTTTTTCGCAATAATTAATTGCTGCGCTTAATTTATTATTTTCTTTATTTTCCAGAAATTTTTCTTCATAAATCGCTATTTCTTCGTTTATTATTCCTATAAAATCCGAATGTTCCTTTTCATATATACTCCATTTCTCATTTATATCCTCAATCACGTACTTTAAAACTAGAGGTTTTGCTTGATCCAAGATTTTAGACTGTGCAATCATATCATTTTCATCTCTAGCTTTAATGATTAATTTTTCTAAAATCTTTATTTCTTCTTTCAAGGATTCTTGTTTTTTAATGAATTTAATCCATATATCTTCTTCTTTTTGAATGAAAGTTCTTGCAGATGCAATTTTCTTCAAATTAAATTCATTACCATATTCTTTCTTAAAATCTTCTACAATTTCATGTGCTTTCAAAATTTCTCCAGATTCTAATAATTCAATAACTTTTTTCTTTTTCATTTCGCTTAATTCTTTAAGAGCAGCTAATCGTTTACTTTTATCTTTTGCAGCTAGCATCTGTTGAATATAATCTTCTTGCTCTTTTACAAGTTCTAACAAATTATCTTTTTTCGCAAGTTCAATTATTTCTTCAGTAATTTTAATTGCATCATCATATTCTCCCAACATATAATGGTTATTTTGAACGATTATTAATTCATCAATCTTTTCAAGAGCTTTTATCTGTGCTCTTTCTTCCTCAGTTAATCGTTTTTCGTTATCTTTCGGTTCCAAATTGTTTCACCTTTTTTTATCATAGTAATTAATTCATAAAATCCTTTAATTGATTTAGAATTTTATCATAATATTTTAAACATTCAATTAAATTCCCTTCATTCAATTTTATCTTACTTTCTTTTCTTAAATCATCAATAACTTCTACCAAATTGTTTAGACGTTTTTTTTCTAGTGATTCTTCTAGTAATTGAGAATATTGATCTAGTAAAGCATTATCCTTTACTAACTTTAAATGCGTTATAATATTCTGGCAATTTTCTATTAATAATTCTAATTCATTATTTTCTTCATTTTTTTTTATTATTTCCTGAAGTTGTTTAACCGTATTTTTCGAATTTTGGATCATATCATCATAATCAGCTCTTGATTTCATAACAGTTTGTTCAATGTCTTTCCATTTATTTTGTATTGTTTCATCGATAATTTTCTCGAGTAAAGCTTTAACCTTCTTAAAACTCTTTTCCGCTTCTGCAATATCCTGTTTTTCAATGCAGGTGAAAATTTTTTTTTCTAGAACATTTATTTCATTAATTAGATCATCTTGTTTTGTTAAAAACGCCTTCCAAATTTGTTTCTCATTCGTAAGAATTTCATCAATTTTAGGTATAGATGATAAATCAATTTCTTCATATTTCGATTTAAAAGCATTAATAAAGTCGTGAGCATCAATTATTTTATCAGTATTGATAAGTTCTATAAATTGTTTATTGATTTCTTCAGATTCTTGCTCAGCACTTAACATTATTTTTTTAAGTCCAGCTCTTTGTTGGGCTTCATTTATGAATTCTTTTTGATCTTTTTTAAGTCCTTCATCTCCGAGCTCATCAGCCAATTCAATAATTTTTTGAGAAATTTCGATAACTTTGTCATAATCTTCGGCCATAAAGTACTCATCGGCCATATTTTTAAGATCACTAATTTCGGATACTTTTGGTGCTAATATTTTTTCTTGAAATTTCAATTGATCATGTAACTTATCTTTTGATAATTCTGTAGAATCAAAAAATTCAGGGATTTCTGATCCTGAGTCCGTATGAATGTATCTTAGCGTTACCAGATCAGAATATTCTCGAGAAATAATAGCTCTTATCTTGGAGATATAATATTGTAAGCTTTGGGTTGAATGCTTCCCAACCCAAATATACATTCGCTTTTTATCTTTCACATGAACTGCTATAACATTATTTATATTAAAGAGTTCTAATTTATCTTCCTCAGAGTCTACCTTGGGTTCTAATAATAATCCTGAATAGCTCAATTTAAAAAATCTAATATTTTTTTCAATTTCCTCGTTCATAAAATCACATAACTGACTTCTTATTAAGTATCAAAATATATATTTTCTTTCATCAAACTGAAAAAAGAAGTATTATATAAATCAATCGGTTCAATCAAAAATAAATAGGAATTAAAATAAAATTTAATCGATTTAACTTAAGATAAGTTATAATTTTAAAAAAATAAAAAAGAAAAAGTATAGATTTATCCTTTTATGACGTCCACTAATTTTGGAAAGATTCTTGTATAGTGAACAGCCATGCAATGGACTCCAGCTAATAAATTCTTTGATTTTAACTCTGTAATGAATGGTTTGAAAAATTCATAGTTTAATTGGTCATAAGCTTCTTTTTGTTGCACTTTATCTGTAATATCAGTTTTCACGCTCTTCCACTGTGCTAAAATATCTTTTGGCACGTCAACACCTGGAACAAACATGTCAAAACCTTTAGCAATCGCATAACTTTTCATTGGAGATATGCCAAGAAATACTGGAACTTTATATTTACCAATAGCTTGCAAGAATTCAATAGTTCTGTCGAGATCATAAACTACTTGTGTTTGAATGAATTCACAACCAGCTTCTGCTTTTCTACCTATTTTTAGAATTTCGGATTCCATAGGATCTGCATTTGGATTTGCAGCACCTCCAACATGCATTTTAG